>NZ_JARDJI010000011.1:0-140322 GCF_039907765.1 Mesorhizobium sp. CC13 | reverse complement strand
TCTCATTCCGTCCCACCCCCCTCTGTCCTGCCGGACATCTCCCCCGCAAGGGGGGAGATTGGCAGCGTCGGCGTCTCGCCCGAGGCTTCCATGCCGCAAGGGATTTGAGGGTTTGACCGGCCTCATACCCCCACCCCTAACCCCTCCCCACAAGGGGGAGGGGGACTTGCTTGCCGCCCTGCGGCCAAGATCGCCAACGGTTGGCGCGTGACGGCGGTGCCGCAGAATCCCCCTCCCCCTTGTGGGGAGGGGTCAGGGGTGGGGGTCGCTTCACATGCGATTTGCCGGCTCGACGCGGGGTTACGCGTTTGTGGGAGCGACGAACGGCGACATGTGAATTGAGTCCGGCAAAAAAATCGCCAGCCCGTGGAAAAGCTGTCCATCCACGAAGACAGACATCACGGCATGGATCCTGGGGGCTCCGCGACGGAGCTTCGCTCCTGCTCCGCCCCAGGATGACGACCGCGCGTTGGCGATTGGCCAACCTCCAAAGCCGTTATGAAGAAAGACCCGTGCCGGGTTTCGTGCAAGGGTGCCTCTCCCCGCCCCGCAAACAGTTTCCGACGACGGAAAGTTTTTCTTGCCAGGCCGAAATGCCCGGGATAGTTTCCAACTACGGAAACTGTTGAGACATCCCTCGATGACGACGCTGACGCTCTACATCCATCCCCTCGCCTCGTTCTGCCACAAGGTACTGATCGCCTTCTACGAGAACGGCACCGACTTCCGCCCGGTGACGGTCGATCTCGGCGATCCTGGCTCGGCGGCGCAGCTCATGGAAAAATGGCCGGTCGGCAAGATCCCGGTGCTGCACGACGCGGCGCGCGACCGCGTGGTGCCGGAAACGAGCATCATCATCGAATATGTCCAGCGGCATTATCCGGGACCGGTGCAGCTCCTTCCCGCCGTCGAAGACCGGTGCCTCGACGCCCGGCTGTGGGATCGCTTCTTCGATCTCCATGTCGGCGTGCCGATGCAGAAGATCGTCACCGACCGGCTGAGGCCCGACGGCGGCAATGATGCGATCGGCGTCGCCGACGCCAGGCGCGCGCTCGACACGGCCTATGCGGTGATCGAAACGCAGCTCGAGGGGCGGACATGGGCAACCGGCGACGCCTTCACCATCGCCGATTGTGCCGCGGCACCCGTGCTGTTCTTCGCCTCGATCGTGCATCCGTTCGGCGGCGGCCAGGACAAGCTCGCCGCTTATTTCGAACGCCTCGTGGCGCGGCCGTCGATACGGCGCGTGATCGCCGAGGCGAGGCCGTACTTCCCGCTGTTCCCCTATCGCGAGGCCATGCCGCAACGTTTCCTGGCTGGGGAGGTGTTGCCATGATCGAAGCCGCCCCGCTCGACCGCATGTTCACCGCACTCGCCGATGCGAGCCGCCGCGGCATGGTCGAACGGTTGAGCCTCGGTCCAGCCACGGTCAAGCAGCTGGCCGGCCCGACCAACATGGGGTTGCCGTCGGCCCTGAAGCACCTCAAGGTGCTGGAGGACGGCGGCATCGTCGTCTCCCGGAAGGTCGGGCGGACACGCACCTTTTCGATGCAGCCGGACGCCTTCCGTGAAATGGACGAATGGGTGCGGGCGCGCAAAGCCACCATGAACATGGCCTTCGACCGGCTTGCCGAAGCGATGAAGGCGTTTCCCGAGGAGGACGGCACGTCATGAACCCGGTCCGGCACACCACCTTCGTCATCGAACGCGAGTTGCCGGCGAGCCCGCGACATGCCTTCCGCTTCTGGTCGGACCGGGAGCTCAAGCGGCGCTGGAATGACTGCCATCTCGACTGGCGCGTGCTGGAAGATACGTTCGACTTCCGCATCGGCGGCATCGAGGGCAAGCGCTGGCGCATGCCGGACGGGGCCGAGCTGACCTTCCGCGCCGACTATTTCGACATCCTGCCCGGGCAGCGCATCATCTACGGCTTCGAGATGAGCATGGGTGGAGAGCGCATCTCGGCCTCGCTCGCGACGCTCGAATTCGCGCCCGGCGGCGCGGGGACGCAGATGAAATACACCGAGCAGCTGGCCTTCCTCGGCGGGGCCGACGCCATGGCCGCGCGCATCGCCGGCACCGGCGACGGCTTCGACCGGCTGGTGGAGCTGGCCGAACGGGGCACCGCCAGCGTGAACTGAGCGGGGCGGCCAGGAACGGGGCCGCTATCCGCCGTTGACCAGATCGAGGATGAGCCGGTGGACATTGCCGCCGTCGCTCATCTCGACACGGTCGAAGTCGCTGCTCTTCCGGCGCTGGGCAAGCGACAATTCGGCGAGCCGCTTGGTGAGCTCGGTGCGAACCTTCTGGCACTTCGGATCGGCCGGCGCCGAGAAGCCGATGCTGACCGCCTCGATGGCCCTGACCATCTCCTTGATGTGCTCGCCATGCACCTGCTCGTGCTTGTAGACGCCGGCGGCGAAGACGTCCCAGTTCTTGCGGACCGCGGCCGGCAGGCCGCCGGACGGTTTTGGCAGCCGGTAGGTGACGATGAGCTTGGGCGTGGCCGAGACCAGCGTGCAGGCACCGTCGGCCTGCGGCTCGTATTTGCGCTGCCAGGTCAGCTTGAAGTCGGTGTAGGCGATGGTGCGCATGCCGTTGCCGGCCTTCGGGCCGCTCTCGCCGATCGAGGCGTAGAGTTCGGGGCCGGTCTTGCCCGAAATGGCATAGGGCTCGATCTTCTCGACCGGCTTCCATTCGGCATGGGCGGGCGCGCCGGCAAGACAGGCCGCAAACAGGATCGATCGGAAAACGGTCTTCACGCGGTGTCCCCTGCCGGAAAGCTCTTGCCCATGCCTCATAGCGGCAACCGGCAGGCGATGGCTAGACCAAGACGGCGCCGGCGATCCGGCGCCGCCGTTGCCCCGGCGTCAGATGGTCTTGCCGTTGGAGGCGAGGCGGAAGCTCTCGCGCCCGCCGTTCGGCACCACCACCAGCTGCTTGACCTTGCCGGCCTTGAAGGCGGCGAGGAAGCGCGGGTAGTCGGCGAAGGCGACGCAGCCGTGCGATTCCTCGCGGCCGCCGCGCAACAGGTAGCTGTGGGTGAGGAAGCCGTCGCGGCCGTATTTGTTCTTGCCGTCGACGGGCAGCATGCGGATCGCCTCGACGCCGTGGAAGCGGGTTTCGCGCATCCTGAGATTGTAGGTGTGCGGCGGGGTTGGGCCGTTCATCTTGACGTTCACGTAGCGCGGGTTGTCGGCCATGTTGCCTATGCCCGAATGCGCCTCGAGCACGCTGCCGTCGGGCATGTAGACCTTGGCGGCACTGATGTCGTAGACGGCGACACCGTTGCCGGCCCGCGCCCCACCACCGCCGAACAGGCTCCGGAGCGACTGGCCGAGGCTGCCGCCGCTCTTCTTCTGCGCCGGCTCGTCGGGCCGCGCAGTGGCGACGGCCTGCGGCTTGGCCGGTTCGGCTTCGCCGGCCTTGCCGGCAGCAGCCTTCGGATCGGCCAGCGGCTCCGGCCGGACATCGGCCTGGCCGGCGCGAGGGCTGGGCTGCGGCAGGGGACCATTGGACGGCGTTTCTTCATAGACCGGCACCGCCGCGGCCGCATCGGCCTCGGCATCCGGATTCTGCGCGGCGGCGGCAGGGTCTGCGCCTTCCGGGCCGACCAGGAGGGTGGAGAGCGCGGTGCCGGCGTCGGCGCCTGCCGCGGGACCGGCATAGGCGAGCAGGGTCTGGGCCCCGGCGGCCGCCGACGAGGCGAACCGGTCCGCGCCGGGGACTTCGGCGACTTCCCCCGGATTGTCGGTGTGCGCGAACAGGGCGGCGAGCTTTTCGGAGGTCAGTGCCGCCTCCCGGACGACGGCGTCGAAGCGCGTCGCGTGGCCGATCTCGGCATGGCGGGCGGACTTGCCGAGGCTGCCGGTGATGCTGGCGGCGATGACGGGATGCGCCCTGGAGATGACCGGGCGCGATGCCTTGTCGGTGCTGACATAGGCGACCGGCGCCTGCACCTTGGCTTGCTTCAGGGTGTGGTGATGCTGCCTGGGCACGAGCTGGCCCGGACCGAAGGCGGCGGAGCTGCCGACCGCCACCATGCCGGCCACCGACCACACGGCGGCGCCCGCAAAGGCGGTGCCCAGGGAGGTGATCAGCAATGGACGCAACAGACGGCGCAATGACTGTGCAGGAACGATCTTACTCAAACGCGTACCAAACCGGTAAGCCGGCACAGGCCTTCGGATCGACGGGCGACCGTGGCTGCGAGACTTCCGGATTGTCCCCAACTTTGACCAGTGACTGACAAAGGGTGGACAAATATGGTTAAATTTTGCTTGCCGGCGTCGGCGATTGTCCGGGTCCGGCACCTGCAGGGGCCAACGGCCAGCGGCTGGCGGTCGGCGAACGTCGCTCCGCCGGGAGCGGTGCGGGCGGCAGCGCCGCCCTGCCCTAGTCGGTGAACTCGACCGGCACGCCCGCCTTGACGATCTTGGCGAGTTCGCGCGCGTCCCAGTTGGTCAGGCGCACGCAGCCGTGGCTAGCGGTCTTGCCGATCTTGGAGGGTTCGGGCGTGCCGTGGATGCCGTAGGTCGGCTTGTCGAGCGCGATCCACACCGAGCCGACCGGACCGTTCGGCCCCGGCGGGATGGTCAGGATCCTGTCGTTTTCGCCCTGCTTGAAATTGATCTTGGGGTTGTAGGTGTAGTTGGGATCGAGCGCGACGCGCGACACCGCGTGGATGCCGGTGGGCGAAGGCGTGTCGGTCGAGCCGATGGTCGCCGGATAGGCGGCGACCAGCTTGCCGGCCTCGTCATAGGCGCGGACCTGCTTCAGGCCCTTGTCGGCGACGATGCGCGCCACCGGCCTGTTCACCAGCTTGCCGAAATTGGCGACCTTGATGATGGTGCCCGGCCGGTTGAAGTTGGCCTCCGGGTTGAGCGCCTTGAGATAGGCCTCGTCCATGTGGAAGCGCTCGGCCAGCATCTCGGGCACGGAGGTGAAGCTCATCCGCTCGAGCTTGGCCTTCTCGCCGTAGTCCTCGGGGATCGAGGCGACATAGGGGCCGGCGGCGTCTTCAGGCGTGATGGTGTAGGAGCCGAAGGCGTCGCCGCCGCTCTCGGCCAGCGCCTGCCTGATGCCTTCGGCGTCGGTGGATTTCAGGCTCGTGCCGGTGAGCTCGTTGTAGGCGGCCAGCGCCTTGTCGACGTTGGAGCCGAAGCGGCCGTCGATGACGCCGGGCGAGGCGCCGGCGCGGTCGAGCAGGACCTGCAGCGACGCGATGTCGTCGCGCCCGCGCACGGCGATGGAGGGCTCGATCGCCTTTTCGGTGATGGTCGGCGGCTCGCGCACGGCGAGCTGGTCGTCCGTGCCGGGCAGCGGCTCGCGCTCGACGACGCGCGGCCCGGGCGCCTCGGGGAAGGCGTTGGGATCGTTGTAGTAGTCGTCGCCGTAGGGATCGGAGGGCTGCGCCGGATAGTCGTCGGAATAGCCGCCGCCGTCGACCGGCCCATCGAGCAGGACGTCGCCGTCGCGGTAGTCCTCGCGCAGTTCCTGCCGGCGCGTCTCGCGGCGCAGCGCCTCGCGGCTCATGCGCGAGCCGGGCGGCTGCACGGCGACGACCTTGCCGGTGTAGGGATCGACGATGACGCGGTTGCCGCGGCCGTCGTAGAAGACCTCGTAGTCGCCTGCCTGCGCCAGCATGACGGCGCCGGCAGGCGACGCGGCTTCGCCGCGACCGTCCTCGGGCATGACGGAGCCCGCCGCATGCCCTGCCGACACGCCGGCCAGAAGGGCCGACAGCACGATGATCCTGCGCAACATGGTCGCCGTTCTCTCCGGTAACTGGCTTTCCAATGCCTGTGCGGGCGAAGCGTTCCGCCGCCCGCTACTCCTTATTCACCAAACTGGTTAACCCTTCCAACATGAACCGGGCATGAAAATGGCCGGCACCGCGGCAGCGGCGGCAGGCGCTAGAGCGGGAGGCCAAGGTCCTTGCGCACCGCCCTGGTAAGCTTGGCCGCAATGAGGCGGTGGCTCTCGCGCAGGTAATCCTTGAGCGCATCGGCATCCATGCTCTCGCCGCTGCGGCGCTGGATCCACTTCATGCCGCGCGAGGCGAGATAGGGCGCGGGCCGGAGCCCCGGCTGCTCCTTGAGCACGTCATAGGCCATGTCGGAAACCTTGAAGGTGACGGCGAGGCCCTCGCCGTCGCTCCAGCCGCCGATGGCAAAGACCTTGCCGCCGACCTTCCAGACATGCGCGCCGCCCCACTGCACGACATGGGTGGTGTGCGGCAGCGCGGCGCAGAAGCCGTTGTATTCGTCGAGAGTCATCTTAACCCCACGGCCTGTCGACCCCCACTCCGCCTCGCTACGCTCGGCACCTCTCCCCCGTTCGACGGGGGAGAGGAAAAACCCAGGGCTCTTAACTGCTCAACGCTTGCTTCGACCTTTGGCGTCCAGTCTTATGCAGCCTCTTCCGTCACCACGCCCGCCTTGGAGCGGAAGTTGAGCCGGTCGGAACCCGCCGTGATCTTGACGGTCGAGCCGTCGAGGATCTCGCCGCCGAGGATGCGCTCGGCGAGCGGGTCCTGCAGTTCCTTCTGCATGACGCGCTTGAGGGGACGCGCGCCATAGGCCGGATCGTAGCCCTTGTGCGCCAGCCACTCGATCGCGTCGGGCGCAAGCTCGAGCGTGATCTTGCGGTCGGCGAGCAGCTTCTCCAGCCGCTTGAGCTGGATCGCGACGATCCTGCCCATGTCCTGCTGGCGCAGGCGGTGGAACAGGACGATCTCGTCGATGCGGTTGTAAAACTCTGGTTTCACACTCGTTTTGACTATGCCCAAGACCTGATCGCGGACAACATCGACGTCCTGATCTTCCCCCAAGCCGACCAGAAGCTCTGCGCCGAGGTTCGACGTCATGATGATCAGCGTGTTGCGGAAATCGACCGTGCGGCCTTGACCGTCGGTCAGGCGGCCATCGTCGAGCACCTGCAGCAGCACGTTGAAGACATCGGGATGCGCCTTCTCGATCTCGTCGAACAGCACGACCTGGTAGGGCCGGCGGCGCACCGCTTCGGTCAGCGTGCCGCCCTCCTCGTAGCCGACATAGCCGGGAGGCGCGCCGATCAGCCGGGCGACCGAGTGCTTCTCCATGAACTCGGACATGTCGATGCGGACCATCGCATGCTCGTCGTCGAAGAGATAATCGGCCAGTGCCTTGGTGAGTTCGGTCTTGCCGACGCCTGTCGGGCCGAGGAACATGAACGAGCCGATCGGCCGGTTCGGGTCCTGGAGCCCTGCCCGTGCCCTGCGCACGGCCTTGGAAACCGCCTGCACGGCTTCGCCCTGGCCGACGACGCGGACGCCGAGCTCGTCTTCCATGCGCAGCAGCTTCTCGCGTTGGCCCTCGAGCATCTTGTCGACCGGGATGCCGGTCCAGCGCTCGACGACATGGGCGACGTGGTCGGGCGTGACGGTCTCCTCGACCATAGAGCCACGGCTTTCCTGGGCCTCGGCTTCGACGAGCTTCTTTTCGAGCTCGGGGATGCGGCCATAGGCAAGCTCGCCCGCCTTCTGGAACTCGCCCTTGCGCTGGGCGATGGCGAGTTCGTTGCGGGCTTCGTCGAGCTTGCCCTTGAGGTCGGCGGCAAGGCCGAGCTTTTCCTTCTCGGCCATCCACTGGGCAGTCAGCGTGGCAGATTCTTCCTCGAGCCCGGCCAGTTCCTTCTCCAGCCTTTCGAGCCGGTCGCGCGAAGCGTCGTCCTTTTCGAGCTTGAGCGCCTCGCGTTCGATCTTGAGCTGCATGATGCGGCGATCGATCTCGTCGAGCGCCTCGGGCTTGGAATCGATCTGCATGCGCAGCCGCGAGCCGGCCTCGTCGACGAGGTCGATGGCCTTGTCGGGCAGGAAGCGGTCGGTGATGTAGCGGTTCGACAGCGTGGCCGCGGCAACCAGCGCCGAGTCCGAGATGCGCACCTTGTGGTGCTGCTCGTACTTCTCCTTGAGGCCGCGCAGGATCGAGATGGTGTCCTCGACCGTCGGTTCCTCGACGAAGACCGGCTGGAAGCGGCGGGCAAGGGCCGCGTCCTTCTCGACATGCTTGCGGTACTCGTCGAGCGTGGTGGCGCCGACGCAGTGCAGCTCGCCGCGCGCAAGCGCCGGCTTCAGCAGGTTGGACGCATCCATCGCACCGTCGGCCTTGCCGGCGCCGACCAGCGTGTGCATCTCGTCAATGAACAGGATGATGCCGCCGGCGGCCGCGGTGACCTCGGAGAGCACGGCCTTCAGCCGCTCCTCGAACTCGCCGCGATACTTGGCGCCCGCGATCAGCGCGCCCATGTCGAGCGCCATCAGCTGCTTGTCCTTGAGGCTTTCCGGCACGTCGCCGTTGACGATGCGCAGCGCCAGCCCCTCGGCGATCGCCGTCTTGCCGACGCCGGGCTCGCCGATCAGCACAGGGTTGTTCTTGGTGCGCCGCGACAGCACCTGGATGGTGCGGCGGATCTCGTCGTCGCGGCCGATCACCGGGTCGAGCTTGCCGCTCCTGGCGTCCGCGGTGAGATCCCGCGCGTATTTCTTCAAGGCGTCGTAGCCCTGCTCGGCACTCGCCGAATCGGCGGTACGACCCTTGCGGATCTCGTTGATCGCCTGGTTGAGCGCCTGGGCGGTCACGCCTGCCTTGGCCAAAATCTCGGCGGTCTTGGCCGACTTCTCGACGGCGAGCGCGGTGAGCAGGCGCTCGACGGTGACGAAGCTGTCGCCGGCCTTCTTGGCCATGTCCTCGGCGGTCGAGAACACCTTGGCGAGGGGCTGCGCGAGATAGAGCTGGCCGTTGGCGCCCTCGACCTTGGGCATGGCCTTGAGCGCCGCCTCGACGCCGAGGCGGACGTCGCGGGCCTTGCCGCCGGCGCGTTCGATCAGCGAGGCGGCCATGCCTTCCTCGTCGTCGATCAGCACCTTGAGGATGTGCTCGGGCGTGAACTGCTGGTGGTTGTTGGAAAGGGCGTAGGTCTGCGCGGACTGGATGAAACCGCGCACGCGCTCGGAATACTTCTCGAGATTCATATCTGTCTCCACTCCGTCGCCGGCCCGCTTAGCGGCACCGGTCTGGTTCAAGGTGACGGGTCCGCCCAATCGGGCCGGACCCTGCTGGGCGTGATATGGGGAGTAGGACGATATCCCTCAAGGAGCTTTGATCGAAGTCAAAAAACAAAAACGGCGAGATTTTCATCCCGCCGTTCGCAATCATTTGCAATGCTTCGAGACAGTGCTTCGCCGGGCTGGCGATGCCTGCATCAACCCTCGACGGTGGCCGGCGCCTCGCTGCCAGCCTCGGCCTCGGCGGCAGTCTCGCCACGGCGCGGGCGACGGGTGCGGCGCGGAGCGGGAGCAGCCTCGCCCTCTGCCGCGGCGGCAGGCGCGGCCTCGGCCACGGGTGCCGCCTCGGCGACGGCGGCCTCGGGCGCTTCCACCGCGGCGGCTTCGGCCGGTGCGGCAGCGACCTGCGGCTGGTCGTTGTGGCGGCGCTCGCCGCGGCGGCCCTCATGGCGGTTGCGGCCGCGTTCACGGCGTCCCTCGCGCGGCTGCTGGCCTTCGGCGGCTTCCGGGTTCAACGCCACTTCGGCGGGCGTGCCTTCGATCTCGGGCTGCGGGCCGGTACCGTTGGCGACCGGCAGCGGTTGCTGCTGCACGGGCTGAGATTCGGCGGCGTTGCCGACCGTTTCCTCGTCGCGCTCGTCATCCAGGTCGGCGTCGAAGTCGTCGCGGGCCTGCTGCTGGTGTTGGATCGGCATCTGCGCCAGGGCGGCGGCAATGATGCGATTGTAGTGCTCGGCGTGCTGCAGGTAGTTCTCGGCCATCACGCGGTCGCCGGAACTCTGCGCGTCACGGGCGAGGGTTGCGTATTTTTCGGCGATCTGCTGCGCGGAGCCACGAATCTTGACGTCTGGACCGTTGCTCTCGTAGTTGCGCGTGAGGGGATTGGGTCCCTTGCGGTTGTTATTGTTGCTATTGTTATTGTTGTTGTTGCGCCCGCGCATGCGCCTGTTCTGCTGTTGTGGCCTCATCAGATTCTCTTCGTGTTGAAATCTTGCTCCGAACCGCTGCCCTTCCGGAAACAGCCGGTTCGTGTTCTTCCGCTGGTGTTCGCCCGCATAGCCTGCGCTGGCGCCACATGCCGTCCTTTGTCGGTTACATGTCTGCCGAACGATCCCCGCACGAAGCTAGAGCGTCGTCTACGCAAGAAGGCAGCAAGTTTCCTTGGGAAACCGAACGTAAAGAGTACTGCCTGCTTCGTCTCATCCGGTCGCCCGGAACCTAGCGGCATTCACATTCCTTGCCAAGCGGTTTTTTGCGGTGCCGCAAGGCCTTTCACCGACTGAACACGAGCACGCGGTCATTGCCGCCCAAGTCCTTGTGCTGGGCGATCAGATGATAGCCGGCCCGCTCGAATATATCGGTCACGTCGCGTCGCTGGTCGTGTCCTATCTCAAGGCCGACGCAAGCGCCCTCTTCGAGGTGGCGTGCGGAGCCCGACGCGATGGCTCTGTATGGTTCGAGACCGTCCGGGCCGCCATCCAGCGCCCGGCGCGGATCGAAGTTGCGAACCTCGTGCTGCAAATCCTCGATCCCTGATGAGGGAATATAGGGAGGATTTGAGACGATTAAATGGTAGCGGCCGGTAATTCCGGCGAACCAGTCGGATTTTTTTGCCGTGAACCGCGCGGCGACGCCGAGACTGACGGCGTTGGCCGCGGCGGTTGCGAGCGCATCGTCGGAGACGTCGACGCCGGTGGCGACCGCATGCGGCTCCTGCGCCAGGAGCGCCAGCGCGATCGCACCGGTGCCCGTGCCGAGATCGAGGATGCGGCACACGCCTTCGCGCCCAGCCGTGTCGCGGACGAAGGGCAGCACGGCGTCGACCAGGGTTTCGGTGTCGGGGCGCGGCTCGAGCGTCTCCGCCGAAAGGCCGAGCCGCATGCCGTAGAACTCGCGGTAGCCGAGGATGCGGTGCACGGGCTCGCCGGCAATGCGGCGCTCGAGGGCGGCTTCGACCGCGCGGGCGGTTTCGGCCGGGACCGGCGCATCGGGACGCAGCAGCGCATCGGTGCGGGTGGTGGCGGAAAAATGCTCGACGATCAGGCGGGCATCGAGGCCGGCATCGGAGATGCCGGCGGCGGCAAGGCGGCGGCGGGCGGCGAGGTGGAGTGCTGCAAGCGTCTCGGCAAAGGCGCTCATGCAGCCACCCTGCCCGCATGGTCCGCTACGAAGACACCCCCACCCCTAACCCCTCCCCACAAGGGGGAGGGGGACCGGCTCGCCGCCGTCTCACTCAGAATCGTCGCCGGCCGGGATGATGAAACTGTTGTGCCGCGAAGTTCCCCTCCCCCCTGTGGGGAGGGGTCAGGGGTGGGGGTACACTGACGCAGGCGCATTACCCCGCCCTCGGCCTCAGGCATCCGTGCCCATGTCCGCCAGCAGCTTCGACTGGTGGTCGGCGATCAGTGCGTCGACGACTTCGTCGAGTTCGCCCATCATGACCCGGTCGAGCTTGTAGAGCGTCAGGTTGATGCGGTGGTCGGTGAGGCGGCCTTGCGGGAAATTGTAGGTGCGGATGCGCTCGGAACGGTCGCCCGACCCGACCTGCGACTTGCGCGACGAGGAGCGCTCCTCGTCGGCGCGGCTGCGTTCCATGTCGAAGAGGCGGGCGCGCAGGATCTGCATGGCGCGTGCCCGGTTCTGGTGCTGCGACTTCTCCGCCTGCACCACCATGATGCCTGTGGGCAGGTGCGTGATGCGCACCGCCGAATCGGTGGTGTTGACGTGCTGGCCGCCCGAGCCCGAGGCGCGCATGGTGTCGATGCGGATGTCCTCGGCGCGGATCTCGATGTCGACCTCCTCGGCCTCCGGCAGCACGGCGACCGTGGCGGCGGAGGTGTGGATGCGGCCGCTGGCCTCGGTCGCCGGCACGCGCTGGACCCGGTGCACTCCCGATTCGAACTTGAGATGCGCGAACACGCCCTTGCCCGAGACGCCGGCAATGATTTCCTTGAAGCCGCCGGCATCGCCGTCGCTGGCGGAAACCACCTCGAAGCGCCAGCCGCGCGAGGCGGCGTAGCGCTCGTACATGCGAAACAGGTCGCCGGCGAACAGCGCGGCCTCGTCGCCGCCGGTGCCGGCGCGGATTTCGAGGATGGCGTTCTTTTCGTCGGCGGCGTCCTTGGGCAGCAGCAATATCTGGATCTCGTGCTGCAGCCCTTCGATGCGGTCCTCGACCTCGGGCTTGTCCATTTCGGCCAACGCGCGCATCTCGGCGTCGGTGCCCTTGTCGCCGAGCATGGCGTCGAGGTCGGCCAGCTCCTGCTCGGCGCCGCGCAGGGCGCGGATCTTGCCGACGAGATCCTGGATGTCGGAATATTCGGACGCCATCTTGACGTAGGCGTCGGGGTCGGGGCCGGCCGCCATCTGCGCTTCGAGCATGTCGAAGCGCTTGACGACTTGGTCCATTCGGTCGCGGGGCAGGGAAATCATAGGGGTATGGAACGGTCGTCCGCAAAGGCCTGAAGCAGCGCGCGCATCGGCAGGCTGGCCGCAGGGCCGGAAAGGTTGTCGTCGAGGAAGGACTTGAGTTCCCCGACGGGGAGTTCGGTGAGCATCGCCTTGACCGGGCCGATGGAGGCCGGCGACATGGAGATGGAGCGGTAGCCGACGCCGATCAGCGCCATGGCCGAGATCGGCTTGCCGGCGAGTTCGCCGCACAGCGTGACGGGCGTGTGGTTGCGCGCGCCGGCATCGGCGATCTGCTTGAGCACGCGCAGGAACGGCACCGACAGCGGGTCGAAGCGGTCGGCGAGCTGAGTGTTGCCGCGGTCGGCGGCCATGACGAACTGGAACAGGTCGTTGGACCCGACCGAGACGAAGTCGACCGCCTGCATCAGCTCGTCGAGCTGCCAGAGCAGCGACGGCACCTCGATCATGGCGCCGAGCTTGAGGCTGGTCGGCAGGTGGTGGGCGAAGCGCGACAGATGCCGCACCTCGCGGTCGATGATCTCGCGCGCCTGGGCGATCTCGGCGAGTTCGGTGACCATCGGCAGCATGACCTTGAGCTCGCGCCCGCCGGCGGCCTTGAGCAGCGCGCGGATCTGGGTGCGCAGCAGGCCCGGACGGTCGAGGGTGAGGCGGATGGCGCGCCAGCCGAGCGCGGGGTTCTCCTCCTCCTGCACCGAGCCCTTGAAGTAGGGCAGCACCTTGTCGCCGCCGATGTCGATGGTGCGGAAGGTGACGGGACGGCCCTTGGCCGTGTCGAGCACGTCGCGGTAGAGCTTCTCCTGCGCCTCGGCGCGCGGGAAGGTGGAGGCCACCATGAACTGCAGCTCGGTGCGGAACAGGCCGATGCCGGCGGCACCCGCCTCGGCAAGCTGCGGCAGGTCGACGGCGAGGCCGGCGTTCATCAAAAGATCGACCTTGACGCCGTCGGCGCTCTCGGACGGCTTCTTGCGCAGCTCGCGGTAAAGCTCCTGCCGGCGGGCGCGGAAGCGCACCTTCTCGGCATACGCCGCCTCGAGGTCGGGCTGGGGCCGGAGGTGGATCGTGCCCTCGTCGCCGTCGACGATGATCGGGTCGCCGTTCTCCGACATGGAGACCGCGCCCTTCATCTGGCCGGCGACGGGAATGCCCATGGCGCGCGCCACGATGACGACGTGGCTGGTCGGCGCGCCGTCCTCCAGCACCAGGCCGCGCAGCCGGTCGCGCGGATAGTCGAGCAGCTCGGCAGCGCCCATCGAGCGGGCGACGATGATGGCGTCCTTGGGCAGCGAGGCTGCGATGGTCTCGGGGCCGCGGCCCATCAGCTGGCGCAGCAGCCGGTTGGCGAGATCGTCGAAATCGCTCATCCGCTCGCGCAGGTAGGGATCGGTCATATGCAGCATGCGCGCGCGCATGTCGCTCTGCACCTTCTCGACCGCGGCCTCGGCGGTCAGGCCGTTGCGGATCGCCTCCTCGAGGCGGCGCACCCAGCCGCGGTCGTTGGCGAACATCCGGTAGGCTTCGAGAACCTCGCGGTGCTCGCCCTCGAAGGCGACGTCGCGGCGCGACAGCATGTCGTCGATGGAGAGCCGAAGCGAGCCGAGCGAATCCTCGAGCCGGCGCATCTCCTCGTCGCTGTCCTCGTTGAACAGGTTGGTGACGACGATGCGCGGCTCGTGCAGCACGACATGGCCGAGGCCGACGCCCTCGTTGAAGGAATTGCCGGTGAACGAGGCCGGACGGGTGAGGTCGAGCTCGAGGCCGGGACGGCTCAGCCTTGCGATGTCGCCGGAGGCGATCATCTCGGCGATGACCATGGCGGTGGTCTCGAGCGCCTCGACCTCGTCGTCGCGGTAGTGGCGCATGGTCTTGTTCTGGACGACGAGCACGCCGAGGGTGCGCCCTGCCCTCAAGACCGGCACGCCGAGGAAGGAATGGTAGATCTCCTCGCCCGTCTCCGGCAGGTAGGCGAAGGCGGGGTGTTCCTGGGCATTGGACAGGTTGAGCGCGCGCGCGCTCGCCGCGATCGTGCCGACAAGGCCCTGGCCGAGGCGCAGCTGGGCGAGGTGGACCGCGTTGGGGTTCAGACCGACGGTGGCGTAGAGTTCGAGGACGGAGTCGGCGCGAAGCACATAGAGCGAGCAGACCTCGGCCACCATGTTGGCGGCGATGTCGCGCACGATCCTGTCGAGCCGCTCCTGCGGTTCGAGGGGCTCCGCCATCAATTCGCGGAGCCGTTTCAGAAGTACGCGAGGCCCTGCGGCCATGTCACGCATCATTCACCGTCTCCAATGCTTTGGAACCGGCGCGGCACATGCTGCACGCCGGCAACGCGGTGACGCTCGATTCCTTATACTACTGCTTATCGAGACCGTAGACGGAATGCAAAGTCCGAACGGCAAGTTCGGTATACGGACCGTCGATCAATATCGAAATCTTGATCTCCGACGTGGTGATGGCGCGGATATTGATGCCCTTGGAGGCCAGCGCCTGGAAGGCCGTGGCGGCAACGCCCGCGTGGCTGCGCATGCCGACGCCGATGACCGACACCTTGGACATGCCCTCGTCGTGCTGGACGGCGTCGAAGCCGATGTCGGGGCGGATCTTCTCGAGCACGGCCAGCGCCTTGTTCACGTCGCCCGAGGGTACGGTGAAGGTCATGTCGGTGAACTTGCCGTCCTCGGAGATGTTCTGGACGATCATGTCGACATTGATGTTGGCTTCGGCGAGCGGCCCGAAGATGCCGCCTGCCACGCCCGGCCTGTCGGCGACGCGGCGCAGCGAGACCTGGGCCTCGTCCTTGGCGTAGGCGATACCGGTAACGACCTGCTGTTCCACGATTTCATCCTCGTCACAAATGAGAGTACCAGGCGGGTTGAGGAAATCGCCCATGCCGGGCGCATCCGGATCCTCGAATGAAGAACGCACGAAGGTGCGCACCTTGTGCACCATGGCGAGTTCGACCGAACGCACCTGCAGAACCTTGGCGCCGAGCGACGCCATTTCAAGCATTTCCTCGAAGGAGATCTTGGACAGGCGCCGGGCCTTGGGCTCGATGCGCGGGTCGGTCGTATAGACGCCGTCGACATCGGTGTAGATGTCGCAGCGGTCGGCCTTCACCGCCGCCGCGATGGCCACGGCACTGGTGTCGGAACCGCCGCGGCCGAGGGTGGCGATGCGGTTGTCGGGAGCGATGCCCTGGAAGCCGGCGACGACCGCGACCTGGCCTTCCTGGAAGCGCTTGATCAGGAACGAGCCGTCGATGTCGAGGATGCGCGCGGCGCCATGCGCCCCGTCGGTCTTGATCGGGATCTGCCAGCCCTGCCAGGAGCGGGCATTGACGCCGATCGACTGCAGCGCGATCGCCAGAAGGCCCGACGTCACCTGCTCGCCGGACGCCACGATGGCATCGTATTCGCGCGCGTCGAAGAACGGGCTGTTCGCGCCGGTGGCCTTGGGCATGCCCTGGACCCAGCCGACGAGTTCGTTGGTCTTGCCCGACATGGCCGAGACGACGACGGCGACCTCATGGCCGGCATCGACCTCGCGTTTGACGTGCCGCGCCACGTTATGGATGCGGTCAAGGTCGGCGACGGACGTTCCGCCGAACTTCATCACGATGCGCGCCATGGAAGCGAAAAGCCCTTGCCTGTGCGCCGGCCTCGCGAAAGACCGGAAAATGGTTGAAAACACCGCCGGTTGGCGCGGTGCCGAATGCGCGGCCTCCATATCCAAAACGGGCGCCTTCCGCAAGGACGCCCGGCCAGACAAATCACCGCGCCCGATTTGCCGGCATGCGACCGACGGCCGCCGAAAAGCCGGTGGCCGAGACCGGCGGCTGCCAGGCGGCGCAGGCGATAGCCCCGCCGGCATCGACTTGTCGCACGCATCGATCGCGGTCACGGCCTGGCGAACGGAACACCAGAAACCTGCGTATGCGCACCGCCGACGGGCGATCCGTCGGCGGCTCCGCCGCTGCGGGCCCGCCCACCGGTGCCAAAAACGTGCCTTGACAATCCCGACCCCAGACCCGACTTGCTTCTGCTCGAAGGAGACCACACTGATGCCAGATCCCCGCCCATCGACCATCGATGCCGGAGAAGTCGAGCGGTTTTCGAAGCTCGCCGCCGAATGGTGGAACCCGAACGGCAAGTTCCGCCCGCTGCACAAGTTCAATCCGGTCCGGCTGGGCTATATCCGCGACCAGGTGGCCCAGCGCTTCGGCCGCGACACCCATGCGGCGCGGCCGTTCGAGGGGCTGCGCTTCCTCGACATCGGCTGCGGCGGCGGGCTGCTGTGCGAGCCGATGTCCCGTCTCGGCGCCGAAGTGGTGGGCGCCGACGCCTCGGCGACCAACATCGAGGTGGCAAAGCTGCATGCGGCGGAGGCGGGCGTGAGCGTGGACTACCGCGCCACCACCGCCGAGGATTTGGCCGACGCGGGCGAAAAATTCGACGTCATCCTCAACATGGAAGTGGTCGAGCACGTCGCCGACGTCGAGCTGTTCGTGAAGAAGTGCGGCGAGATGGTGAAGCCCGGCGGCATCATGTTCGTGGCCACCATCAACCGCACCTTCAAGGCGCTGGGGCTGGCCATCGTCGGCGCCGAATATGTGCTCCGCTGGCTGCCGCGCGGCACCCACCAGTACGGCAAGCTGGTGCGGCCCGAAGAGCTCGACAAGGCGCTCACCGGCGCGGGCCTCGCCACCATCGACCGTACCGGCGTGATCTACAATCCGCTGGCCGACCGCTGGCAGAAATCGCGAGACATGGACGTCAACTACATGGTGCTGGCCGAAAAGGCCGCCTGACGCCGCCCGGTCCACGGGCCACGCGTGCTTGCATCGCCCGCCTCGATCTCCCACCATGAGGGGATCGAGGAGGCTTGGCCATGACACCCGAGGATGTCAGACGGATCGCCCTGGAACTGCCCGGCGCGACCGAGAAATCGCATTTCGGCAAGCCCGATTTCCGCGTCCGCGACCGTGTCTTCGCGACGCTGCCGGAGGACGGCAACGCCGTGGTCAAGCTGACGCGCGACCAGCAGGAAATGATGGCCGGCAGCGAGCCGGCGGTGTTTCTGCCGGTGAACGGCGGCTGGGGCAAGCAGGGCTGGACCCGGGTGATGCTCGCCACCGCCGACGCGGCGACGCTGAGGAGCGCGCTGCTGACGGCCTGGCGCAACACGGCGCCGATCACATTGCGCAAGGCGTTCGATCTGGCGGCGGGCGATGGGTGAGGTAGTTAGTCGGCCCTGGCGCCCCTAGCGCCCTCGTGGTTCGACAGGCTCACGATGAGGGCTACTGAGACGTTCAGTTCCGGTCGTCCGGAAACACCGGCAGGGGCATGAAGTCGATGCCGTCTTCGGCCAGCCCCTTGGCCTCGTCGAGGGTGGCAGCACCGTAGATGCCGCGGGCTTCGGCCTCGCCGAAGTGGATCTTGCGGGCTTCCTCGGCGAACTTGTCGCCGACGTCCTCGGCATTCTGCCGCACCTTCTCGGACAGGTCCTTCAGCGCCGCCATCGCCCGGCGCTGCTGTTCACCCATGGCGAGCGCGATCTTTTCCTGCTTGCGCGAGGTCGACACGGCCGGCGCCATCAGCGCCTTCTCGACCTTCTGCGAACCGCATTCGGGGCATTCGACGAAGCCGCGCTTGCGCTGGGTGTCGAAGTCGTCGTTGCTGCGGAACCACCCTTCGAAGTCGTGCGCGTTGTCGCAATGAAGGGAAAAGCGGATCAAGATGCGGCTCCCCTGAGAGCCCCCTCGCCCGGCTTGCGCAGCGAAACCTCGAAGGCGCGCGCGTTCTTGAGATTGGGGATCTTCTTGCGCGCATCGGCGGAATGGCGGGTGTCGATCTCGGCCACGATGACGCCGGGCTCGTCGTTGGCGGCCTCGGCCAGGATGCGGCCCCACGGATCGATGATCAGCGAGTGGCCGAAGGTCTCGCGGCCGTCCTCGTGCCTGCCGCCCTGGGCGGAAGCGACGACGAAGGCGCCGTTTTCGATGGCCCGCGCACGCAGCAGTACGTGCCAGTGGGCGAGGCCGGTCTGGCGGGTGAAGGCTGCGGGGACGGTCAGCACCTCGGCGCCGGCCAGCGCCTCGGCGCGGAACAGCTGCGGGAAGCGCAGGTCGTAGCAGATGGCGAAGCCGAGCCTGCCGAGCGCCGTATCGGCGACGACGGCCTCGGTGCCCGGCTCGTAGGCCGAGGATTCGCGCCAGCTCTCGCCATTGTCGAGATCGACGTCGAACATGTGGATCTTGTCGTAGGTGGCGAGCGTCGCCCCGTCGGGTCCGAACAGGAAGGCGCGATTGGCGAGCTTGCCGTCGGCGCGCACGATCGCGGTAGAGCCGACATGGAGGTGGATGCCGAGCTCGGCGGCCAGCCTGCGGCCCGAGGCGACGACGAGGTCCTTGTCCTCGGTCGTGAAGGCTGTCGCGCGGGCATCCTTGTCGCCGACGATGGCGCCGGTCATCTCCGGGGTCTGGACGTAGGTCGCACCCTGGCCGGCGGCCTCGCGCACCAGCGCCTCGAAATCACGGACGTTGCGCTCAGGCTCCTTGCCCGAGCGCATCTGCACCGCTGCCGCCTTGAAAATCGCCATCGCTCGTCCTCACCCTAGCGAACCGGTTGCCAACAGGCCGTCGAGGCGGCCCTGCGCGTCGAGATCGTGCAGGTCGTCGCAACCGCCGACATGCACGCTGCCCACGAAAATCTGCGGGAAGGTTGCCCGGCCCTTGGCGCGCGTCACCATTTCCTGCCGAAGTTCGGGCGAGAAGCTAGCGTCATGTTCGGTGAATGCAACGCCCTTGCGTTCGAGAAGGCGCTTTGCAGCGGCGCAGTAACCGCACATCATGCGGGTATAGATAGTGACGTCGACCATGATGAAAACCTGTTGTCCCTGGCCGACTATATAGTGTCCGTATCGTCGGGCCGGAAGTCCCCAGGCAGGACGCGCGCGAAGGTAAGTACGTCGACGGCACCTGCCCCACCCTTCCTCAGCGCCCGCGTCACCGCCGCAACAGTCGCACCAGTGGTGTAGACGTCGTCGATGACGAGCACGCGCCGGCCGCGGATGGCATCTCCGTCCCGCGGCGGCACCGCGAAGGCGGCGCGGACGTTCTCGGCGCGTTGGCGCTGGCCGAGGCCGACCTGCTGGCGCGTGCGCCTGACGCGCCGCACCGCGCCGGGCGCGAAAGGCAGGCCGGAGAGCGACGCCACGTTGCGGGCGAGTTCGGCAGACTGGTTGAACTGCCGCCACAGGAAGCGCCGCCAGTGCAGCGGCACCGGCACGACCACCTCCGCCTCGGCGACGAGCTCGGCGCCGGCGCGCAGCATCCAGCGTGCCATCCAGGGCGCGAGATCGGTGCGGTCTTGGAACTTGAGGCCCTGGACCATGCGGCGGGCGACGCCGGAATAGACGACGGCGGCGCGGGCGCGGGCGAAAGGCGGCGGGCTGGCGATCGCCTCTGCCGACAGGAAGCCGGGCCCGAAATCGTGGCTGAAGGGAGTGCCCATCACCTCGCACCACGGCTTCTCGATGAAACGCAGCCCGGACCAGCAGGCGCCGCACAGCGCGCCGGGCTGGGCCAGCTGGCGTCGGCAGCCGGCACAGGCCGGCGGGAACAGCATCCGCGCCGGCCAGGCGGCGACGGCATGGACGAGGCTCTTGATCTCCGGCATCGGATCGGCCACGAGGGTTTCCCACCGCATTCTGCCTTGCGACGATCGGAATCGATTTTCGCAAGGCACGATGCGAAAATTCAAAGTGCCGGAGCGTCCTTTGCGCGTCCGAGAGGGCGCGCGGCGCTCCAGGCCGGGCGACGATAGCAGAAACCCGGCGAAAGGAAATTTGGACGTGCAAGCGATCTTCGACGCCAGCCTCGTGACCGCGCATCGCCGCCGCGCGCTGATGCGGAACGTGCCGGGCGCGGATTTCCTGATGACGCGGGCGGCCGACGACCTGGCCGAACGGCTGGCGACGGTCGATCGCAGGTTCGAGCGGGCGGCGGCGATCTTCTGCCACAGCCCGGCGGCGGCGACGGTCCTGGCTGCCAGCGGCAAGGCGGCCGAGGTGGTTCGGGTGGAGGCAGATGCGGCCTTCCTCGGCGGCGGCCCCGGCATCGTCTCCGACGTCGACACGGTCGCGCTGGAGCCGGCGAGCATCGACCTCGCCGTATCGCTGCTTTCGCTGCAGGAGGCCAACGACATCCCGGGCCAGCTGATCCAGATCAGGCGCGCGCTCAGGCCCGACGGGCTGTTCCTCGCCGTCATGGCCGGTACGGGCACGCTCGTGGAGCTGCGCGAGAGCCTGCTGGCGGCGGAGACCGAAATCAGCGGCGGCGCCAGCCCGCGCGTCATCCCGTTCACCGACGTGCGCGACGCCGGCGCGCTGTTGCAGCGGGCTGGCTTCGCCCTGCCCGTGGCGGACGTCGAGACGGTGACGGTGCGCTACGATACCATGTTCGGGCTTCTGGCCGACCTGAGAGCCATGGGCGCGACCTCGGCGCTCGCCGACCGCTCGAAAAAGCCGGCGACGCGGCGGCTGTTCCAGCGCGCGGCGGAGATCTATGCGGAACGCTTCTCCGACCCGGACGGGCGGGTGCGCGCGAGCTTCTCGTTCGTGTGGCTGTCGGGCTGGGCGCCGGACCCCTCGCAGCAGAAACCGCTCAAGCCCGGCTCCGCGCAGGTGTCGCTCGCCAAGGTGCTCGGCAAGAAGTAGCCTAGTTCCTGTTCAGGCCCTGCTGGATGTCGCTGTTGTTGTCGCCCCAGAGCGTCTGGAGCTGACTGGCCAGCTGCGAAAAGCCGCCGACGATCGCCACGGCGATCAGCGTCGCGATCAAGCCATATTCAATGGCCGTGGCACCGCTTTCGTCCTTCAGGAATCGCCAGATCATCGGTCGCGTCCACCCGTCATGTTGGTATCAGACCGTAGCGGCCACAGATTAAGAAAGGTTAACGGCTTAGCATTAACGGGCGATGAAGCCTGCGGCCGCCACGCCCGAACGTTCAGCACGCGCCGCTGCGCAGGCCGTTGTCGCGGATGATGCAGACCGATTGCGGCGACCCCTGCAGCACGCTGCGGCGCACGGTGTAGCCGACGTTGCGGCGAATGGAACCCGTGGCGGTGTAGTCGAGCCCGTCGAAGCGCAGCTGGCCGATCTGCGGGCGGATGCGCTGCTCGAGCATGGGCGTGACGATCAGGGCGAGCGCCACCGCAACCAGGCCGAACAGCAGGGTGACCCGCAGGATGCCCGCGCGCGCCCGGCTTGCCGAGGACTGGCGTTCGGGCCGGATGAGGTCCCACTCCTTGTCGGCCTGCACAGGCAGCATCCCCCGCGAATTCGTGTCGACGCACGCCGAGGCAGCCGGCGGCAGTTCAACATTTCACGATTGGATAAACTTTGCCTTAACGCTGGCCCGGCGCATCGCCCCTGAAAATCGATGCGATTTTCGGCAAGTACGATGCGCAGGATCAACTTTTCAGAGCAGATCGATGAGGAAGGGGATCAGCGGCTCGTCCGCGGGCGGCATGGGGTATTCGCGCATCTGCTTCGGGCGCACCCACTTCAGCGCCTGCCCTTCCTTCGGCTCGGGCGTACCCCAGAAGCGGCGGCAGACATAGAGCGGCATCAAAAGATGGAAGCTCTCGTAGGTGTGGCTGGCGAAGGTGAGCGGGGCGAGACAGGCGATCTTGGTTTCGACGCCGATCTCCTCGCGCAGTTCGCGCACGATGGTCTCTTCCGGCGTCTCCCCCGGCTCGACCTTGCCGCCGGGAAATTCCCACAGCCCGGCCAGCTGCTTGCCCTCGGGCCGCTGGGCGAGCAGCACGCGGCCGTCGGCGTCCACCAGCGCGCAGGCCGCCACCAGCAGCAGTCGTTTTCCCTGGTCGGTCAAATCAGGCCTCCGGCGGACGGCGATAGTGGTAGCGGTAGACTTCCTTGAAGCCCATCTTGCGATAGAGGCGCAGTGCATCCTCGTTGCCTGCCTCGACCTGCAGCCAGGCCTGACGCGCGCCGCGAAGACGCGCCCATTTGAGCGACGACAGGATCAGCCGGCGGCCAAAGCCCTTGCCGCGCTCGGCCTCGGTCGTAGCGATCTCGAACAGGCCGGCGAGGTCGTTGTCGTGGACGCAGATGGCGGTGGTCACCGGCTGCTCGTCCTGCTCGAGGATGAACAGGCCCGCTTCGGGCTGGATGGCGCCGATGATCTCCGAAAGGCCCGGACGCAGCGACGGGTCCAGCCCGTGCACGGCCATCGAGGCGCTGACGAAGCGGCCGATGTCCTTGAGCGGGATCTGGTCCATGGCGTGCTCCACGACGCCGTCGTCGAGCGACAGGCGCATGACCAGCGACTCCGAGAAGACGTTCCAGCGCTCGCGGTCGAGATGGGCGGCGATCGCCGGGCCGGACAGCGGCGACATGCGGAAGGTGAGCGGCCGGCCATAGGCCTCGAAGCGCCGGTTGGCGCGGGCGATGCGGTCGGGGATGTTGCGCACGTCGGCCGGGTCGAGCGGATTGACCGAGTTCAGCCGCTTGGCCGGGTGGCCGGCGGTCAACCGGACGAGCCAGGTGCCGTCATAGTGGACGGCCGCCGCCGGCCATGCGCGAAAGCCCGCCGCCTCGTAGCGCCGGACGGTCGCGAGCTTGTGCGACGGATAGTTCTGGTTCACGTGACCGTCAGCTCCGGTAGTCGCCGTTGATGGCAACATATTCCTTGGTCAGGTCGCAGGTCCACACCGTGGCCTTGCCGCGACCAACGCCGATGTCGGCGCGGATGACGATGCTGTCGCGCTTCATGTAGGCCGACGTCGCCGCCTCCGAATAGTTCGGGTCGCGCTCGCCATTGTGGGCGAGGCGGTTGTCGCCGAACCAGATCGACAGGAGGTCGCGGTCGGCCGGCTCGCCGGCCTTGCCGACGGCCATGACGACGCGGCCCCAGTTGGCGTCCTCGCCGGCGACCGCGGTCTTGACCAGCGGCGAATTGGCGATCGACAGCGCGATGCGCTTGGCCGAACGCGCCGACCTGGCGCCGGTGACGGTGACCTCGATCTGCTTGCGCGCGCCCTCGCCGTCGCGCACCACCTGGACGGCGAGCGACTTCAGCATCTTGTTGAGCGCCCGGCGGAAGGCGCCGAGGCGCGCGTCCTTGGGGTCGGTGATCCTGGGCGCGCCGCGCCTGGCCGCCGCACCGGTGGCGAACAGCATCAGCGTGTCGGAGGTCGAGGTGTCGCTGTCGACGGTGACCGCATTGAAGGTCTTGGCGGTGCCGCGCGACAGCATGTCCTGCAGCACCTCGGGAGCGATCGGCGCGTCGGTGGCGACGAAGGAGAGCATGGTCGCCATGTCGGGCGCGATCATGCCGGCGCCCTTGGCGATGCCGTTGATGATGACATCAGTGTCGCCGAGCTTGACGGTCGCGGTGACCACCTTGGGATAGGTGTCGGTGGTCATGATCGCCTTGGCGGCCTCGGTCCACTGGTCGGGCCTGGCGTCCTTGACCATGCCGGACAGCAGATGGCTGAACTTGCCGGCGTCGAGCGGTTCGCCGATCACGCCGGTGGAGGCGAGGAACACCTCGTTCGACGTGCAGCCGGCCGCCTTGGAAGCGGCCTCGCCGGTCATCGAGGTGGTCTCGCGGCCCTTCTTGCCGGTGAAGGCATTGGCGTTGCCGGAATTGACCACCAGGATGCGCGCCTTGCCGCCCGAAAGGTTCTGGCGGCAGAAATCGACCGGCGCAGAGGGGCACTTGGAGCGGGTGAAGACGCCGGCGGCGGCGGTTCCCGCGTCGAACACCATGGCCAGAACGTCGGTGCGGCCCTTGTACTTGATGCCCGCCTCGGCGGTGGCGATGCGCACGCCTTCGATGGCGGGCATCTTGGGGTACTTCTTCGGTGCGAGCGGGGAAACGGCGGTCGACATCAGGGAACCTCTGCGGGCTCGGGAAAACGGTTAAGGTCGGCACCGTTTGCCCGATAGCGCGAGGCTTCGCAAGGCGTTTCGCCTCACGAAGACGTGGGCCACGCCCTCAATTCACCGCCGGATTGAGGAAGCCGCGGAACAGGCGCTGGACGCCCGGGATCAGGCCCCAGACCATCATGCCGACCATGATCGGCACGATCACCAGCGTGCGCTGCCAGGTGGACCAGCCCTCTGTCAGCGGCATGACGAGGTAGAGGAGCCCGGTGATCAGCGGATAGACGCCGAGCATGACCATGAGGGCGAAGCGCGGACGGGAGAAGCGGGTTGCGGAAGCTGTCATTTTTCAATCTCCATCGGAACGAAACGTTTCGTTATATAAAACGGTCCGTTTCGTTTCGTCAAGAGGTGATGTATGGTCGGGCGAAGACGGAGAAAGAGATGAACGCGGAAACGGAAGCGGCACGGAGATCGGTGGGCGCCAGGCGCAGCCTCGAGAGCTCGGAGGCGATCCTCGAGGCGGCCGAGGCCGTGCTGGTCGAGAACGGCCATGCCGGCTTCTCGATCGAGGCCGTGGCGCGCCGTGCCCGCGCGGGCAAGCCGACGATCTATCGCTGGTGGCCGAGCAAGGCGGCGCTTCTGCTCGATGTGTACCAGCGCCAGAAGCGCGACGTCGACTATCCCGACACCGGCAACATCGAGGAAGACCTGTTCCGCTTCGTGCAAAGCCTCTTCGTCCACTGGCGCCAGACGCCGTCGGGCGGCATCTTCCGGTCGCTGCTGGCCGAGGCGCAGGCGGACCCGGCCGCCGCCGAGGCGCTGGCCGGCTACGCCGCAGGACGTCGGGCGCGCACCGGCAAGCTGGTCGAGCGGGCGAAGGCGCGCGGCGAGGTGGCGGACAGCGTCGACCCCGAGCAGGTCGCCGACATGGTCGCCTCCTATGCCTGGGTGCACCTGCTCACCGGCCGGCTGGACGAGGACGACGCGACGCTGCGGCGGGCGGTTTGCATGATCGTCGACGGCATCAAGGCGTGAAATCGGCAAACAAAAAGGGCGGCGTCGACCGACACCGCCCGTTCGCTGGGAAATCTTACCGTTGAAGGCCTACCAGCGCCCTCGACCTTGACCGGTTCGCGCCGCCCCTCATCCCATCCTGAGTCTATCGAAGGGCCGGGATGAGCGGCAACGGCCGAGAGGGTCGGCTGAAGATCGCCAGGCTTACTTGGAGGCCTCGATCGCCTCTATCGCCTTCTTGAGCTCCGGATCGGCGATGTCGACCTTGGCCGCGCCGCGGATGCCCTTGACCAGCTCGATGTACTTCTCGCGGATCAGCAGCGACCTGACCTCTTCCTTCACCTGATCGAAGGCCGGCGGCTGCTGGGCGCGCTTGTCCTCGACCCTGATGACGTGCCAGCCGAACTGGGTCTGCACCGGCTCCTTGGTGTACTTGCCGACTTCGAGCGCCAGCGCCGCCTTCTCGAATTCCGGCACCATCTGGCCCGGGCCGAAATAGCCGAGGTCGCCGCCGCTGTTCTTGCCGCTCGGATCGGTCGTGTTCTCATTGGCGAGCTTCTGGAAGTCCTCGCCGCCGTCCAGCTTCTTGATGATCGCCTCGGCCTCTTCCTTGGTCTTGACCAGGATGTGGCGGGCGTGGACCTCGTTGACCGGCGGCTGGGCTGCGATCTCCTTGTCGTAGCGGGCGCGGATGTCGGCATCGGTCAGCTTGCCGGCCACTTCCTTCTCGACCATCTCGCCGTGCAGGGCGCGCTGGGTGAGGAAGGCCATGCGGCGCTGGAACTCGGCGTCCTTGTCGAGACCCTTCTCCGCGGCCTGGGCGGCGAGCAGACGGATCTCGATGATCGACGACAGCGCGGCGGCGCGGCGCTGTTCCGGGGGCAGGCGGCCGAACTGGGCGCCGAGATCGGATTCGGCCAGCGTGATGTCGGCCTCGGTGATGTCCTGGCCGTTGACGGTCGCAACGACCTTGGTCGGGTCTACCGGAGCGGCCGCCGCGGCGGCCGGTGCAGCGGGAGCGGCTTCCTGCGCCGCGAGGGGAAAGGCAGTCAACGCAATAAGGCTCGCCGCCAGCCCGAGACGGGCAAGCGAGGCGCTACGGATCGAAAATGACATAAATACTCTCCGGTAGAGGGGAACGACCGCACTTCCAATCAACGCGAATGTGGCGGAATTTGGCGCCTGTTGCTCGCTCTCGGCAGCGTTGACATAAGTTGTGCCCCCTCTTATCTGTCCAACGTCCTCGCGTCCAGAACCGTTTTCCGGGCGCTTTTCGCGTTGCACCTGCCCCCGCCTCACCCCTCGGCAGGTTCGGCCGGCGGGCAGTCGGCTTCATTCGGATTGAAAGGGCCACTTGATGGTCAGTCTCGGCGGCATCGCCCGTAAGATTTTCGGTTCCTCCAACGACCGCCGCGTCAAATCGACCCGGCCCCGAGTGGAAGCGATCAATGCTCTCGAAAAGGAACTGCAGGGACTGTCGGACGAACAGCTGCGTGCCAGGACCGCGGAATTCCGCCAGGAACTCGCCGACGGCAAGAGCCTCGACGACCTCTTGATCCCGGCCTTCGCCACGGTTCGCGAAGGCGCCAAGCGCGCGCTCGGCCTGCGCCCCTTCGACGTCCAGCTGATCGGCGGCATGGTGCTGCACGGCCGCGGCATCGCCGAGATGCGCACCGGCGAAGGCAAGACGCTGGTGGCCACCCTGCCCGTCTACCTCAACGCGCTGAGCGGCAAGGGCGTGCATGTCGTCACCGTCAACGACTATCTCGCCAAGCGCGACGCCGAATGGATGGGCCGTCTCTACAAGTTCCTCGGCCTTTCGGTGGGCATCATCGTGCACGGCCTGTCCGACGAGGAGCGCCGCGCGGCCTATGCCTGCGACATCACCTACGCCACCAACAACGAGCTCGGCTTCGACTACCTGCGCGACAACATGAAGTATGAGCGCGCCCAGATGGTGCAGCGCGGCCACAACTTCGCCATCGTCGACGAGGTCGATTCGATCCTGGTCGACGAGGCGCGCACGCCGCTGATCATTTCCGGTCCGCTCGAGGACCGCTCGGAAATGTACAACACGGTCGACGCCTTCCTTCTCCATCTCGTCCCCTCCGACTACGAGGTCGACGAGAAGCAGAAGACCGCCATCTTCACCGAAGAGGGCACCGAGAAGATGGAGAACATGCTGCGCGAGGCGGGCCTGCTGAAGGGCGAGTCGCTCTACGACGTCGAGAACGTCGCCATGGTCCACCACGTCAACAACGCGCTCAAGGCCCATCGCCTGTTCCAGAAGGACAAGGACTACATCGTCAAGGACGGCGAGATCGTCATCATCGACGAGTTCACCGGCCGCATGATGCCGGGCCGCCGCTTCTCCGAGGGCCTGCACCAGGCGCTCGAAGCCAAGGAGCACGTGGCGATCCAGCCGGAAAACCAGACGCTGGCCTCGGTCACCTTCCAGAACTACTTCCGCATGTACGAAAAGCTCGCCGGCATGACCGGCACGGCGCT
This sequence comes from Mesorhizobium sp. CC13, assembly GCF_039907765.1. Taxonomy (NCBI): domain Bacteria; kingdom Pseudomonadati; phylum Pseudomonadota; class Alphaproteobacteria; order Hyphomicrobiales; family Phyllobacteriaceae; genus Mesorhizobium; species Mesorhizobium sp. CC13. The sequence continues at coordinate 112,414 of NZ_JARDJI010000011.1, read as the reverse complement.
GACGGAAGCCGAGGAATTCGGCAACATCTACAATCTCGACGTCACCGAGGTTCCGACCAACCTGCCGGTCAAGCGCCTCGACGAGGACGACGAGGTCTACCGGACGGTCGAGGAGAAGTACAAGGCGATCGTCCGCGAGATCAAGGAAGCCAACGCCAAGGGCCAGCCGACGCTGGTCGGCACCACCTCGATCGAGAAGTCCGAGCAGCTCGCCGAGCGCCTGCGCAAGGACGGCTTCAAGAACTTCGAAGTGCTGAACGCCCGCCACCACGAGCGCGAGGCGGCGATCGTCGCCCAGGCCGGCAAGCCGGGCGCCATCACCATCGCCACCAACATGGCCGGCCGCGGCACCGACATCCAGCTCGGCGGCAACGCCGACATGCGCATCGCCGAGGAACTGGCCGACACGCCGGCCGGACCCGAGCGCGACGCCAGGGAAAAGGCGATCCGCGAGGACGTCGCCCGCCTCAAGGAAAAGGCGCTTGCCGCCGGCGGCCTCTACGTCCTCGCCACCGAACGCCACGAAAGCCGCCGCATCGACAACCAGCTGCGCGGCCGCTCGGGACGCCAGGGCGACCCGGGCCGCTCGAAGTTCTTCCTGTCGCTGCAGGACGACCTGATGCGCATCTTCGGCTCCGAGCGCATGGACGGCATGCTGCAGAAGCTCGGCCTCAAGGAAGACGAGGCCATCATCCACCCCTGGATCAACAAGGCGCTGGAGAAGGCGCAGAAGAAGGTCGAGGCGCGCAACTTCGACATCCGCAAGAACCTGCTCAAATACGACGACGTGCAGAACGACCAGCGCAAGGTGGTGTTCGAGCAGCGCATCGAGCTGATGGACGCCCAGAGCCTGTCCGAGACCGTCGCCGAGATGCGCCAGGACGTGATCGAGGACCTGGTCGGCAAGCACATCCCGGAAACCGCCTATGCCGAGCAGTGGGACGTCAACGGCCTCAAGGAAGACGTCATCCAGTACCTCAACCTCGACCTGCCGATCGCCGAGTGGGCGAAGGAAGAGGGCATCGCCGAGGAAGACATCCGCGAGCGCATCACCGCGGCGACCGACCAGGCGGCGGCCGACCGCGCCGAGCGCTTCGGCCCCGACGTCATGACCTATGTCGAGCGCTCGGTCGTGCTCCAGACCCTCGACCACCTGTGGCGCGAGCACCTGGTCAATCTCGACCACCTGCGCTCTGTCGTCGGTTTCCGCGGCTACGCCCAGCGCGACCCGCTCAACGAATACAAGGGCGAGGCCTTCGAGCTGTTCCAGGCCATGCTGGCCAATCTCCGCCAGGCGGTGACGGCGCAGCTGATGCGCGTCGAGCTCGTCCGCCAGGCGGCTGATGCGCCGCCGCCGCAGGCGCCGGAAATGCACGGCCACCACATCGACGGCACCACCGGCGAGGACGATTTCGGCGAGGGTTCGGTCGCCGTGCTGCAGGACGCGCGCGTGGTGGCCGAGGAAGACCGCGACCCCAGCGATCCCTCGACCTGGGGCCGCATCGGCCGCAACGAGCCCTGCCCCTGCGGCTCGGGCAAGAAATACAAGCACTGCCACGGCGCCTTCGCCTGACCGGCAGAGCCACCAATGCGAAAGGGCCCGGCCTCGTGCCGGGCCTTTTCACGTTCAGGGCGCCTCGCGCTCGGCCAGCGCGATGAGATTGCGCAATGCGGCGACGCCGAGCGAATTGATGTGTCGTCGCCCGAGCGCGATGTTCATGCGCATGGCGATCTCGTCCGGATCGGCGCCGCGCAGGTCGGCGAGCCGCTCGATGCCGATCTCCTCGAGATAGCGGATCATCGTCGGACCGATCGAAGGCGCCCTGAGCATCGACTTGCGTTCTTCTTCCGTGATCACCGGTTCCTCCCCGCGATACACATGCCATCCAACCGTTTCTTAATCGCTCTCCAGTAGAGCCTGAGCGGGAATATTGCGGAAGATGGAGTTTGCGTTGCGCTTTTCCGCAGCGACGACAGCCGAGCGCCTGCTGCCGGGGCCGATCGCCACGCGCGCCATGCCGGCGCTGCGCCGGATCGACGCCGCGCTGTTCAGCACCGACGAGCGCGGCGAGGCCGGGCGCATGTCGCTGTTCGCCTTCGCCGTCCGCATCGTCAGCGCCGCGATCGCCTTCGTCAGCCAGGTGCTCCTGGCCCGCTGGATGGGCAGCTTCGAATACGGCATCTTCGTGCTGGTCTGGGTCGCCATGGTGATCGCCGGCAGCCTGTCGTGCCTCGGCTTCCACACCTCGGTCATCCGATTCATCCCCGAATACCGCGAGAAGGGCATGTTCGCCGAGCTGCGCGGAATACTCCGCGCCAGCCGCATGCTGGTGCTGTTTGCCTCGACCGCAATCGCGGCCCTCGGCGCCGCCGGCGTCTGGCTGGCCTCGGCCACGATCGAGCCCTACTACGTCGCGCCGTTCTTCCTCGGCATGTCCTGCCTGCCGATGATAGCGCTGTCCGACTTGCTGCAGGGGCAGGCAAGGGCCAACAGCTGGGCCTATTCGGCGCTGCTGCCGGCCTACATCATCCGGCCGGTGCTGATCCTGGCCTTCATGGCGGCGGCACTTGCCTCGGGCCTGCCGGCGACGGCCGAAACGGCGGTGCTGGCGTCAATCGCCGCCACCTATGCCACCACGCTCGGCCAGCTCGTCAGCATTCCCGCGCGCGCCGAACGGCGCGTTGCCCCCGGCCCGCGCACCGTCCGCCTCGGCTACTGGCTGAAGATCTCGCTGCCGATCTTCCTGGTCGAGAGCTTCTTTTTCCTGCTCACCAACGCCGACGTGCTGATGGTCGGCTTCTACATGGACCCCGACCGGGTGGCGGTCTATTTCGCCGCCGTGAAGACGCTGGCGCTGGTGCATTTCGTCTACTTCGCCGTCAAGGCGGGCGTGGCCCAGCGCTACGCCCGCTTCGCCCATGGCGAGCCCGACAAGCTGGCCGCCTTCGCCCACGAGACGGTGTCCTGGACCTTCTGGCCGTCGCTTCTGATGGGCGTCGCGGTGCTCATCCTGGGCGAACCGCTGCTGATGCTGTTCGGGCCCGGCTTCGACGCCGGCTATCCGCTGCTGTTCCTGCTGGTGGCGGCGGTGGTGGCGCGCTCGGCGGTCGGCCCCTGCGAGAGCCTGCTCACCATGAGCGGCAACCAGAACGTCTGCGCCCTCGTCTACGCCATGACCCTGGCCCTGAACATCGCCATCAACGTGGCGCTGATCCCTAGCCTCGGCCTGTGGGGCGCGGCCATCGCCACCTCGGCGGCGATGATCTTCGAGGCCAGCGCGCTGGCCTTCACCGTGTGGCGCAGGCTCGGCATCGTCATGCTGGTGTTCGTGCCCATGCGCGGCAGGGAGGTTGCGTGATGGTGGCGGTCCCCCTTCTCGAGGAGGTCAGCGGCGGGCCTGCCGGCTCGATGATCGCGGGCCTCGCCGACGCGCCGGGACACGCCGCCGACCAGGCGCAGCTCGAACTGGTCTCCTCCGAGCGGCCGCAGCGGCGGCTGGCGATCTACCCCGCCTCTGCCGGCTTCGACCTGGTCGAGGAGCTCGACCATCTGTGCACCCGCACCATCGAGCCCAACGTCTTCTTCAATCCGCGTTTCCTCGCCCCCGCCATGCCCCGGCTGGAGGACCGCGAGGTGCGGCTTGCCGTCATCCGCGACGGCACCGAATACCGCAACAGGCTGCGCCTGCTCGTACCCTATTCCATCGAGGGACCGGCCGTGCCCCTCGGCGTGCCGGTGATGCGGACCTGGTCGAGCCCGTTCGGCCCGCTCGGCATGCCGCTCGTCGACCGCGACGACCCCGCGGGCGTGATCGAGGACTTCTTCGCCATGCTGGCGCGGCCCCGTCTCAAGCTGCCGCGCGTCTTCGTGATGCCCGACATGCGCCTCGACGGCGCAGTCGCCCGTATGCTGGGCTTGGTGGCCGAGGCGCGCGGCCTGCCGATCGAGACGACCGGCCGCTTCGAACGCCCCTTCCTCGAAAGCGAGATGGACGGCGAGGACTATCTCAAGGCGGCGCTGGGCGGCCGGCACCATGGCGAGTTCAAGCGCCTCGGCCGGCGGCTCGCCGAGCAGGGCGCGGTCGAACACAGGGTGGCCCGCAGCCAGGACGAGGTGCGCCATGCCATCGAGCAGTTCCTGACGCTCGAGGCCTCGGGCTGGAAGGGCCGCAAGCGCACCGCCATGGTGATCGATCGCTACCGCGCGGCCTTCGCCCGCGAGGCGGTGCACCGCATGGCCGAGCAGGACCTGTGTCGGATCCATTCGCTGACCCTCGACGGCCGCACCGTGGCCAGCCTGGTGGTCTTCGTCGAAGCCGGCGTCGCCTATACCTGGAAGACCGCCTATGACGAGAGCCTGTCTCGGTTCTCGCCCGGCGCGCTGCTGATGATGGACGTCACCGCGCGCCACCTCGAGGACCCCAACATCGTGACGACGGATTCCTGCGCGGTGCCGGACCATCCGATGGTCGGGCGCATGTGGAGCGAACGCAAGCCGTTCGGGACCATCGTGGTCGGGCTGACACCCGATGCCGACCGCGCCACGCGGCAGGCCGCCTCGCAGCTGCATCTCTACCGGGAGACGCGAAAACTGGCGGTCAAGCTGCGCGACCGGATGCGTAGCCTGCTCGGAAAGCGCTAGGCCGACCTTGCCTCTCGCTTCGCCCGCTCGCGGAAGATGCGGCGGATGACCTTGCCGGTGGTGGTCAGCGGCATGGAATCGACGAATTCGACCTCGCGCGGATATTCGTGCGCCGAAAGCCGCTCCCGCACCCAGAGCTTGATCTCCTCGGCGAGCGCGGCATCGGCCACGACGCCGTCCTTGAGCACCACATAGGCCTTGACGATCTCGGTGCGCAGCGGATCGGGCTTGCCGACGGCGGCGGCCAGCGCCACCGCCGGGTGGCCGGTGAGGCAGTCCTCGATCTCGCCGGGGCCGATGCGGAAGCCGGCCGAGGTGATGACGTCGTCGTCGCGGCCGAAGAAGGTGACGTAGCCGTCCTTGTCCTCGATGCCCTGGTCGCCGGTGGTCATCCACTCGCCGATGAACTTCTTCTCGGTCGCCTCTGGGTTCTGCCAGTATTCTAGGAACATCACCGGATTGGGCCGGGCAATGGCGATCTGGCCCGGCTCGCCCACGGGCACGCGGCGGCCCTCGCCGTCGATGATGGCGACGCGATGGCCGGGCACGGCCTTGCCGATGGCCCCTCCCCGGCTGACGCCGATCCCGGCCGAGGAGGCGAGCACGGCGTTGCATTCGGTCTGGCCGTAGAACTCGTTCACCGTCAGCCCGAGCTGGGCGGCCGCCCAGTCGTAGGTTTCGCGGCCGAGCGATTCGCCGGCCGAGCCGATGCTGCGCAGCGACAGCCGGAAGCGCTTGCCGATGTCGGGGACGACCTTGAGCATGCGCAGCGCCGTGGGCGGGATGAAGGCGTTGCGCACGCCCATCTTCTCGACGAGCACCAGCGCCGCCTCCGGATCGAACTTGTCGAAGCGGCCGGCCACCACCGGAAGGCCGAAATAGAGCCCGGGCAAGAGCAGGTTGAGCAGGCCCCCGGCCCAGGCCCAGTCGGCCGGCGTCCACATCAGGTCGCCCGGCTCAGGCATGAACTCCTGCGCCATCTGGATGCCCGGCAGGTGGCCGAGCAGCACGCGGTGGCCGTGCAGCGCGCCCTTGGGCGGTCCGGTGGTGCCGGAGGTGAAGATCATCATCGCCGGATCGTCGGGGCCGGTCGGCTCGGCCGAAAACACTGGCGAATGGCCAGCGACGAGGCGCTGGAAGTCGTCGGCGCCGCCGCTGCCGACCACCACGATGGTCTCGAGCTCCGGCAGGCGGCCGCTGACCTGGCCGACCTTGGCGAAGCCGGCGGCATTGGTGACGATCGCGCGCACGCCCGCGGTCTGCAGCCTATATTCTAGCGCCTCGACGCCGAACAGCAGCGCCAAGGGCACCGCGATGGCGCCGAGCTTGTAGATGGCGACATGGGCGATGGCCGTCTCGAAGCTCTGCGGCAGGAGCAGTGCGACGCGGTCGCCGCGACGCACGCCGCGAGCCCTGAGCGCATGGGCGAAGGCGTTGGAGCGCCGGGCGAGTTCGCCGAAGGACAGCGTCTCGGCCTCGCCCTCGGCCCGGTATTCGAAAAGCGCGGTGCGGTCGGGATCGACTGCCGCCCAGCGGTCGGACACGGCCGTGCCGATGTTGAATTTATGCGGGATGTTCCAGCGGAAGTCGCGATAGAGGGCGTCGTAGCTGTCGCGCCGTTCGAGCATGGACCGTCGTCTCCGCTCCTCCGCGAGTGGAATGGTGCCGGCCCTCATGACGCCAGGCACCGTGAACAGGCTTTGTCGGGTAGCCCCGCTCCCGGGCGACGTCAAGGACCTGTCTCAGCCGGGCGTGCCATTCAGGCTTGGCGTCGGCTCGATCTTCGGCGAGGGATGATACAGCTGCAACAGGAACAGCAGCACCAGCACCGGCAACCACATTTCGTTGATCTCTTCGAGAGCCCGGGAAAATTTCACGCCCGTTTCGGAAAGGGCGCTCCCGGCCTGCCGGAACCACCGGGGAATGGCGTCGAGGACCTTGAGGGTCGGCAAGTAGGCCAGAAGCACGACCGCGCCGTAGGCTGCGGGTGGCCGGCGAACCACCAGGTCCTTGATGTGGTCTTTCGACCTCGTCAGCGAAACCACCAGGATCGTGCAGATGAGGGCTATGACGCCGGCGCTGGCCAGTTTCTCGACAAGCGAAACTTCCGGCCTGATATATTGGCGAACGTTGAACAGCCCGAACGTGGTGAAGGCGTGATGCCAGTCCAGTTCACGCGCGCCCAGGAGCAGCGCGGCTACCGCGATCGGCCCGGCCAGCCCGCCGCGGCGAAACCACAGGCCCGCCGCAGCCGCCGCGACCACGAAGTGCAGCACCGCACTCGCGACTTCTACCGGGCCATTCTCCTTCAACAACGCCCTGGCAGTGCCCACGGACATCGATGCCCCGGAGAGCACGCTCACACCGATCCCAGCCATCAAAACCCAGAAAAGCAAGAAACGGAAATTCAGGAAATTGAACGATTGAAGTGCTTTATCAGTAGACAATTGTAATTCTCTTTGGCTTGCCGGCAATAAACCCATCCTAGGGAGCTTGTCTGATCGTGCCAAGTCAATCTGGACACGTGATCTACTCGAGCCGCTTGCCGACGCGGCATCCGGCACCGGTGCGGTGAAAGCAAACAACGACCCTTTCGAAAGGGAATGGTGCCCCTAGCCGGGATCGAACCAGCACTCCTTGCGGAACTCGATTTTGAGTCGAGCGCGTCTACCAATTCCGCCATAGGGGCCTGCCGCGAGCGGGCAGAACGGAGGCGGACTATACGGTCCGCGGCCCGTCCGTCAACCGTCTCCGTACGCGATTGTGCGACTGATCGTGCACGCCTGGCGTGTTTCACATTCGTGAATGGCGGCGGCATTGTGCAGCGCGACATTTCTGCCTACACAAGGCGCGCAATCCAAGAGGACCCGATGCTTCGCCAACTCTACGACTGGACCCTGTCGCTCGCGGCACGGAAATCCGCCGAATGGTGGCTGGCCATCATCGCCTTCATCGAGAGCTCGATCTTCCTCGTGCCGGCAGACGTGCTCTATCTGCCGATGGCGCTGTCGCGGCCCGACCGCGCCTATCGCTACGCGCTGGTGGCGACGGTCGCCTCGGTGCTCGGCGGCATCGCCGGCTGGTATCTCGGGCACTACGCGTTCGAGGCGATCGCCCGGCCGGTGCTCGAATTCTACGGCAAGTATGAGGCGTTCGAAAACCTCAAACTGTCCGGCACAGGCATCATCCTGTTGATGCTGGTCACCTCGGGCCTAGCCCACCTGCCGCCGATCAAGGTTGTCACCATCCTCGCCGGCGTCGTCGGCTTCCCGCTCGGCTGGTTCATCGTCTCGGCGATCGTCGCCCGCGGCGCACGCTTCCTGTTCCTGGCCTGGCTGCTCAGGACCTACGGCGATCCGATCCGCCATTTCATCGAAAAGCGCCTCGGCCTGCTCGCCGGGGTCGCTGCCGCCGCCCTGATTTTGCTCTATCTTCTCGTCAAATATTTCGCTTGACCGGCTCAACCATCGGACCTCGCCACATGACCTCGCTTGCCTCCGACCCCAGCCGCCGCAGCCTGACCGCGACGGCGCTCTTCCTCGCCGTCGCCATGGCCGTCGTCGTCGGCACCGCGCTCGGCTTCCAGCACATCGGCGGCTACATGCCCTGCAAGCTCTGCCTCGAGCAGCGCACCCCCTATTATGTCGGCGTGCCCCTGATGGCCCTGGCGACGCTCGCCTCGGTCATGCAGTGGCCGGCCTGGACGACGCGCGCCCTGCTCGTGGCGGGTGGGCTGCTGATGACCTACGGGCTCTACCTGGCGGTCTTCCACGCCGGCGTCGAATGGGCCTGGTGGCAGGGTCCGACCGACTGCGCGGCGGTCGCCGGCCCCGTCGACACCGGCGGCAAGGGATTGCTCGACGTCCTCAACGACGTCGTGCCGCCCTCCTGCAACAAGGCGGCGCTCAGGGTGCTGGGCCTGTCGTTTGCCGGCTGGAACGTGATCGCCAGCGCGATCCTTGCGGTCGTCGCGTTTCGTGGAGCGTTCAGGAAGGGGTGAGGGTCGCGGGCGGGCAGCGATCCTTCGCACCCCCCTCTGTCCTGCCGGACATCTCCCCCGCAAGGGGGGAGATCAGCCTTCATCAAGGCTCCAGTTCGACATCCCAGTAGAGATAGTCCATCCAGCTTTCGTGCAGGTGGTTGGGCGGGAACAGCCGGCCGTTGTTGTGCAGGTCGTGCACGGTCGGCTGGAACGGCTTCTGCAGCGGCCACATCTTGGCCTGCGCCGGCATCATGCCACCCTTCCTGAGATTGCAGGGCGAGCAGGCGGCGACGACGTTTTCCCACGTCGTGGCCCCGCCGCGGTGGCGCGGGACGACATGGTCGAAGGTCAGATCCTCGGGCGTGCCGCAGTATTGGCACTGGAAGCGGTCGCGCAGGAACACGTTGAAGCGGGTGAAGGCCGGATAGCGCGACGGCTTGACGTAGTTCTTGAGGCTGACGACGCTCGGCAGCTTCATCGAGAAGGTGGGCGACGAGACGGCGTGCTCGTATTCGGCGACGATGTTGACGCGGTCGAGGAACACCGCCTTGATCGCATCCTGCCAGGACCACAACGACAAGGGGTAGTAGCTGAGCGGGCGATAATCCGCGTTCAGCACTAGTGCTGGAAGCCCATCCGGAGACACGGCAACCGTCACTTCGCTTACCTCCTTGGTCTTCGAACCTAACGGCGCGAATACTGTAAGCCCGAGGTGACAGGAATGTGAAGCGCCTGGCTGGCCGGAAAATCGCTCAAAAAGCCGCGATCGCGTCGATTCAAGCGGGATTTCCCGCAGGCGGCGCGCCATCGCGACCGCGGGTATTCCGATAATACGCCCAGAACAGCCGCGAAGCGACCCCTCGCCAGGGCGCCCATGATTCGGCAAGCCGAATCAGTGCCTTCTCGCCGGGGCGCGGATCGATGCCGAGCGCATGCCCCACCGCGCTCTGCAGCGCCACGTCGCGGGCGGGAAAAATGTCGGGGTGGCCGGCGGCGAAGAGCAGGTAGACCTCGGCCGTCCACGGCCCGATGCCCGGGATCCCCACCATGGCGGCCATGGCCTCGCGCGCGTCGAGCCGGCAGAGGCCGTACAGATCGAGGCCGTCGGCGGCGGCCCGCGCGACGGCGAGCAGCGTGCGCTGCTTGGGCCGCGACAGGCCGGCCGTGCGGAACACCTCCTCGCCCGCGCCTAGAAGCGCCTCGGGCGTCAGCGGATCGACGAGGGTCGAGAAGCGGCCGAAGATCGCCCTGGCGCTCGCCGTCGACACCTGCTGAGAGACGATGATCGAGGCGAGGCTGGCGAAGCCGGGCTGCGACAGCCGGAGCGGCACTTCGCCCGCCATTTCGCGGACGGCGCCGAGGCGCGGATCGATGGCGCAGAGCTCGTCGAGGCCGCGGCTGATGTCGTCGATGCTGGAGATGCGGCGCATGGCAACTCTTGTGAGGATCGGGCCGACAACGTAGCAATCGGCGAAGCAGACGTTCAATCCGAAACCGCAACGCTCATGACGGCTCCTGTCTTCCGCTTCGCGCCCAGCCCCAATGGCGAGCTGCATCTCGGCCACGCGCTGTCGGCGCTGACCAACCGGCGCATGGCCGACCGGACCGGCGGCAGGCTGCTGCTGCGCATCGAGGACATCGACCTCACCCGCTGCACGCCCGAATTCGAGGCGGGCATCTATCGCGACCTCGCCTGGCTCGGGCTCGCCTGGGAGGAGCCCGTGCGGCGCCAGTCGGATCATTTCGGCGACTACGAGGCGGCGCTGGCGCGGCTGCGACGCGAGGAACTGGTCTATCCCGCCTTCATGAGCCGCGGCGAGATCCGCGCCGCGATCGTCGAACACGAGGCAGCCGGGGCGAAGTGGCCGCGCGATCCCGACGGGGCGCCGCTCTATCCCGGCGCCGACAAGACGCTTGCGGAGAGCGAGCGCCGGCGCCGCATCGCGGACGGCGCCCCCTTCGCCTGGCGCCTCGACGCCGAGGCGGCGGCCGCGCGCCTGGAGAGCCCGCTGCACTGGCGCGAATGGAGAGACGAGGCGATGACCGCTTCGGACGAAATCGCCGCCGAGCCCGGGCAATGGGGCGACGTCGTCGTCGCCCGGCGCGAGATCCCCACCAGCTACCACCTGGCGGTGGTGGTGGACGACGCGCTGCAGGGTGTGAGCCACGTGGTGCGCGGCCGCGACCTCTATTTCGCGACATCGGTCCAGCGCCTGCTGCAGCAGATCCTCGGCCTGCCCGAGCCGAGCTATTTCCACCACGGGCTGGTGCTCGGGCCGGACGGCCGCAAGCTCTCCAAGAGCCTGCGCGACACCGGCCTCGCCGCCCTGCGCGCGGCGGGCGAGACGCCGGAGGCGGTACGATCCCGCCTGGGACTATAGCATCCGGGCGATGCCGGCCTTGAGCAGCGCCAGCAGGCTGATGAAGACGAACGCGCCGCCAAGGCCCCAGGCGACCGCGAATTTCAGGTCGCGCAGGATGATGCCCATGTTGTTGGCGAGCAGCACGGCGCCGAAGAAGCCGGCGGTGAAAAGCACCGTGTTTCCAATGGGGCCGAAGCCGTCGTCCTTCATGATGGCGTCGAGCGCGGCGCCGAAGAAAAAGGCCATGACGGTGACGAAGGCCACCGCCATCATGAGCCAGCCCGGGTCGAGATTCCACAGCATGCTCGGTCCTTTCAAAGGCCGCCAGCGCAACTATCCCAGGCCGCCTCCCGGGCAAGCATCCCCCCGACCGCCTCGTCGATCAGGTCCGCTGACTCTATGGATCAACCGTTTCGTTTTGCTTGCCCTAATATTCGGCATTAGAGGGATCCCGTTAAGTTCCCCAAGACCCCGCCCCAAACGCGCCAGACACCGGACCCCACGATGACACCTGCCAAGCGGCTGATCCCGGCCACCTTCGTACTCTTGTGGGCAACCGGCTTCATCGGCGCGCGCTACGCCATGCCGTGGGCCGAGCCGTTCACCTTCCTGGCTGTCCGCTTCGCGATCGCGGCGCTGATCCTCGGCGGCATCATGCTGGCCATCGGCTCCAGACCCCTGCCGCGGCGGGCAGCACTCAATGCCATGCTCATCGGCATGCTGCTGCACGGGATCTATCTGGGTGGGGTGTTCTGGGCGATCCGCCACGGCCTGCCCGCCGGCCTTTCGGCGCTCATTGCCGGGCTGCAGCCGCTGGTGACGGCACTTCTGGCCGGCGCGGTGCTCGGCGAGGAAATCCGTCCGCGCCACTGGCTGGGGCTTGCGGTAGGCTTCGTCGGCGTGGTGATCGTGCTGTCGCCCAAGCTCGGCAGCATCGGCGGCGTGACCTGGCAGACGCTGACCGCGTCGCTGATCGCCATGGCCGGCATCAGCGCAGGCACCATCTGGCAGAAGCGGGCCGGCACCTCGGGCGACCTGGTGACGGGAACCTTCTGGCAATATGTCGGCGCCGGCGTCCTGACGACCCTCGCCTCCTTCGCCTTCGAGACGCAGCAGATGACCGTCAATGGCGAGCTGATCTTCGCGCTCGCCTGGCTGGTCTTCGTGCTGTCGATCGGCGCGATCTTCCTGCTGATGGTGATGATCCGCGACGGCGCCATGTCGAAGGTCGCCTCGCTGTTCTATCTCGTGCCGGCGGTGACGGCGGTCATCGCCTGGCTGCTGTTCGGCGAGCAGCTGTCGCTGCTGCAGCTCCTGGGCATGGCGATCGCCACGCTGGGCGTCGGCCTGGCGACGGCTCAGCCCGGCACGCGGGCGCGCGCCTCGAAATAGCGGCTGATGGCGGCGTTGAGCTCGCCGCCGAGGATGAAGATCGCCGAGATGATGTAGAGGAAGACGACCGCGATCAGGATCGAGGCGAGGCCGGCATAGGTCGTCACATAGGAGGCGAAGGTGTCGAGATAGGCGGCAAACACCGTCGAGCCGATCAGCCAGGCGACCAGCGTGAAGATGATGCCCGGCACGAGGCTGAGGAAGCCGCGGCGGCCGTCGGGCAGCCATTTGTGGACCGCAAACAGGCCGAGCACGATGACTGCCGAGGCGATGGTGAAGCGCCACACGGTGATGGTGCCCATATAGGGCCTGATCCACTCGAACTTGGCTTCGAGGATGCGCGCGATGATCGGCGCGAACACCAGGAGCACGCTGATGGCGACGAATCCGATCGTGGCGATGAGCACGAAGATCAGGCTCTGGGTGCGGCGGAACCAGAGGGTGCGGGTCTCGCGAACGCGGTAGGCGCGGTTGAGCGAGGTGCGCAGCGCCTCGATGCCGTTGGAGGCGAAGAAGGCGGCGAGCAGCACGCCATAGGTGAGCAGGTCCGTGCGCGGCACGGTGAGCACGTTGACGACCTCGCGGGCGATGGGGGCCGCGATCTGTTCCGGCCAGGTGTCGAACACCAGGTGCACGGCGGTTTCGGCGAACCTGTCGGCGCCCAGGAACGAGGCAAGCGTGGTGGCGAAGATGAGGAACGGAAACAGCGCCATCAGCGCCGAGATGGCGAGATGGCTCGCCATGGCCCAGCCGTCGTCGTCATGGAAATGGCCGGCTGCGTCGTAGAGCACGCGCCGGATGGCCACGATCCTGCGCAACAGATCCAGTTTGCCGCTCCGTCCGATTGTTTCCAGGCCGCGAATATGGGAAGGGTTTGCCCCGGTTTGCAAGTCTTGGCGGCAGTGACGTGAACACGATCAAGGAGTTACGCACGATTATCGTGACCGGAACGTCGTCCGGGATCGGCGCTCATTGCGCCCGTGCGCTGAAGGCGGAAGGTTGGCGCGTGTTCGCCACGGCGCGCAAGCCGGAAGATGTCGCGGCGCTCGAGGCGGACGGGCTGGAAGCGCTCTATCTCGACTACGCCGAGCCGCGCTCGATCGAGGCGCTGGTGGCAACCGTGCTCGAGCGCACCGGCGGCAGGCTCGACGCCCTGTTCAACAACGGCGCCCATGCCCAGGCCGGCGCGGTCGAGGACCTGCCCATGGCGGCGCTGCGCGACCAGTTCGAGGCCAACTTCTTCGGCTGGCACGACCTGACCCGGCGCATCGTGCCGGTGATGCGGCGCCAGGGCCACGGCCGCATCGTCCACTGCTCGTCGATCCTCGGCCTGACGCCGGTGCGGTTCCGCGGCGCCTATGCCGCCTCCAAGCATGCGCTCGAGGGCCTGATGCTGTGCATGCGCCAGGAACTCGAAGGCTCGGGCGTGCATGTCTCCATGATCGAGCCGGGCCCGATCGCCTCCAGGATCGCCAGCAACGGGCTGCCCTGGTTCCTGCGCTACATCGACCACGAGAATTCCGTGCATCGCGAAGCCTATCAGGCGCAGCTGGCGCGGCTGCGCGGCGGCGGCAGCAAGTCGTCCATGAAGCTGGGGCCCGAGGCGGTGCATGCGGTATTGCGACACGCCCTGCTGTCGCCTCGCCCGCGGCCGCATTATGTTGTGACGACTCCGGCGCGAATCGGCGTCGTGCTGAAACGCATCTTGCCCGCCTCGCTCCTCTACAAGATCCTGGCCCGGCAGGCCTGAGCCGGCCGCGGTGACGTCCAAGGGAAACTGGAACCTCGCATGGGAACCACATTCAACATCATCGCCATCGTGTTCATGGCAGCCGTCGCGATCGTACTGGTGCGCGGCCTGTTCAACATGATGCGCGGCGGCTCGGCCAACACGTCGAACAAGCTGATGCAGGCGCGCGTGCTCCTTCAGGCGATCGCGCTGGTCTTCATCCTGCTCGCGCTGTACTTCTCGCGCGGCGGCTGAAGGCGCGCGCCATGGTCAAGCTCAACAAGATCTACACGCGCACCGGCGACGACGGCACGACCGGGCTGGGCACGGGCGAACGCCGGCTGAAATCCGACCTGCGCGTCGAGGCCTATGGCGCCGTCGACGAGGCCAATGCCTGCATCGGCATGGCGCGCGTACACACCGGCCCGGCACATCCCGAGATCGACGCCATGCTCGGCCGCATCCAGAACGACATGTTCGACCTTGGAGCGGATCTGGCAACGCCGGAGGGCGGCAAGGACCTGGGCTACGAGCCGCTGCGCATCATCGCCGCACAGACCGCGCGCATCGAAGCCGACATCGACAGGCTGAACGCCGACCTTTCGCCGCTACGGTCCTTCGTGCTCAACGGCGGCTCGCCTGCCGCCGCGGCCCTGCACCTCGCCCGCACGGTGGCACGGCGGGCCGAGCGCGTCATGGTGGCGCTGGCGCAGGACCCGGCCGAGCATGTGAACCGCGAGGGCATCCGCTACATCAACCGCGTCTCGGACCTGCTGTTCGTGGCCGCCCGCGTCGTCAATGACAACGGAAAATCCGATGTGCTATGGGTGCCCGGACAGAACCGCTGACCAGGGCGGAAAATGCCCTGGCGCCGGGAGGGCGCACCCGTGAGCATGTTCATTCCGCTGTATGATTCCAACCATCTGCGCCACATCCGGCTGCAATATGTGACGTTCGGCCTGATCGCCATCAACGTCATCGCCTATTTCGTCACCACCGTCGGCAGCGAGGACTTCGCGACCGCCGCGGTGCTTGGCCTCGGCTACATACCCTCGGTGGTGAACGACACGGCGGAGCTTTCGCCGGACCTTATCATCATCCCCGAGAAGCTGAGCTACGTCACCTACTCGTTCCTGCACGGCGACGTCTTCCATCTCGGCGGCAACATGCTGTTCCTGTGGGTGTTCGGCGACAATGTCGAGGATGCGCTGGGTCATTTCCGCTTCCTCGCCTTCTACCTGCTCTGCGCCGTCGCCGGCGCCTTCCTGCACGGGCTGATCCTGCCGGATTCGCAGACGCCACTGATCGGCGCGTCGGGGGCGATCGCGGGCATCGTCGCCGCCTATCTCATCCTCTACCCCCGGGTGAAGGTCTGGGTGCTGGCCTTCGGCCGTATCCCTCTGCGCATCCCGGCCTGGATCCCGCTGATCCTGTGGGTCGCCTTCCAGTTCCTGATGATCGCCATCGGCGGCGACGACGAGGTGAGCTGGGCGGCCCATGTCGGCGGCATCGTCGCCGGCGCCGTACTGGTGCTGTTCCTGCGCAGCCGCGACGTGCCGCTGTTTGCCCCGGCCGAGGACGCGGTCCCCGTGATCGCGGAAAATCCCGAAGCGGGACAAGCCGCGGAGCCTGCTCCGGTCGAGCCGCCGCCGGCCTCGCCGGCGCCGCGCTGGGGCCGCAGCTAGCGGGCCGCGGCAGCGCGATTTTCAAACGATTTGACGTCCATACGGATATTGACAGCGCGCTTCGCCCGCAACTACGGTCCGCGCGCTTGCGGCAGCCACCCGCCACCGGAAGCGCATGGTCAGGTCTGTTTTTCCGCCCAATATGTCGGCAATCGACAATTGCAGCGGGCCAAGCGCTGCTATAGCGCGCACTAAATCGCTTTTCAGAGAGGTACCAAGCCGATGAAAGTTCTCGTCCCGGTCAAGCGGGTTGTCGATGCGAACGTGAAGGTTCGGGTGAAGGCCGACGGTTCTGGCGTTGAGCTGGCGAACGTGAAGATGGCGATGAACCCGTTCGACGAGATCGCGGTCGAAGAGGCGATCCGGCTCAAGGAAGCCGGCAAGGTCGAGGAGATCGTGGTGGTCTCGATCGGGCCTGCCCAGGCTCAGGAGACGCTGCGCACCGCGCTCGCCATGGGCGCCGACCGCGCCATCCTGGTCAAGACCGACGATGCGGTCGAGCCGCTCGGCGTCGCCAAGGTGCTGAAGGGCGTGGTGGAAGCCGAGAAGCCGGGCCTGGTGCTGCTCGGCAAGCAGGCGATCGACGATGACAGCAACCAGACCGGCCAGATGCTGGCGGCCCTGCTGGGCTGGGCCCAGGGCACGTTCGCCTCGAAGATCGAGCTTGGCGGCGACAAGGCCAAGGTGACGCGCGAAGTCGATGGCGGCCTGCAGACGGTCGAGCTCAAGATGCCGGCGATCGTGACGGTGGATCTGCGCCTCAACCAGCCGCGCTACGCCTCGCTGCCCAACATCATGAAGGCCAAGAAGAAGCCGCTCGACGAGAAGACGGCGGCCGACTTCGGCGCCGACATCACCCCGCGCCTCAAGGTCCTCAAGACCGAGGAACCGGGCGGCCGCAAGGCGGGCGTCAAGGTCAAGTCCGTCGCGGAACTGGTCGACAAGCTCCGTAACGAAGCCGGCGTGCTGTGAGAATTCCGATGAGGCCGGCCTGCAAACGGCTGGCTTCTGCGCTTCCGGTGCTCACGTACTGAGGTACGCTCCGCTCCGGTTCTCGAATCCAACCGTTTTCGGCGCGGCCTGACCGGAATTCAGGTCGCGCGGGAACGAGACGACAGGAAAGACAAAATGGCAATTCTCCTCATCGCCGAACACGACAACGCTTCGCTCTCCGACCAGACCGCCAAGGCGCTGTCGGCAGCCCTCAAGATCGGTTCCGACGTCGACGTGCTGGTGGCCGGCAAGGGCGCCAAGGCGGCCGCCGACGCCGCTTCGAAGCTCAAGGGCGTGCGCAAGGTGCTGCTCGCCGAAGCCGAAGAACTGGCCGAGCGCCTGGCCGAGCCGACCGCTGCCCTGGTCGTCGGCCTCGCCGGCAACTACGACGCCATCGTCGCCGCCGCGACCTCGACGGGCAAGAACGTTTCGCCGCGCGTCGCGGCCCTGCTCGACGTCGGCCAGGTCTCGGAAATCATCGAGGTCGTCTCCTCCGACACCTTCAAGCGCCCGATCTACGCCGGCAACGCCATCCAGACGGTGCAGGCGCTCGACGCCAAGAAGGTGATCACCGTGCGTACCGCCTCGTTCCAGGCTGCCGCCGAGGGCGGCTCGGCCGCGGTCGAGACTATCTCCGCCGCCGCCAATCCCGGCTTGTCCTCCTTCGTCGAGAACAAGCTGTCGGAGAGTGATCGTCCGGAGCTGACCTCGGCCAAGATCATCATCTCGGGCGGCCGCGCGCTCGGCTCGGCCGAGAAGTTCCAGGAAGTGATCCTGCCGGTGGCCGACAAGCTCGGTGCCGCCGTCGGCGCTTCCCGCGCCGCCGTCGACGCCGGCTACGCCCCCAACGACTGGCAGGTCGGCCAGACCGGCAAGGTCGTGGCGCCCGACCTCTACATCGCCTGCGGCATCTCGGGTGCGATCCAGCACCTCGCCGGCATGAAGGATTCGAAGGTCATCGTCGCCATCAACAAGGACGAGGAAGCCCCGATCTTCCAGGTTGCCGACTACGGCATCGTCGGCGACCTGTTCACCGTCCTGCCGGAACTCGAAAAGGCGCTTTGACGCCCCGCCGGCTGCGGTATTAAAATGTGATGGCCGGGGTAGACGAACGCTACCCCGGCCATTTAGTTTGCATTGCACAAATCTAAAAAAGCCTTCGACGGGATGAGTGTGATGACGGGTAAGATCGAGACGGTCGGCATTGTCGGCGCGGGCCAGATGGGCAGCGGCATCGCGCATGTATCGGCGCTCGCCGGCTACAACGTGCAGCTCTACGACATTTCGCCCGATCGCATCGAAAAGGGCATCGCCACCATCAACGGCAACATGGCTCGCCAGGTGCATTCGGGCAAGCTCGAAGAGCAGGCCCGCAAGGATGCCATGGCCCGCATCTCGTCCGCCCCGACGATGGCCGACCTCGCCAGCGCCGACCTGGTGATCGAAGCGGCGACCGAGGACGAGACGATCAAGCGCAAGATCTATGCGCAGCTCTGCCCGCAGCTGAACCCGGAGGCGATCCTCGCCACCAACACCTCGTCGATCTCGATCACGCGGCTGGCCGCGCAGACCGACCGGCCGGAGCGCTTCATCGGCATCCACTTCATGAACCCGGTGCCGTTGATGAAGCTGGTCGAGCTGGTGCGCGGCATCGCCACCGAGGACAAGACCTTCGAGAGCGCCAAGGACTATGTCCATCACCTCGACAAGACGGTGACGGTGTCGGAGGATTTCCCGGCCTTCATCGTCAACCGCATCCTCTTGCCGATGATCAACGAGGCGATCTACACGCTCTATGAAGGCGTCGGCACGGTCGAGGCGATCGACACGGCGATGCGGCTTGGCGCCAATCACCCGATGGGCCCGCTGCAGCTCGCCGACTTCATCGGCCTCGACACCTGCCTGTCGATCATGCAGGTGCTGCACGACGGCCTGTCGGACTCCAAGTACCGCCCCTGCCCGCTCCTGGTGAAATATGTCGAGGCCGGCTGGCTCGGCCGCAAGACCGGCCGCGGCTTCTACGACTATCGCGGCGAGGTCCCGGTCCCGACACGCTGACGGCCGGGCCGCCACCTGCCGCCTACGCCTTTCGGCTGCCGTCTCCGCCGCCGCGGCGGCGAAGCTACGCCGGATCGGTGCAGAGCATCCTTTGAGGTGAGCGCCGGCGATATTGCGTTTGCCGGCCCCGCCGCCATTCTTGTCCCGTTGAAACTCTGTCGAATTGAGCGACCGAACCCCGGTCGCGGTCGAAGAGATCGCCCGTTGCGGCGAGGACGGCATGGCAAGAGCTTGGGCGCAGGGTTCCGGCGGGGGCCGGGTCGGACCGGTCGATTCGCTGCGGTGCTTTGCCATGACCGCGGTGGTGGCGCAGCACAGCGGCCTGATGCCCTTCGGATGGACCGGGGTCTGGCTGTTCTACGTCATCTCGGGCTTCGTCGTCACCCTGAGCGTGATCGGCCGTGAGGACGAGGCAGAACCGAGACAGCGGCTCGTCCGCTTCTTCGGCCGCAGGATCCGCCGGATCGTTCCCGTCTACTATCTCTATGTACTGGCCGGCATAGGGTTCACGCTTCTCCTCGGCGGGCAGGTCGACGGCCTCGCTGCCGGATCGCTGCTCGGCTTCTTCAACAACGTGACGATGGCGCTTGGCCGCGGCGAACTGGCCGGCTGGCCGGTGGGACATCTCTGGACCATCTCGGTGGAGATGCAGTTCTACCTGGTCTACGGGGTCATCCTCGTCTTCGCCCCGCGCAGGATCGTGGTCGCCCTGCTGATTGCCGCTCTGCCGCTTGCGCCGGCGCTGCGCGGCTTCGCATCGGCGGAGCTGACCGCGCTCGCCTGGGCCGACGAGGCCAAGGCCTACGCCATCTATTCGGGACCATTCCTGCACATGGACGCCTTTGCCGCGGGCTCGCTGCTCGCATTCGCCAGCCGCAGGCCGCTCCTGGCGCGGATCGCGACGCCGCTGGCAATTCTTGGCCTGCTCGCCCTGGCCACCTATGCGGCGACCTATGTCTATGTGAACCACGCCGTCGCCGGCGCGCGCGGCATCGACGTGCTGCGCAACGTGGTCTCGGGCATCATCTGGGGCCAGCACAGGGAAATCGTCGCCTATTCGGCGATCATAGTGGCTTCGGCAGGCCTGGTGGCACTGGCCGCGACCAGGCACCCGGCGCTCGACTGGCTGTTGCGGCATCCGGTACTGCAGCGGATCGGGGAGATCTCCTACGGCGCCTATGTCTACCATGCGCTGGCAATCACCATTGCCTGGCAATTGCTGTTCCGGCATGTCGACGTGCCGGCAGACGGCCTGCCCGTCGCCTATCGGCTGCTGCTGTTCTGCAGCTCGTTTGTCCTGACCATCGCGATGGCCGAAGTCTCGTTCCGCTATTTCGAGGGCCGCTTCCTGGCGCCGCTGCCGAAGGGCGGCGCGCTCTCCGCCCGCCCCTCGTCATTCCCCAACTAGCCCCGCGCCTCAGACCCGCTTGCCGTCGCTGCCGAAGAAATGCAGCTTCTCGCGCCGGGCAAAGACCGGCAGCTGGTCGCCGGCCACCACATCGGTGCGGCCGGGCACGCGCACCACGACGCGGCTGCCGGCCGCCTGGCAATAGAGGAAGCTTTCGGCGCCCACCGGCTCGACGCCCTCGACATTGGCCATCAGCCT
This sequence comes from Mesorhizobium sp. CC13, assembly GCF_039907765.1. Taxonomy (NCBI): domain Bacteria; kingdom Pseudomonadati; phylum Pseudomonadota; class Alphaproteobacteria; order Hyphomicrobiales; family Phyllobacteriaceae; genus Mesorhizobium; species Mesorhizobium sp. CC13. Next base: position 91,964 of record NZ_JARDJI010000011.1, on the reverse strand, counting down.
GAGCCCGCCCTCGGAGGCCGGGCCGTCGGCGCCCACCTCGCAATCCTCGGGCCGGAAGCCGAGCGTTGCCGCATTGGCGGGAACCGCCGGGACGGAGACCGCGCCGTCGAACTGACCGCTCCTGAGCGGCAGAAGGTTCATCGGCGGCGCGCCGATGAAGGAGGCGACGAAGGTCGAGGCCGGCTTCTCGTAGATGTCGAGCGGCGCACCGAGCTGTTCGACCAGGCCGGCGTTCATGACCACCAGCACGTCGGCGAGCGTCATCGCCTCGAGCTGGTCGTGGGTGACATAGACCGAGGTGACGCCGAGATTGCGCTGCAGGTTCTTGATCTCGACGCGCATCTGGCCGCGCAGCTTGGCGTCGAGGTTGCTGAGCGGCTCGTCGAACAGGAAGACCTTGGGGTTGCGCACGATGGCGCGGCCCATGGCGACGCGCTGGCGCTGGCCGCCCGACAGTTCGCGCGGGCGGCGCTCGAGCAGGTGCTCCAACTCCAGCGTCTTGGCCGTCGAGCGCACCCGCTTGTCGATCTCGTCCTTCGGCGTGCCGCGGTTGCGCAGGCCGTAGGCCATGTTGTCGTAGACCTTCATATGCGGATAGAGCGCATAGTTCTGGAACACCATGGCGATGTCGCGCTCGGTCGGGCCGATCGCGTTGACCACCTTGCCGTCGATGGCGCAGGAGCCTGCCGAGATGGTTTCCAGCCCCGCGATCATGCGCAAGAGCGTGGACTTGCCGCAACCCGAGGGGCCGACCAGCACGCACAGCGCCTTGTCGGGAATGGCGATGGATACGCCCTTCACGGCTTCGACGCCGCCGGCATAGACCTTGCGGACGTCCTTGAGATCGACGGTTGCCATTATTTCTCCGTTTCGACGAGGCCGCGGACGAACCAGCGCTGCATGAACACGACCACCAGGATGGGCGGCACGATGGCGAGCATGGAAGTGACCATCACCAGATGCCATTCGGTATCGGCGTCTGCGAAGGAGATCATCTTCCTGAGCGCGATGACGATGGTGTTCATGTCGTTGCGGTTGGTGACCAGAAGCGGCCAGAGATATTGCGTCCAGCCATAGATGAAGAGGATGACGAAGAGCGCTGCGATGTTGGTCCGCGACAGGGGAAGGAGGATGTCCTTGAAGAAGCGCCAGGGTCCGGCGCCGTCGACGCGCGCGGCCTCGACCAGTTCGCCCGGGATGGTGAGGAAGAACTGGCGGAACAGCAGCGTCGCGGTGGCCGACGCGATCAGCGGCACGATCAGCCCGGTGTAGGTGTCGATCAGGCCGAGGTCGACCATCACCTTGTAGGTGGGCAGGATGCGCACCTCGACCGGCAGCATCAGGGTGATGAAGATCAGCCAGAAGAAGAACATGCGGCCCGGGAAGCGGAAGAACACGATGGCATAGGCCGACAGGATCGAGATGACGATCTTGCCGATGGCGATGCCGAAGGCGACGATGGTGGTGTTGACGAGCAGCGTCGCCACGCTGACCCCGCCGATGCGGCCGACGCCGCCGAACAGCGCCTCGCGATAGTTGTTGAAGAACTCGCCGCCGGGCAGCAGCGGCAGCGGCGGCCGCAGGATCGTCTGCAGCGAATGGGTCGAGGCGACGAAGGTGTAGTAGATCGGGAACGCCACGATCAGGATGCCGAGGATCAGGATGGCATGCGCCATGTAGACGCCGGCCTTCGACTGGCCGATCATCAGCTTGTCGTGGCCGCTTGCGGGCGGAAGTGCCTTCGGCTCAGCCATAGTGCACCTTCTTCTCGACATAGCGGAACTGGATGGCGGTGAGCGCGATGACGATGACCATCAGGATCACCGATTGCGCTGCCGAGTCGCCGAGGATGAGATTGACGAAACCGTCGTTGTAGACCTTGTAGACCAGCGTCTCGGTGGCCTTGCCCGGTCCCCCGCCGGTGACGGCGTGGATGATGCCGAAGGTGTCGAAGAAGGCGTAGACCGTATTGACCACGAGCAGGAAGAAGGTGGTCGGCGCAAGCAGCGGAAACACGATCGTCCAGAAGCGCTTGTTCTCGCCGGCGCCGTCGATGGCGGCGGCCTCGATCAGCGACTTGGGGATGGCCTGCAGGCCGGCGACGAAGAACAGGAAATTGTAGCTGATCTGCTTCCACGAGGCGGCGGCGACGACGAGCGTCATGGCCTGCGAGCCGTCGAGCAGCGGATCCCAGTTTATGCCGAGCCAGCGCAGGCCATAGGCGAGCGAGCCGATCGACGGGTTGAACAGGAACAGCCAGAGCATGCCGGCAATGGCGGGCGCGACCGCGTAGGGCCAGATCATCAGCGTGCGATAGAGCCCGCGGCTGCGCACCACCTTGTCGGCCATGACGGCGAGCAGCAGTGCCGTGCCCATGGCAACCGCTGCGGTGGCGATCGAGAAGACGACCGTGACCTGGACCGAGTTGAGGTAGTTCGGGTCCGACAGCACCTTCTTGAAGTTGGCGAACCAGACGAATTTCGACGACAGGCCGAACGGATCCTCCCTGAGCATCGACTGATAGAGCGCCTGGCTGGCCGGCCAGTAGAAGAACACCGCCGTGATCGCCAGCTGCGGCGCGACCAGCAGATAGGGCAGGATGCGGTTGGGAAAGACGACGCGTGGGGTCAATGCGAGCCTCGTGTTGGGCGGTTTTGCCGAGGGCTGGTTGGTAGGGACCGCCTGTCGGTTCAGCGTTTGCGCCGCCCCTCATCCGCCTGCCGGCACCCTCTCCCCGTGAAGGACGGGGAGAAGGGACAAGCGGCAACGTGGATGCCCCTCTCCCCGTTCTTCACGGGGAGAGGGTAGGGGTGAGGGGCAATCCCGGTCGGACCGACCGGATCAGTTCCCCAGCGCTTCCTGGATCGCCTTGTTGCCACGCGCAACGATGTTGTCGAGCGCCTGCTGGGCGGTCTGCTGACCGGCGAGCATCTTCTCGAACTCCTCGTTCTCGATGTCGCGGACCTGCGGCAGGTTGACGAGGCGCACGCCCTTCGAATTCTCGGTCGGGGCCTTGCCCATCATCTGCTTGATCGGGATCTCGCGAGCCGGGTTCTTGTCGTAGAAGCCGGACTTCTTGGTTTCCTCGTAGGCGGCAAGCGTGACCGGCAGGTAGCCCGATACCTGGTGCAGGCGCGCCTGGATCGGGGTCTGCGACAGGAAGTTGAAGAAGGCGGCGACGCCCTTGTACTGGTCGTCGGAGAGGCCGTTGAACACCCACAGCGATGCGCCGCCGGGGATGGTGTTCTGCGGCGCGCCCTGGGCTTCCGGCTCGTAGGGAAGCTGGCCGGTGCCGTAGTTCATGCCCGACTTGACGATGTCGCCGAGGCCGCCCGAGGACTCGGTGAAGATGCCGCATTCACCGGCAAGGAAGATCTGCTTGGCCTCGGAGGTGCGGCCGCCATACTTGAAGGTGCCGTCCTTGGCGAGGTCGGCCAGTTCCTGGAAGTGCTTGACGAAGACCGGCGAGTTGATCTTGAGCTCGACGTCGGTGCCGGCGATGCCGTTCTCGTTGGTGCCGTAGGAGAGGTTGTTCCAGGCGGCGAAATTCTCGGTGTGGATCCAGGTCAGCCAGGTCGAGGTGAAGCCGCAAGGGGCCGCGCCGCTGGTCTTGATCTTCTTTGCCGCTTCCCAGACTTCCGGCCAGGTCTTGGGCGGATTGTCGACGTCGAGGCCCGCCTTCTGGAAGATGTCCTTGTTGTAGTAGAGGATCGGCGAGGACGAGTTGTAGGGGAACGAGAGCATCGTGCCGTCAGGCTTCGAGTAGTAGGAGACGATGCCGGGCAGGTACTGGCTCTTGTCGAAAGCCTGGCCGCCCATCGACAGGATCTCGGCCACCGGCTTGATCGCGCCTTCGGCGGCCATCATCGTGCCCGTGCCCGCGTCGAAGACCTGCATGATCGCCGGCGGCTGCTTGGCGCGGAACGCGGCGATGCCGGCGTTCAGCGTCTCGGGATAGGTGCCCTTGAAAACCGGAACGATCTTGTACTCGCTCTGGCTCGCGTTGAATTCCTTGGAAAGTGTCTCGACCACCTCGTTGTTCGCGCCGGTCATGGCGTGCCACCACGTGATCTCCGTGACGGCGAAGGCGGAGGTGCTGGACAACATCGTGATTGTCGCGGCAATTCCGGCCGCGAAGCCTAGGGTCTTCATGTCTCGCTCCCGTTCTGGTTGGCGAAAGGTTTAGTTCCGCGGGGAGCAGTATTGACGGTTTGTGACAGCCCTACAACAGTTTTGTAGCGATCGTATGAAGGTCGCGACCGGCGCGTATCGCTTTCGCTTACGGCGCAGCTTGGAAAATCAGTTTCGCTTTTCCGAAAAGCGAAAATGGTTTGCCGAAAAACCGACATTCCGTCGAGCTTGGAAATGCCGGCTAACGAAAGGGCTGACGGCATGCGGCACACGGCCGCCGGCCCTTTCGCCGAGCCGGCCGGCGAAAGGGCGCCGATGGTCACGCAACCCGTGGCTGCATATCCACAAACCGGCGCAAGCGCGGCCTTACAGCGCCAATGCCGCCTCGATCAGCTTCTTGGCGTCCGGGCTGGCCCATTCCGCCGGCCCGTTCATGTTGGCCAGCAGGCAGCCCTCGCCATCGACCAGCAGCGTGACCGGCAGGCCGAGCGCAAGGCCGCGCGTCTTCAGTTCATTGAAGACGGTCAGCGTGTTGTCGCGGTAGTAGCCGAGCGAGGCGATGCCGATCTCCTGCAGGAACTTCTTGGGCTTGGTGTCGTCGCCGGTATCGACGTTGATCGCCACGACCTCGAAATTCTCCCCGCCCATCTCGCGCTCGAGCGCGTCGAGCGCGGGCATCTCGGCACGGCAGGGCGCGCACCAGGTCGCCCACAGATTGACCAGCAGGACGCGCCCCTTCTGGTCGCCGATGGTCATCGGCTTGCCGTCAGGGCCGTTGAAGGCGAGGTCCTTGAGCGACTGGGGCGGATCGGCCGGCATCATCGCAGCGACCTGTCCGGTGGCGGCGGCACCGATCTTCTTGGCGGCGTCGGCCTTGGCGGTGCAGACCTTGTCCTGGCTGCTTGCGTCGGCGGCGACGGTAGCCTCCGTACCGGCGGTCAGCTCGGTGTCGTTGTTGCCACGAAGGGTGGTGGTGACATATACCGCGACCGCGCCGGCGATCACGCCCGCAACGGCGGCAATCAGGATATGGCGTGGCGCGGGAAACATTTTTCTGCGGTCCATCTATTCAGTTTCTCTCCGGAGCCCGGGTATCACGATGAGCGACAAGAAGGCCAGCAACCAGATGTGGGGCGGACGTTTTGCCTCGGGCCCGGCCGCGATCATGGAGGCGATCAACGCCTCCATCGGCTTCGACAGGAAGCTCTACGCCCAGGACATCCGAGGCTCGATCGCCCATTCAGAGATGCTGGCGGAAACGGGCATTATTTCCGCCGCGGATCAACAGAAAATCGCTCACGGCCTGAACACGATCTTGCGAGAAATCGAGGACGGCAAGTTCGAATTCTCGACCCGGCTGGAAGACATCCACATGAATGTCGAGGCGCGCCTGGCCGAGCTGATCGGCCCTGCGGCAGGACGCCTGCACACTGCTCGCTCGCGCAACGACCAGGTGGCGATCGACTTCCGCCTCTGGGTCAAGGACGAGTTCCACCGCGTCGCCGAGGCGCTGAAGGGCCTGATCGCTGCCTTCCTCGAGCGCGCCGAGCAGCACGCCGCGACGGTCATGCCCGGCTTCACCCATCTGCAGACGGCGCAGCCGGTGACCTTCGGCCATCATTGCATGGCCTATGTCGAGATGTTCGCCCGCGACCTTTCCCGCGTCCGCGACGCCATCCAGCGCATGGACGAGAGCCCGCTGGGCGCCGCGGCGCTCGCCGGCACCGGCTTCCCCATCGACCGCTTCCGGACGGCCAAGGCGCTCGGCTTCCGCGAGCCGACCCGCAACTCGCTCGACAGCGTGTCGGACCGCGACTACGCACTGGAATTCCTGTCGGTGGCGGCGATCTGCGCCACGCACCTGTCGCGGCTGGCCGAGGAGATCGTCATCTGGTCGACGCCGCAGTTCGGCTTCGTGCGCCTGTCGGACAGCTTCTCCACCGGCTCGTCGATCATGCCGCAGAAGAAGAACCCCGATGCGGCCGAACTGGTGCGCGCCAAGACCGGCCGCGTCAACGGCCACCTGGTCGGCCTGCTGACCGTCATGAAGGGCCTGCCGCTGACCTACTCGAAGGACATGCAGGAAGACAAGGAAGCGGTGTTCGACGCCGCCGAGACGCTGGACCTGATGCTGGCGGCCATGACCGGCATGGTCGGCGACATGACGGTCAACGAGCAGGCGATGAAGAAGGCGGCCGGTTCCGGCTACTCGACCGCGACCGACCTCGCCGACTGGCTGGTGCGTTCGCTCGGCATGCCCTTCCGCGAGGCGCACCACGTCACCGGCCGTGCCGTGGCGCTGGCCGAAAGCAAGAAGGTCGGGCTCGAGAAGCTCACCCTCGACGACCTCAAGTCGATCCACGGCGGCATCACCGAGGACATCTTCTCGGTGCTGTCGGTGCAGAACTCGGTGAAGAGCCGCACCTCCTTCGGCGGCACCGCGCCCGCAGAGGTCAGGAAGCAGGTGCGTTACTGGAAGAAGCGCCTTACGAAAGCGTGATCGAGCCGGGGTGCAAAGCCCAAGAATCTCCGCTACAAGCAGCGGGGAAATTTTCGCGGACGGATGGATCATGACCGCTGGCAGGATTTTGGTGACGCTCGGGCTGATTGCCGCCGTCGGTGTGGTTTCGGCCTGCGGCCGTAGGGGCGACCTCGACACGCCTTATGACGCCGCCGTGCAGGCGCGCAAGGACGCCCAGAAGGCCGGCCAGCCGGTGCCGGCCGAGCCGCAGAAACCGGTTGCGGACAAGCCCTTCATCCTCGATCCGCTGATCTGATCACTTCACATATGCCCCCTTACCCGGCCTCCGCTTCGCTCGGCCAGCCTCGCCCCGCGGGGAGAGGAGATGTTCGACGCTGCGGCTTGCCTCTTCTCCCTGGCGGGGAGACGATGGCCCGCAGGGCCGGATGAGGGTGCCGATAGCTCAAACGGAACTGCCGTGAACCACTTCGACTACCGCGACGGCGTCCTGCATGCCGAAGACGTGGCGCTGACCGACATCGCCGCCGCCGTCGGCACGCCGTTCTACTGCTATTCGACGGCAACGCTGACCAGGCACTTCAAGGTCTTCTCCGCGGCTTTCGCCGATCTCGACGCGCTGGTCTGCTACGCGCTCAAGGCCAACTCCAACCAGGCGGTGCTGAAGACGCTCGCCAGGCTCGGCGCCGGTGCCGACGTGGTGTCCGAGGGCGAGTTGCGGCGCGCACTCGCCGCCGGCGTCCCGGCGAACAAGATCCTGTTCTCGGGCGTCGGCAAGACGGCGCGCGAGATGGATTTGGCGCTTCAGGCCGGCATCCTCTGCTTCAACGTCGAATCCGAGCCGGAGCTGGAGCTGCTGTCGCAACGTGCAGTGGCCAACGGCAACTCCGCGCCCGTGTCGCTGCGCATCAACCCGGACGTCGACGCCAAGACCCACAAGAAGATCTCGACCGGCAAGGCCGAGAACAAGTTCGGCATCCCGATGCAGCGCGCCCGCGAGGTCTACGCCCGCGCGGCCGCCCTGCCCGGCATCGAGGTGACCGGCATCGACATGCATATCGGCAGCCAGATCACCGAGCTGCAGCCCTTCGACGATGCCTTCGCGCTATTGGCCGAACTGGTCGAGACCCTGAAGGCCGACGGCCACGCCATCGACCATGTCGATCTCGGCGGCGGCCTCGGCATTCCCTACAAGACCGACAACAACCCGCCGCCGCTGCCCGACGCCTATGCCAGGATCGTGCACAAGCACGTCGCCAAGCTCGGCCTAAAGGTGATGTTCGAGCCGGGCCGCCTGATCGTCGGCAATGCCGGCATCCTCGTCTCCGAAGTGATCTTCGTGAAGGAGGGCGACGCCAAGAACTTCCTCATCGTCGACGCGGCGATGAACGACCTGATCCGGCCGACGCTCTACGACGCCTACCACGACATCCGCCCGGTGGTTCAGGCCAAGGCCGACGCCCAGCGCATGACGGTCGACATCGTCGGCCCCGTCTGCGAGACCGGCGACTATCTCGGCCTCGACCGCGACCTGCCGCGGCTCGAGGCCGGCGACCTGATCGCAGTGGGCACGGCCGGCGCCTATGGCGCGGTCCAGGCGGGCACCTACAACACGCGGCCCTTGGTGCCCGAAGTCCTGGTCGACGGCGACCGCTTCCACGTCGTGCGCAAGCGCCAGACCTACGAGGAGCTGATCGGGCTCGATTCGCTACCGGACTGGCTGTGAGGAGACCGGAAACCGCGGCGCCAAACTTGTCGATCGGGCACAGCTGATATGTCGTGCGTCCTTCGACAAGCTCAGGATGGGATCGTTGATGCCGACGGTGCTCATGTTGAAGGACGCGCCTATGTCGAAGGAAGTCGATCTGGAAGATTCGACAAGACGGCCATAGCGCCGCCGGGCCCGTTGGGAAGTCCGACGAGGCAGCGTCGGCGCCACCGATCCTCATCCTGAGCTTGTCGAAGGACGCACGACCGACCATCCGCATTCAATCAGCAACGAGTTTGGCGAGCATCACCTTGGCGGCGGCTCCTTTCACGATTGTGTTGGTCGCCTCGCGTTCGCCGTGATTGATGGTATTCTGAACGAAGGCATGGCGGCGGCATCCCGCGCCGCCCAACCGGAAGGGCCGATGACCGAACGGGCCAGATCAGCGCTGCATCGCGACATAGCCGCCAGCCTGGGCAGGACGCGCCTGGCCATCGGCACGGCGATGCTGGTCGAGCGCGGCTGGCCCTTGGTGCTGCCACTGCTCGTCATCGCCAGCCTGTTCCTCAGCCTGTCGTGGCTGGGGGTCTTCAGGCTGTTGCCCGACATGGCGCGGCTGGTCCTCGGCGCCGCCTTCGCGGTCGCGGGGCTCGCGTCACTCTATCCGCTGCGCTTCTTCCGACTGCCGTCGTGGGCCGAAATCGACAGCCGCGTCGAGCGGGCGAACAAGCTCGAACATACGCCTGTGCAGGTCCAGACCGACCGCCCCTCGGGCCGGCCCGACAATTTCGCCGACGCGCTCTGGCGCGAACACCAGAAGCGCATGGCCGAGAGGCTCGGCAGGCTGGGCGGCGACCTGCCGCGAACCCGGGTGCCGGAGCGCGATCCCTGGGCGTTGCGCGCGGCGGCGGCACTGCTGTTCGTGATTGCCTTCGCCTTTTCCTTCGGGCCGTGGGGCGGCCGCATCGGCGACGTGCTCCAGACGCATGCGGCGCGTGACGCGGTCCCCCCGCGCATCGATGCCTGGGTGACGCCGCCGCCCTATACCGGCAAGGCCCCGATCTTCCTGACGGCCGGCGCCGGACGCGAGGCCGCCGTGCTGACGGTGCCGCAAGGCAGCGAACTATCGCTGCGCGTCACCGGCGGCACCGGCGAGGAGACGCTCGCCTTCACCGCCCCTGACGGCACGGCGCGCGACATCGCGCCGGCCGCGCCGAAGACCGACGCGGCAAAGCCGGCCACCGCCGGACCGGTCGCCGCGGTGCGCCAGTTCTCCGACAAGCTCGACGCCGAAGGGCGGCTGACGCTCAGGTCCGGCGAGGACGAACTCGGCAGCTGGGCTTTCGCGGTGACGCCCGACAGCCCGCCGGCCATCCGCTTCGTCGGCGAGCCCAGGCGCGCCGTCAACGGCACCTTCGAGCTGAGCTACCAGATCGAGGACGACTACGGCGCGGCCTCCGCCAGAACCGACTTCGCCCTCGCCGAAGCGCAGGCGCCCGACGCGCGGCCGCTCTACGGCCCGCCGGAAATGCCGCTGTCGCTGCCGCGCCGCGGCGCCGGCACCAAGCCCACCAAGGCGACACGCGACCTGACCGAGCATGTCTGGGCGGGTACCGAAGTGAAGCTGACGCTTCGCGCTGTCGACGACGCCGGACAGGAAGCCAGGAGCGAGACCAAGACGCTGGTGCTTCCCGAGCGGCCCTTCACCAATCCGCTGGCGCGCGCGGTCATCGAGCAGCGCCGGCTGCTCGGCCTCGACGCCAACGCCAAGGCCCGCGTGCTCGCCCTCATGGATGCCATCACGCTCAGGCCCGAGGACACGATCGACAACCTGTCGCACTACCTGGCGCTGATCAGCGCCCGCACCCGCCTCAAGACGGCGACGACGGACGACCAGCTGCGCGAGGTTGTCTCCTATCTCTGGGAGGTGGCGCTCGGCATCGAGGAAGGCGACCTTTCCACTGCGGAGAAGCGGCTGCGCCAGGCGCAGCAGGCGCTGCAGGACGCGCTGGAGCGCGGCGCCAGCGACGAGGAGATCGACAAGCTGATGGCCGAGTTGCGCGCCGCCATGGACGAATTCCTGCGCGAATTCGCCGAGCGTGCCCAGCAGAACCAGAATGCGCAGCTGCCCGCCCCCGGCCAGGAGCTGCGCCAGAGCGACCTGCAGCGCATGCTCGACCAGATCGAGAACCTGGCGAAGTCGGGCAACCGCGACCAGGCCAGGGAGCTCCTGTCGCAGCTTCAGGACATGATGAACAACCTGCAGGCCGGACGGCGCCAGCGCGGCCAGCAGGGCCAGCAGAACTCCGAGCTGCGCCAGCAGATGGACAAGCTCGGCGAGATCATGCGGCGCCAGCAGGAGACGATGAACGAGACCTTCCGCATGGACCAGATGCAGCGCGGCCAGCAGCCGGGCCAGGACCAGGGCGACGAGTTCGGCGACAACGGCCAGCCCGGCCAGGACCAGCAGCAGGGCCAGGGCCAGCAGGGACGTCCGATGACCCCGCAGGAATTCGCCGACGCGCTCAAGCAGCTGCAGGAGGGCCAGGGCCAGCTGGAGAAGGACCTGGATGCGCTGATGAAGGGCCTCGAAGGCCTGGGCATCAAGCCGGGCGAAGGCTTCGGCGAGGCGGGCAAGTCGATGAACCAGGCCGAGGGCGCGCTGGGCGACGGCGAAGGCGACCGCGCCGTCGGCCACCAGGGCCGGGCGCTGGAAGCGCTGCGCAAGGGCGCCCAGGACATGATGCAGCAGATGCAGGCGATGCAGGGCGACGAGGGCGGCAGCGAGGAAGGCGGCCGCCAGCGCAACGCCGACCGCGATCCGCTCGGCCGGCCGCGCGCCACGACCGGCCCGGACTTCGGCGATTCCGTCAAGGTGCCCGACGAGATCGACGTGCAGCGCGCCCGCCAGATCCTCGATGCGATCCGCAAGCGCCTCGGCAACGCGCTGAGCCCGGAACTCGAGCGCCAGTATCTCGAGAGGCTGCTGGAACTCAAATAGCCGTCACCGCGCTACCGGCGCCTGCCAGCCCTGACGTCGCGGGCCGCGTTGCTACCGGGCGCGTCAATCGGGTCTAGCATATTCGGAGACCGCGGACGGCCTCACGCCGTCTCCCGGTCAGCCGGCCATGCCGGCCTCGCGGGCGAGTTCGAAGTCCTTCTGGCTGTAGCGCTGGAACGCCGGCCGCGCCGCCAGCCGCTCGAAATAGGCCTGGAACACCGGCTTCTCCGGCAGCACCTTCAGCACCCGGATGCCGTAGTTGATGCCGCCGCCGATCTGCGTGTCCGCCGCGGTGAAGCGGTCGCCGGCGATATAGGGCCGCGACGACAGCGTACGTTCGAGATTGGCGACCATCTCGGAGAACGAACCGTAGGAATAGCCGCCGCCCATCAACTCGTGGCCGTGGGCCTTGGCGGCCAGCACCGGGTCGAACACCGCATCGGCATAGACGAGCCAGGTGAGATAGGGCGCGCGCATCGCATCGCCGATCGCCGGCGCGAGGCCGGCCTTGGGGAAGGCATCGCAGAGATAGGTGCAGATCGCCGCCCGCTCGGTGACGACGACACCGTCATGGGCGATCGCCGGCACCTTCTTGTTGGGCTGGATGGCCCGGTAATCCTCCGGCGCCCCGCCAGGCGCGCGGATGTCGACCTTTTCGATCTCATAGGGGACGCCGAGTTCCTCGAGAAGCCAGAGTATGCCCGAGGAGCGGGACCAGGGCGCGTGGTAGAATGTGATCATCTTCTCCTCCTCTTCACTGGCTGGGACCCTAGCACGGTCCTGCTGACAGCTCTTTGTCAGGATCAATGTCAGGAGGAATCGGTTGGTCCAGCGATCAGCCGCGCTGATGGAAAGCTTCGCGGATGGCGTCCGCCATGGCGTCCACGGCTTCGCTGCCGGCACGCGGATTCCGGTGCAGCACGACGCGGGTCGTATCGATCTGTCCGAAGCCGTCGGCCTCGGTCAGTTCGCGGCAGTCGGGCGGGATGTTGCTGCGCGAGATCGGCGCGACCGCCAGGCCAGCGGTCACGGCGAGCACGAGGCCGTTGGTGGTGTCGCTGGTATAGGCGAAGCGGTAGTCGATGCCCCGGCTCTCCAGCGAATCGAGCACATATTCGCGACACCAGCCGTCGCGGCCGTAGACGGCGATCGGCAGCGGCCGCTCCTGGTGGATATGATGGTGGTTGGAGGAGGCCCAGACCGTCGGATCCTGCATCAGGACCTCGGCCCCGGAAGGCGCCTGCCACTCGAAAACCACTGCCAGATCAAGCTCTCCGGCGGCAAGGGCGGCCATTTGGGCGGCCGAGTAGCCGAACCTGACGGTGACCTCCACCTGAGCATGGCGCTTGGCGAACACCCCCAATGCCCGCGACAGCACCGGCTGGCCATACTCTTCGGGAAGGCCGATGCGCACCGGCCCGCCCAATTGCGGAACCCGCATCGTCGAAGCCGTCTCGTCGAGCAGGTCGACGATGCGGCGGGCATTGCCGACGAGGTCGCCGCCGCGCCGGGTGAGTGCGACGCCGCGCGCGCCGCGCACGAACAGCTCGCCGCCGATCACCTCCTCGAGGCGCTTGATCTGCATGCTGATCGCCGACTGGGTGCGCCCCACCGCCTCGGCCGCGCGGGTGAAATTGCCGCTCTCGGCCACGGCGAGGAAGGTGCGCAGCAGCTCGCTGTCGAGACGGACGGACATGGCCTAACCCGCCAGGCATCAGGATTTCTAATGATTGCCATCATTTCAATTCGTTTGCATAGAGTCAAACGGCAACCGATAGTCCGCTCACCCATTGGAAGGTGGCCGTCAGATGCGGCTACGGACTGGTGTTTACCGTCCTCACTTTCACCCGCCGCGGTTTTCTCGGCGGGTTTTTTCTTGGCGGGCGGCGGTCCGGAGGTGGGACCGGGGCTCGACCCGGGACGCTTCGACAGGCATTCGCAACAGCTTCAGGCAACCACTTTCATGAACAGAACGCTTCTCGGCATCCTCTGCCTGTGCCTGGGTGTGCTGGTGTTTTCGATCCAGGACGCGCTGATCAAGGCCGTTGCCGGCACCTATCCGGTGAGCGAGGCGCTGCTGATCCGCGCGATCGTTGCCCTGCCGCTGCTTCTGTTCATGGTCCACCGCGACGTCGGCCTCGGCGCCCTCGCCTCGCCCAACTGGCGCTTCCTCGCCTCGCGCTCGACGATCCTCTTCGTGTCCTACTGCGCCTACTATCTGGCGATACCGGCGCTGCCGATCGCCGATGCGGCGGCGCTGTTCTTCATGGCGCCGCTGATCATCATGGCGATGGCCGGCCCCTATCTCGGCGAGCGGGTGCCGTGGCAGAGCCTCGCCGCGGGGGCCATCGGGCTCGTCGGCGTCATCGTCATGGTCGATCCGGGCGCAGGCATCTTCGAGTGGGCGGCGCTGCTGTCGCTCGCCTCGGCCTTCCTCTACGGCTTCTCCCAGCTCATGGCGCGCAAGATCGGCGCGGCCGAAAGCGCCACGACCATGGCCTTCTACCAGAACGCCGCCTACCTGGTGGGAGCCCTGGCCATCACCGCGGTCTTCGCCGCGGCGGACCTGCCGCAGGCGGGGCATCCGAGCCTCGACTTCCTGATGCGACCCTGGGTGTGGCCGACCCTGTTCGATTTCCTGATGATGGCGGCCTGCGGCGTCATCGCCGCAATCGGCATGGTGCTGCTGGGGCAGGCCTATCGGCTGGCGCCCGCCAACAGGGCGGCGACCTTCGAATATACCGGGCTCTTGTGGGCGCCGCTGTGGGGTTTCCTGTTCTTCGCCGAGGTGCCGGACGGCGGCACGCTGGTCGGCGCGCTGCTCATCGTCGGCGCGGGCATATTCGCGCTGAATGTCGGTGCGCGGGCGCCTCAGGCGGCGCCGGCGAGCGCTGCCGTCGACTGACCGGACCTGACCAGCGCCAGCGAAACGCGGTCGCGGATGTCGGCGAGCGTGAACGGCTTCTGCACGACGTCCAGGATGATGGCGTCGAGTTCCTCGGCGCGCTCGCGCTGGTCGGCATAGCCGGTCATCAACAGGATCGGCAGGCCGGGAAAGGCGCGCGCCGCGGCCTGCGCCATCTCGATGCCGTCCATCTCCGGCATGCGGATGTCGGAGACGATCAGGTCGAAGCGCCCGCCTGCGGCACGGATGCGGTCCAGCCCCTGCGCGCCGTCGCAGGCGACATCGACTGTGTGGCCGGCGCGTTCGAGCGCGCGGGCGGCGAGGGTGCGGACGGACTCATCGTCCTCGACGATCAGAAGCTTTGCCATGCCGCGATATTTGCCGCGACAGGTTGACGATTTCTGAAGGCCGCGCGATTTCGTGCCCGCTCCGGCGTCAGGCGTCGCCCTTGACCACGCCGACGAAGGGCAGTTCGCGGAAGGCGTGCGCGACATCCATGCCGTAGCCGACGACGAAATAGTCGGGGCAGTCGAAGCCGACGTAGTCGGCGTTGAGATCGGTCTGCCGGCGCATGCGCTTGTCGAGCAGCACCGCGATTGAGCAGCTCTTGGCGCCACGCGACAGCATCAGCTCGCGGGTGAACTTCAGCGTCTTGCCCGATTCGAGGATGTCGTCGATGAGCAGCACGTCCCTGCCCTTCACCTCGTTGTCGATGTCGCGCAGCACGCGCACCTCGCCGCTGGTGGTGCCGGAGCCGTAGCTGGAGATGAAGATGAACTCGACCTCGGGCGACAGGCCGACGTCGTGCATGGCGCGGATCAGGTCGGCGGCGAAGATGAACGACCCCTTGAGCACCGAGATCACCAGGAGGTCGGTGTAGTCGTGCGCCGCGATGTCCTTGGCGAGTTCCAGATTGCGCCGTGCAATCGCCGAAGCGGAGAACAGCACCTCGATTTCCTTGTCGCGCACAACCGGCATGACGTCATCCTATTCCGAGAAAGCGACCGTAACGGTCCGTATCCCGTTCATAGGCACGTCGAGGCGGCTCGAAAAGTCCCATCTTGCCCCAGGCGCGACGCGGGCGGCCCCTGTCCCCAGCCTGTAGTGCAGCATCCTGCCGTCATTGGTGGCGATCGAGACGTCGATCGGCGGCAGTTCGGCAGGACCCGTCCCATCGTTGACGGCAGCGCCGTCGACGAGCAGCACCGGTCTCTGGCCGGACAGGTCGACGCGCGAATTGATCTCGGCGATCCGGAACGATGCGCCCTGGCCGGAAAACGGCAGCGCCGATGCGCGCAGGACGGCATGGCCGCCGGACACCCAGAAGGCCGTGGCCGCGAAGACAACGCCGGCGAGCCAGAACGCCGCGCCGCCACGGCTGCGGGCCGCGCGCTGCCGCCCCCCGGCAAGGCGCAGCATGTCCATGCCTTCCGTTGCGGCGGACTGGTCGGGAAAGGCCGCCTGCCCCGCGCCTGATTCGCCGTCGGCCGGACCGGCGCGCAGCACCTCGAAATCCGCATCGACGATGTCGGCCAGGCCGCGCTGCGGCACCTGGGCGCATGTGTCGCGGCAGCCCGCGGCCATGATTTCGCCGGAAACCGGGCGTGCTTTCCGCGCGTCAGCCATCGGACCCCTTAGACATTCTGCCGGAAGTGGGTAAACGGAATTGGTTAATGCTTCGACACCGGGGTGTTTCGCGCCTCGACACGGTCCGGAAATTAACCGTTCGTTAACCATGCGGACCCATGGTCGTTTCGTAGAAACGGGCGGCGAGGGTCCCGAACCACTTACGGGATCAATCAAGGTCAGCAGCACGTGATCCGCTTCGAGAATGTCGGCCTCAGATACGGAATGGGTCCGGAGATCCTGCGCGATGTCTCCTTCCACATTCCCGAGCGCTCGTTCCAGTTCCTGAGCGGGCCTTCCGGTGCAGGCAAGACCACGCTGTTGCGCCTGCTGTTCCTGTCGCTCAAGCCGACGCGCGGGCTGATCCGCATCTTCGACAAGGACCGTTCCCGCATCACCCGGGCCGAACTGCCGCTTTTGCGCCGGCGCATCGGGGTGGTGTTCCAGGACTTCCGCCTGCTCGACCACATGACCACCTATGAGAACGTCGCCCTGCCGCTGCGCGTCCGCGGGCGCGAGGAGGCGAGCTACCGCACCGACGTGACCGAACTGCTGAAGTGGGTCGGGCTGGGCGAGCGCATGCACGTGCTGCCGCCGGTGCTGTCGGGCGGCGAGAAGCAGCGCGCCGCGATCGCCCGCGCGCTGATCGAACAGCCCGAGGTGCTGCTTGCCGACGAGCCCACGGGCAACGTCGACCCGCCGCTGGCGCGGCGCCTGCTCAGGCTGTTCATCGAGCTCAACCGGCTCGGCACGGCCGTCGTCATCGCAACCCACGACCTCGGCCTGATGGACCAGGTCGACGCCCGTCGCATGATCCTCACCGGCGGGAGGCTCGACATCTATGATTGACGGTTCCGCCCAGCGTCATGCGGACGAGGCCGAATTCGAGGACGAGTTCGACGACGCCGAGCAGCAGCGCGCCCAATCGCCCGTCCAGCGCCGGACCGCACCGATCGTGCCGTCGCAGAACGTCGCCGGCCGGGCGCTGGTGCTGGTCATCGCCATCATGACCTTCCTGTCGTGCCTCACCTTCGGCGCGGTCACGCTCGTCCGCGACACCGCCTCTGTCTGGGAGAGCCAGATCTCGCGCGAGGCGACGATCCAGGTCAAGCCGGCCGAAGGTCTGGACATGGAGGCGGCGCTCGAGACCGCGTCGCGCATCGCCGGCGAGTTTCCCGGCGTGAGCGCCACCAGGATCGTCGATCGCGACGCCACCGCCCGCCTGCTCGAGCCCTGGCTCGGCAAGGGACTGAACATCGATGAATTGCCGGTGCCGCGCCTGGTGATCATCACCATCGACGAAAACGGGCCGCCCGACTTCCAGGCCATGCGCGAGGCGATCGCGCCCAAGGTCCCGACCGCCTCGCTGGACGATCACCGCACCTGGGTCGACCGGCTGGTGGCGATGGCGCGCACGACGGTGACCATCGGCACGGGCGTGCTCGTGCTGATGCTGGCGGCGACCGTGCTGTCGGTGGTCTTCGCCACGCGCGGCGCCATGGCCGGCAACGGCCACATCATCGAGGTGCTGCATTTCGTCGGTGCGGAAGCTGGCTTCATCGCCCGCGAGTTCCGCCGCCACTTCCTGCTTACCGGCATGAAGGGCGCGGCCGCCGGCGGCCTGGCCGCGGTGCTGGTGTTCATCGCCTTCTCGTGGTGGTCGTCACGCAATCTCGCGACCCCCCAGGCAGACCAGGCGACCGCCCTGTTCGGCAACTTCGCCATCGGCGCCAATGGCTATCTCGGCGTCGCCGTGGTGGTTGCCGTGATAGGCGCCCTGACCGCGGCCACCTCGCACTTCACCGTCGTCGCCTATCTCGACGAGATCGACATGCACCAGCCGGACGGGATGTAGTACATGAGCATCTCCTCACAAAGTGTGTCGCATCGTCATGGAATGTGCGAAAATGGGCTCTGCAAATGCCGCAAAGCCTGCATAATCATGGTGCCGTGATGGGACAGGACGCACTCGCCGCATCGGGGACGGTTTCAGCACCAAGATTTAGCCCGGCCGTGCGCGGCCCGCGCCGGAGGACCATCGTTCTGCGCCGCCTGCTCTTCGTTCTCGTCATTGCAGCGCTCGTATTCGCCGGCGGCTTCGGCATATTCGCAACCCACGTCAGCAGCCTGAACACGCCCGGCAACCCGTCGAAGGCCGATGCCATCATCGTGCTCACAGGCGGCCAGTCGCGGCTCGACGCGGCCATGGACCTGCTCAAGGCGGACAAGGGCGAGCGCCTCCTGATCAGCGGCGTGCACCCCTCCGCAACCCGCCGCCAGCTGCAGCTCGCCACCGGCAGCGACAAGGCGCTGTTCAACCGCGTCGACATCGACCGCGCCGCGCTCGACACGATCGGCAATGCCGTGGAAAGCGCCAAATGGGTGCAGAGCCACGCCTACCAGCGCGTCATCCTGGTCACCAACAACTATCACATGCCGCGCAGCCTGCTCGAGCTGGGGCGGCTTTTGCCGCGCGCCACCCTCGATCCCTACCCGGTGGTCAACACCAGGCTCGACAAGGGCAACTGGCTGGCCAAGCCGGAGGCGCTGCGCGTGCTGTTCATCGAGTACAACAAATACCTGCTGGCGCTGGCGCGCGGGATCGTGCCGGTCAAGCCGAGCGCCGAAAACATGGTGGTCGTGCAGGCCGAGGCCGCGGAATAGCAGCCTTCGCTGCGACAGCATTTTCCTTTTCGGGCTGCTTGGTGTAACGAACGCGGATTCCCGTCCTCAGGCACCCCACGCAAAAGATGCTCCAAATCCGCTCGCTGGCGTTCAACCTCGTCTTCTATGTCAGCCTGGTCGTCCAGATGATCCTGTGGACGCCCTACTACTTCCTGTCGCCGCGCCACCGGGCATGGTTCGTGCCGAAATTCTGGGCGCGTTCGAGCCTGTGGCTGCAGGAGAAGATCGCCGGCACGAAAAGCCAGATCACCGGCATGGAGAACCTGCCCGAGGGCTCGTTCATCCTGGCGCCCAAGCACCAGTCGTTCTGGGATGCGATCGCCTTCTTTCCCTACCTGCGCGACCCGCTCTACATCCTCAAGCGCGAGCTGATGTGGATCCCGTTCTTCGGCTGGTACATCAAGAAGATGAACATGATCCCGGTCAACCGCGGCAAGCGCTCGGCGGCGCTGAAGGCGGTGGTGGTCGCGACGCGCAAGGAAATGCAGAACGACCGCCAGCTGATCATCTACCCCGAGGGCACGCGCCGCGCGCCGGGCGACGAGCCGGCCTACAAATGGGGCATCGCCGAGCTCTACTCGGCGCTCAACCTGCCGGTGGTGCCGGTGGCGCATGTCGCCGGCCTGTACTGGCCGCGCCGCAAGTTCCTGCGCCATCCCGGCACGATCAAGGCACGCTTCCTCGAGCCGATCCCGGCCGGGCTGGACAAGGAAGAATTCATGCGGCGGCTGATCGCCGAGACGGAAGCCGCCTGTGACGAGTTCCTCATCGACGCGGCCAGGTCGGCCAACCCGCCGCCGATGCCGGACACGGCCGTCAAGCGCCTCAAGGAACTCGGCGTCAGCTGAGCGGGCCCGCGCCGCGGCCGACGGCCATCCGCCGTTCGTGCTCGAGCAGCCAGCGCTTGCGCCACAGCCCGCCGCCATAGCCCGTCAAATCGCCGGCCGCGCCGACCACCCGGTGGCAGGGGATGACGACGGCTATCGGATTGGCGCCGTTGGCGCGACCGACGGCGCGCACCGCGGCAGGGTTGCCGATGTCGGCGGCGAGGCCAGAATAGGTCGCCGTCGTGCCGACAGTGATGCGCCGCAGCCCACCCCAGACCTGCTGCTCGAAGGACGTGCCCAGCGGCGCGAGCCGGGTGGCGAAATCGGCCGACCGTCCGGCGAAATAGGCCGCGAGTTCGGCCTCGATCCGGTCGATCGGCGCAGAACGCCCGAAGGCGATCGCCGAGCCGGTGGCGGCCTGCAGTTTCCTCACCTCCGTCGCCAAAGCCTTGCGCTCGAGGAACTCGAGGATGTGCAGGGCATGAAGGTCGGCGATCGCGATCATCGGGCCGATCGGCGTCTCGATCCAGTCGGCCTTGAGCATGGCCTTGCCGCGCAGCCTGGCCGGCGTCTCGCCGAGCAGCCGCGTCACTGCCGCGCGAAAGCCGCTGCCGGACGAAAAACCGGCGTCGAGCTGCGCATCGACGACGCTGTCGCCTTCGGCCAGATGCGCCACCGCCTTGCCGATGCGGCGCAGCCGCGCCATTTCGAGGAAGCTCATGCCGAAGCGGCGCCTGAAGGCACGGCGCACGGTCGAGGCGTCGAAGCCCATGGCGACCACGTCGACCTCCAGCCAGCGGCGTTCGGGCTCGCGGTCGAGCGCATCGAGCAGCGTGGCGACGAGCGGCTCGGGCGCGCCGGTGCCCATCATCGGACGGCAGCGCCGGCAGGGCCGGAAGCCGGCATGCAGGCACTCGGCCGTGGTGTCGAAGAAGCGCACGTTCTCGCGCTTCGGCTTGCGGGCGGCGCAGGTGAGCCGGCAGAAGATGCCGGTCGAGGTGACGCCGACATAGGCGAGGCCGTCATAGCCCGGATCGCGGGCGATCAGGGCATCGTAGAGCGTGTCGTCGGAAGGTCTTTCGAAAAGCATGGGCCATGCATAGCGCGAACCCGGCGGCCTTGCCGCCGAAAATCGGGCATGCATTTTCGCTGCTGACACTCAGGGATGGACGCGGCGCGCCACCTCTTCCAGCCAGTGGTCGCGGATGCCGAGCGCCTTGAGATGCGCGACGGCGCTGAGCACGTAGTCTTCGTTGCGGCCCGACACGCCCACCGCGCCCGAGACGATCTCGGCGGCATGGGCAGCATCGAGATTGCCGGCGTATTGATGGTGCTTGCGGTCGGCGACGTAGCAGAGCGCCGGGACCTTGTTGCCCTGGTCGAGCCGGATCGCCAGCTCGCGCTCCAGATAGACGCTGGTCACCAGCTCGCGTTCCCTGAGATAGGCGATGACCTCGTCGCGCAAATCGCCGGGAACGCGGAACGCCATGCCGACGCAGGAGCCGCCGCGGTCGAGGCCGAGCACCAGGCCGGGCCGCTGCTCGGTGCCGCGATGCACCCAGGAGCGGATGCACAGCGAGCGGCGAAAGCCCATCAGGCGCGCGCGCCGCGTCTCGACATGGGCAAATCCCGGCCGCCACATCAGCGAGCCATAGCCAAACACCCAAAAATCGCCCATATCGCCAACCCTGTTGGTGGTCCGCACCCGCGTTAACGAGAGCCCGAGCATGACGTCAAGCCGAGAGCCGAAAACGAACTACAGCCGCCGCTTCCTCGGGCTCGGCCTGTTCATCATCGTTTTGTTCGGGGGCTACAGCGCCGGCTGGTTCTGGTTTGCCGGCAGATCCGAGGAAGCCGTGCGCGCGGCGATCGCCGATTTCAACGGCAACGGCATTGCCGCCGACTGCGTCAATCCAACCATCAGGGGTTTCCCGTTCCGCATCGGCCTGACGTGCGACCGGGTGGAATACGAGGACTCGCGGCAGCGCATTTCGGTGAGCGCCGGCAACCTGCGCACCGTGGCTCAGATCTACCAGCCGTCGCGCGCGCTGGTCGAACTCGACGGGCCGCTGCGCGTGACCGCGCCCGACCTGCCCCAGCTCCAGTTCGACTGGGAACTCATGCATGCAAGCGCCCGCCTGGCCAACCCGGTGCCGCAACGGCTGTCGGTGGAGGCACGCAAGCTGACCGGGCAGGCCTCCTTCAGCGACGGCGTGCCGATGTCGCTGTTCGCCGCGGAGAACATCCAGACGCACCTGCGCCCGAACGGCGCCGACCTCGACCTGGCCGCCACCTTTGACGGCCTGGCCGTCGACCCGGCCGCCCTCCAGGGCCGCAAGCTGCCGCCGCTGGACGGCAGCGCCGACACCTCGCTGGCCAACGGCGTGGAGATGGTCGCGAAGTCGGACCTGCGCCTGCGCGGACGGGCCGGCACGATCCGTTCCATGACGCTCACCACCGGCGGCAGCGCCGGGGTTTCGGTCAGCGGACCGTGGTCGGTCGCCGGAGACGGGCTGATCGACGCTGACCTGACGGTCAAGGTCCTCGACCCCAGGAAGCTGTCGGCCATCCTGTCGGAAGCCATTCCCGAGGAGCGTGAACGGATCGAGGCGGCGCTGTCCGGCCTTGCGGCGCTCGGCGACGCGCCGACCCTGCCGCTGAAGATCGCCAGGGGCAAGGCGACGCTGGGCTTCATTCCGCTGGGCATGGTGCCGGCCATCGCGCGGTAGCGACAACCCGACAGGACGATCGGCCTAGACGCCGGCCGCAATCGCGCCTGGACAGGCAGCCGCTGTGGGCGCCTTAAGTTACCTCTTGCATTTGTACAATCAATAGATGCAATCTTCGCTCGCAATATACAACTTTTGCGCGTGGAGGATATGGCAATGACTGCGACTGAATCTCCCTTCGGCATGATCTGGTCATCCGACCCCCAGTACCCATGGTACGACGGCCTCCTGCCCCCCGGTCTCAAGACCGAGGAGCAGATCAAGCAAAACTCCCAACGCCAGATCTGGGAGCAGTATGAAAGCATGAATGCCCTTGCCAAGAGCCGCAAGGATTCAAGCAATCCTTTCCCGATCAAGGGCGTCATTGCCAATGGCGACCTGACCGCCTTCGGTCACGATTGGCAGCTCGACAAATATCGGGAGATCGCCTCGATACTGCAGATGCCCTTCTATCCCGGCCTGGGCAACCACGACTACCAGAACAATGTCGACGACATGTACAACAACAACGGCGCCACCCGTATGGTCGACTTCATGTACGGATGGCTGAAGTCGAATTCCGGCCTGGTGCGGTACGATTTCACCGAAGTCTCTTACTATAAATTCCCGGAACTGCGGACGGACTATACGGGAAGCCTCGCATATTCCTTCAACGTCGGCAGGGTGCATTTCGTCCAGCTTCAGAATTTTCCTTCCTACCAGGACGACTGGAATTCGTGGAACGCGGGAGCCGCGCGCCGCGACTTCTACTTCATCAAGCCGTCGTTCTACTGGCTGAGGAACGACCTGGCGATCGCCCGCAACCGTGGCGACATCATCATCGTCAACCTCCACGACTATCATGACAATTTCATCGAGCCGGGCGTCACGACTTTCAACGAGATCATGGTGGAATACGGGGTCTCGGCGGTGTTTGCCGGCCACATCCATCCGACCTGCGAACGCATCGGCACGATCGGCAACTCCAGCATCCCGTTCTTCCGTTCCGGTTCGGCGTCGTACCAGGACTACCTGGTGGCCGACATCGATCCGAACCAGAGGACGATGCTGGTGCGGAAGATGGAGTGCCCGTTCGACGGGTACTACGGCTTCACCAACGACAGGTGGGAATGCGCGCTCAACGACACCGTACCGAACCCGCCGCTGCCGATCCCGCCATTGGAAGGCCACGTGACCGTCTTCAACGAGGGCGGCTTCGTCGCCAAGTTCCAGCTGCAATACAGCGAGAACGGCGAGCCGAAATCATTCGAGACGGGCGAAATGCCGCTCGGCAACAAGAAGACATATTACATCCCGCCCTACGCCAAGGACGTGTGGCTCGTGGGCTGGGAGCAGACCGGGCTCGTCTGGGAAGGCTGGCGCAAGGTCTTCGACCTGCGTTTCTCCGCGCCGCCGAACCAGTGCTTCAAGCTCTACGGCACCACGCTCAATCCGAAGTGGAACAACGACTGCACGTGAGCGGGCAGTGAATAGTGAATAGTGAATAGTGAGTAGTGAGTAGTGAGTAGTGAGTAGTGAGTAGTGAGTAGTGAGTAGTGAGTAGTGAGTAGTGAGTAGTGAGTAGGCCGAACGCAGCCTGAACGGCTGGCAAAAGCCGCTATTCCCTACTCACTACTTCACCATTCCCTAGTTTTTCACCGGATGCTCGATCGCCTGGCGACCGAAGTCGGGCGCGTCGATTTCCTGGCCGGCCTGGATGATCGAGCGGCGGATGGCGCGGGTGCGGGTGAAGAGATCGAACAGCTTCTCGCCGTCGCCCCAGCGGATCGCCCGCTGCAGCGAGGCGAGATCCTCCGAGAAGCGCGCCAGCATCTCGAGGATCGCATCCTTGTTGTGCAGGCAGACGTCGCGCCACATGGTGGGATCGGAAGCCGCGAGACGGGTGAAGTCGCGGAAGCCCGAGGCCGAGTACTTGATCACTTCCGACTTGGTCACCGCCTCGAGGTCGTCGGCGGTGCCGACGATGTTGTAGGCGATGATGTGCGGCAAATGCGAGACGATGGCGAGCGTCATGTCGTGATGCTCGGGGTCCATCGTGTCGATGTTGGACCCGCAGCGGCGCCAGAACTCCGACAGCTTCTCGAGTGCCGCGGCATCGGTGCCCGGCAGCGGCGTGAAGATGCACCAGCGGTTCTCGAACAGGTCGGCGAAGCCGGCATCGGGGCCCGACTTCTCGGTACCGGCCAGCGGATGGCCGGGAATGAAGTGCACGCCTTCCGGTACATGCGGCCGCATCTGGGCGATGACGGAGGCCTTGGTGGAGCCGACATCGGTGAGGATGGCGCCCGGCTTCAGCGCAGGCGCGATCTCCTCGGCCACCGCGCCCGACGAGCCGACCGGCACCGAGACGATGACGAGGTCGGCATCCTCGACGGCCGCCCTGGCGTCGCTCGAATAGCTGTCGCCCAGGCCGAGCTGCTCGGCGCGGGCCAATGTGGCGGCACTGCGGGTGGAGATGGCGATGTGGCGGGCAAGCCCTTCGCGGCGGATGACACGCGCCAGCGACGAGCCGATCAGGCCGATGCCGATCAGGGCGATCTTTTCAAACAGGGGTTCGGACATTTTTCAGCTTTTCAGGAATTCGGTGAGGGCAGCGATGACACCGCGATTAGCCTCTTCGGTGCCGACGGTCATGCGCAGCGCATTGGGGAAGCCGTAGCCGGCGACCCTGCGCAGGATATAACCGCGTGCCGAAAGATACTCGTCGGCCGCCGCCGCCGAGTGCTTGCCGTCGTCAGGGAAGTGGACCAGCAGGAAGTTGCCGACCGAGGGCGTGACGCGCAGCCCGAGCGTCTCGAACTCATTGACCAGCCACTCCACCCACCGGGCGTTGTGGGCGATGGTGCGTTCGACATGGCCGCGGTCTTCCATCGCCGCCACGCCGGCCTCGATCGCGGCCGCGTTGACGTTGAAGGGCCCGCGCATGCGCTCGAGCACGTCGATGATGTGCGACGGCGCATAGATCCAGCCGATGCGCATGCCGCCCAGCCCGTGGATCTTCGAGAAGGTACGGGTCATGACGACGTTCTCGTTGGCCGCGACCAGCTCGACGCCCGCCTCGTAGTCGTTGCGGCGGACATATTCGGCATAGGCGGCATCGAGCACCAGGAGCACGTTCTTCGGCATTGCCGCATGCAGGCGACGCACCTCCTCGAACGGCAGGTAGGTGCCGGTCGGGTTGTTGGGGTTGGCGAGGAAGACGATCCTGGTCCTCGGCGTCAGCGCCGCGATGATGTTGTCGACGCTGGCCTTCTCGGAATCTTCTCTGGCGACGACGGGAGTGGCTCCGGCGGCCTGGGTGTAGATCTTGTAGACCATGAAGCCATGCTCGGTGTAGACGGCCTCGTCGCCGGGCGAGAGGTAGCTCTGGGCGAGCAGGCCGATCACCTCGTCCGAACCGTTTGAGCACAGGATATTGGCCGGGTTCAGCCCGTGGGCCGACGCGATCGCCTGTCTCAGGCGCGACGCCGACCCGTCGGGATAATACTCCATCTTCTCGGCGAGTTTCCTCACCGCCTCGATCGCATGCGGCGAGGCGCCCAGCGGATTCTCGTTCGACGAGAGCTTATGGACCTTGGCGACGCCTGCCGGAGCGGTGCTCTTGCCGGGGACATAGGCTGCGATGTCCATGATGCCGGCGCGGGGTTCGGGACGAATCTGCTCAGGTGCCTTGGTCATGTCGAAAATCCTGGATTGGCGCCTCCGGGCGGAGGCCGCAGCGGAAATACCCCTCGGGGCCGGCAATGTCGAGGAAAACCGGCGAAAGCGGCAGCCCTGGCCGGACGAATGGGTCACGGTTGACGCAATCCGTCGCCGGGCGTAATAGCTAGTCCTCGATCCGTGGTGATTTGGCCGGTCGGCTTGCAGCCACGTTAAACAAGTCGCTAAAGGGCCGTTTGCGATCCGTAAACCGGCTTTGCGACAGCAATGCCGGTTTTTTTGTTGTTTGGAGTTCGCACAGTGCCGATCAAGATCCCGGATCAGCTGCCCGCCCGCGAAGTGCTGGTGAAGGAGGGCGTGTCCATCATGGACGAGCAGAGCGCGCTCCGCCAGGACATCCGCCCGCTGCAGATCGGCCTGCTCAACCTCATGCCCAACAAGGTCAGGACCGAGACCCAGTTCGCCCGCCTGATCGGCGCGAGCCCGCTGCAGGTGGAGCTGACCCTGGTGCGCATCGGCAACCACAAGGCCAAGAACACCTCCGAGGACCACCTGATCGCCTTCTACCAGACCTGGGAAGAGGTGAAGGACCGCAAGTTCGACGGCTTCATCGTCACCGGCGCGCCGGTGGAGCTTTTGCCCTTCGAGGACGTGACCTACTGGGACGAGCTCGAGCAGATCATGGACTGGACGAAGACCAACGTCCATTCGCCGTTCTTCATCTGCTGGGGCGCGATGGCCGCCGCATGGCACTTCCACCGCGTTCCCAAGCACACCCTGGCGCGCAAGGCCTTCGGCGTGTTCCGCCACAACAACAATGCTCCGGCCTCGCCCTATCTCGCCGGCTTCTCGGACGACTTCGCCATTCCGGTGTCGCGCTGGACAGAGGTCCGCGCCGCAGACATTCCCGAAGGCTCGGGGCTCGAGCTCTTGATGGAATCGGAGGAGACCGGCCCCAGCCTGCTCGCCGAGCAGAGCGGCAACCGCCTCTACATGTTCAACCACATCGAATACGACTCGACCTCGCTCAAGGAAGAGTACGACCGCGACGTCGCCGCCGGCGTGAAGATCGCGGTGCCGCATGAATACTACCCCGAGGACGATCCGCAGCGCCGACCGCTCAACCGCTGGCGCTCGCACGCGCATCTCCTGTTCGGCAACTGGATCAACCGGGTCTACCAGACCACGCCATACGATCTGGACAACATCGGCAAGTAAATGCCGAGGAGAAGACCGCGCCCGGCATCCGGGCACGTCTTTTGAAGCATGGTGCTGAAAATCAGTGACCGGTCAGGTTCGACGCTACTCGTCGAACATGCCTTCGGCTATGTCCCGATGCCCATCGAGAACCCGGATAACGTCTACAGAGCCTTCCCGTATCTCGTAGAAGACGACATGCGTACGGATCGCAAAACTGCGCAGCCCCTGGGCAATTTCATCCCGCTTGCGACCGGCTTCCGGATGCTCGACAAGCAACTGGAAGACCTCGTTGATCCGCTCGAGCAAGCGCTCCGCGGCGGCTATGTTGTCATGGGCGATGTAGGCCCAGATCTGCCCAAGGTCAGACCTGGCTCTAGGTGTGAGGCGAATCCTACGCGCCACGCTTGTCCGAGCCCCCGCGAAGCTCGCTCATGAAGGACTGGAAATCGAAAGGCTCGGGCGCTCCACTTTCGACGCCCTCTCGGACGGCTTCGCGCAATGCCTCCAGCTTGGCCTGGTGCCGATCCTCGCGCTCTTCGAGCAGACGCAACCCGTCACGCAACACCTCACTGGCGGACGCATAGCGACCGCTCTCGACAAGGTCACGCACCAGCCCCTCGAAGTGGGCACCGAGAGTGTAGCTCGATGGCATTAACGCCTCCGATTGCAACTATCATTTTATGATAGTTCGGCAACACGTCCAGGGCAAGCCGAGCCTACCGACCGCAATTCCGCGATCAGTCGCGGACTTGCTCCGCTGCCCGGCGTATGGGCGCTTCAGGCGGTGACGGCCGCCTTCGCCATCTCCTTGATGCGCACGCGCTTGAGTGCTGGCCCGCGCTTGTCCTTGGCGAGATGAACGGTCCTGTCGAACAGGTCGCGGCTGTTGCGCGCCGGCCCGAAATAGACCACGCCGGTCTTGGCCAGCTCGCCCTCGAACATGTGCCGCACCCGCTGGTGCGCGGCCGCATCGAGCGTATCGAACGCCTCGTCGATGATGACCCAGTCGGGCCTGTGCAGCCTGATCCGCGCGAACGCCACCAGCCTGAGTTCGTCGCTGTTGAGTTCCTCGTTCCACGGTGCGACGCGGTCGAGCGACGGCGCCAGGCGCTCCAGCCCGACCGCGTCGAGGGCCGTGGCAAAGTCCTCATCGGCGAATTCGCGGCCGTCGGACGGGTAGGACAGCACGGTGCGCAGCGAGCCCGGCGGCAGGTAGGAGGCACGGGGAAGGAAGCTAAGCTGCCTGCCGGCGGGCAATTCGATCCGCCCCCGGCCCCACGGCCAGAGGCCGGCGAGCGCCCTGAACAGCAGCGTCTTGCCTGCGCCCGCCTCGCCCGTCACCAGCAGGCGCTCGCCTGCCTTGACCCTCAGATGCGGGTCGGAAAGCTTGGTGCGGCCGCTCGGCGACACGAGTTCGAGCCCGTCGAGCCCCAGGCTGCCGTCGAAGCTCTCGCCGAAGCCGATCCGCTCTTCCGTCTCGTGCAGCACGTCGGCGGCGACCAGCACGCTGCGGATCATGCCGACGCGCATCAGCGTGGCGCGCCAGTCGGCGATGGCGCCGACATTGTTGATGAACCAGCGCAGCGACGCATGCACCTGGTTGAAGGCGCCGACGGCCATCATCAGCCCGCCGAAGCTCAGGTCGCCGGCGAAATAGACCGGCGCGGCGACCAGGATGGGCGCAACGACGGTGAACCAGCCGTAGCCGTCGGTAACCCAGGCGAGATTGATCTGGGTGAGGAAGATGCGCCGGAGCGCCATAAGTACGCCCTGCAGATCCAGCTCGAGGCGGCGCTTCTCGTCGGCCTCGCCGCGCGCCAGCGATATGGCATCGATGTTCTGGTTGATGCGGACCATCGAGAACCTGAGCTCGGCCTCGCGCGAATAGCGCTCGCTGTTGAGCCCGATCAGCGGCCGCCCGACCAGCCAGCTCAGCCACGAGGCCGAGCCGGCATACATGATCGCCGCCCAGACCATGTAGCCGGGAATGCTGAACGAGCTGCCGCCGATATGGAAGACGAAGCCCGAGGACAGGCTCCAGAGCACGCCGACGAAGGAGGCGAGTAGGATCGATGCCTGCAGCAGGCCGACGCCGAGGTCGGTGGTGAGGTCGGCGAGATGGCCGGCATCCTGCTGCATGCGCTGGTCGGGATTGACGCCGACCGCACCCGCATTGGCGAGGCGGAAGGCGCGGCCCGGGCGCAGCCATTCGGTGATCAGGTCGACCGTCAGCCCCTCGCGCAGCTTGAGGCGGATCATCTGGTTGAGCCATTGCTGCAGCACGTTGAGGACGAGCAGCGAACCGGCGATTGCCGCGAACAGGATGAGCTGGTCGAGGAATGCCGCAAGATCACGCCGTTCGAGCGCGTCGTAGAAGGGCTTACTCCAGCGGTTGAGCACGATCTGGCCGACCGAAGTGGCGACGATGACGGCGAGTATGCCGATGCAGAGCCAGGTCAAGGACCGGCGCACCGGCGAGCCCGCCAGCGCCTGGCGGGCCATCTTGAGATGGATGGGAAACCCGCCGTCGGGAACACTCGCAGGCAGAGGCTCGGGATGGGCCTTGTTGTCCGAATTGCCCGTCATGCGAATCCTCCCGCTGGTCATCCGAATCGCGACGTCGCCCGCCATTGTGCCACTCAATGGCGGCAGCGTATCGCGGGGATGGATCAACAAGCGTGTCATCGACACGCGGGGTGCCTCGCCCAGGTCGTAGCGACGATTTAGGGCTTCGGCACGAAGACCCGCACCGACTTCGGCCGGATGCGGAAATGCGCCGGCGTCCAGGTCACGAGTTCGCCGTCGGTATTGACCGGCCGCGGCTGCTTGGTGCGGATGGTCACCTCGGTGGTCTTGAAGGCGCGCACGTCGTCCCACTGGCCGTGCGTGCCCTTGCGCAGGCTGGGCAGCAGCCGCAGGAGCCGCCACCAGTGATCGACTTCGAGGCTGTAGAGGTCGAGCCAGCCGTCGTCGGCGGTCGCCGTCTCCTCGACGGTCATGCCGCCGCCATAGTGGCGGCCGTTGCCGACGGAGACCTGCATGGTGCGGATCTTCTCTGTAGTGCCGTCGTGGTCGACATAGGCCGAAAACAGCCGCGAGCGCATCAGGATCCGCGCCGCGACGATGCCGTAGCCCAGCGTGCCCCAGCGCTTCTTGGCATGTTCTGTGAGTTCGGCGGCGAGCTCCGCGCTGAAGCCGATGCTGGCGACGTTGAAGAACAGATGGCCGTTGACCTCGCCCAGGTCGACCGTGACCTCGCGGCCGGCGGCGATGATCTCGGCCGCCTTCACCGGGTCCGGCGGGATGCCCATCGTGCGGGCGAAGTCGTTGGCGGTGCCGAGCGGCAGCACGCCGAGCGTGAGGCCGGTATAGGCAAGGCCGGCGGCCGCGTTGTTGAGCGTACCGTCGCCGCCGCCGACGATGGCCATGTCGAAATGGTCGGCATTGCGCGAGATGAGCTCGGAGGCGTTCTCGTCCTTGCTGGTCACCATCTCCTCGATGGCGATGCCAGCATTCTCGAGCACCTGCCTGGCCTCGGCGATCGAGCCGCCGCCGCGACGGGCGCGGGGGTTGACGATGAGCATGGCCCGCCGGACGGGAGCGTGCCCGGCTGTACGCTTTTCATGGATGACGTCGGTCAGGACCGTGTTTCCGTTGCTATCGCCGGCATGGCGGACTGCGTTTGCTTGAGCCGCCATTTAGGAAGCGAGCATGCCGATTTGAAGGCAATCGGGGCGATCACCAGCCGGACAAGCAGATGTGATCGCCTGTCCGGATCGACCGCCAGGCCACCGCTCGCCCGTGCCTAACGGTCGAGTTCCGGGTAATACGGATCGGAGTAGATGCGCCTGTCGCGCTCGCCGGCCATGCAGTAGCCGGCAGGGGCGGCCTCGACCTTGACCGGCAGCGGCGGCGTGACCGTTCCGCTCACCTCGAGGATGAGCTTGCGCCTGATCGCGGTCGCGAACTCCGAGACATTGCGGATGGGCAGCACGAACGATCCCGGGCCGCCGATGACGCATTCCGCATAATAGCGGTCCAGATCGCCGACCGTTCCCGACGGCCGGATCAGGATCGGCAGGCCGTTGATGACGATGCCCTGCGCCAACGCGGCATCGCGCGCCAAGGTGACCGGCGGGCCGGCGTTGTTGGGCCCGTCGCCGGAGACGTCGATGACGCGGCGCCAGCTTTCCACCTGGTTGTTCCGGAACAGGTCGGTACCGTGCGCGACCGCGGCGGAGATCGAGGTTCCGCGATGGCCGCCGAAGGGCCGCGCCTCGAGCCTGGCGGCAAAGGCTGCGGCGCTGGCCGGCCCGTCGACGATCTGCCACGGCACGGCAGATTCCCGCCGGACCGTGCCCGCCCATTCGAAATAGGTGACGGCGATCCGCCGATAGCGCCCGGCAAGCACCGCCTCGACGAAGTCGGGATGCCGCAGGGCCTCGACATAGCCGGCGCGCTGCAGGGCGAATTCCTCGGAATCCATCGAACGCGAGACGTCGACGGCGAGAACGAGTTCGACGTCGACCGCGACCGCATCCGCCCGCAACACGTCGTCCACCGGCGCGTCGCAGGCCAGGCACATGATCAACGCCAGTGCTTTCAGCATCGACGGCTGACCCAAGGGTTACGCCGAACGAGTTTGCCGCAACCGTGGCGGAATGGAAGAGGCAGCCAGCCTCCGGCGAGACGATTCAGCCGCCGCGTTCATCCCCGCGCCGCAGCGCCGGGAAGCCGCGCGTGGCGCCGCTCGGCGACAGGACCGGCACGAAGACGCGGCGCGACGCCCGCTGCGCCACCGGCACGCCCTGGTAGACCCGCTTCTGCGCCTCGACGACGATGACGCCCGAGAAGATCGGCCAGAAGCTGCGGCCGGCGCGCTCGAACAGATGATGGAAGCGCATCATCCATCTCCGCCGCGACGGCGGGAAGTGCAGCGCATCCGACCACGAGGCCACGGTGAAGTTGGCCTCGCGCAGCAGCTCGTTGAGCTGGCCGGAAGAGAACGGCCGCCCGGTGCCGAACGGCGTATGCTCGAAACGTGCCCAGACGCCGCGCCGGTTGGGCACGACGATGACGACGCGGCCGGCAGGCGAGAGCACGCGCCAGATCTCCTTCAGCGTCTCGCGCGGGCTTTCGGCATGTTCGAGCGAATGCACCAGAAGCATCCGGTCGATGGACGAATCGAGCAGCGGCAGTTCCTCGTCGAAGACGAGCGCCGTGGACGACGGCCCTTCCGACGGCCACACGACCGCGCCTTGCGTCGCCGGCATGAAGGCGAAGACGCGCTCGGCATCGGCACCGAACCGGTCGAGCCAGGGCAGCGCATAGCCGAGCCCGACCAGCCGTTCGTTGGGCAAGCCGGCCCAGACCGATGACAGCGCCATGGTGATCGACTGTTCGGCCAGCCGGCCGAGCGGTGTCGAATAGAACGAGCGAAGGTCGACGATGTCGGAGTTCATGGCGCGACGGTAGCGGCGAGACGCGCGGACTTCAACGATGCGAAGCGCGATCCCCGCAATTGGGGTGACAGGCCGGGGCGCGCGCCCTATCGTCTCGGGATGAACGGAGCTTCGCGATGACGGTCGAGATCGAGCTTTTCATGTGCCGCACCGACAATTTCGGCGCGCTGCTGCACCATCCCCAGAGCGGCGAGACGGCGATCGTCGATGCGCCCGAGGAAGGCCCCATCCTGGCGGCGATAGAGCGCCGCGGCTGGCGGCCGTCGATGATCCTGACGACGCATCATCACGGCGACCACGTCGAGGCCAATCTGGCGCTGAAGAAGCGCTTCAACCTCCGCATCGTCGGCCCCGAAGCCGAGCGCGACCGGATTCCGGGCATCGACGACACGGTCGAGGAAGGCTCGGTCATCCCCTTCGGCGACGAGACCATCGCGGTTATCGAGACGCCGGGGCATACGGCAGGCCATGTCTGCTACCACTTGCCCAAAT
The DNA here is from genome assembly GCF_039907765.1 of Mesorhizobium sp. CC13. Taxonomy (NCBI): domain Bacteria; kingdom Pseudomonadati; phylum Pseudomonadota; class Alphaproteobacteria; order Hyphomicrobiales; family Phyllobacteriaceae; genus Mesorhizobium; species Mesorhizobium sp. CC13. Next base: position 59,059 of record NZ_JARDJI010000011.1, on the reverse strand, counting down.
CGAAGGTGGTCTTCACCGCGGACACGCTGTTTGCGCTCGGCTGCGGCCGCCTGTTCGAGCGCCCGGCGCCGGTGATGCATGGCTCGCTGAAGAAGCTCGCCGCCCTGCCCGCCGACACGGTCGTCTATTGCGGCCACGAATACACGCTGTCGAACGCGCGCTTCGCGTTGACGGTCGATCCCGACAACGCCCGGCTCAAGGCGCGCGCCGAAACGGTCGAGAAGCTGCGCGCCGAAGGCAAGGCGACGCTGCCGACGACGATCGGCGAGGAACTCGCTACCAACCCGTTCCTGCGCTGGGGCGATGAGGCGATCAGGCGGCATCTCGGCATGGAAAAGGCCGCCGACGCCGACGTGTTCGCCGAGATCCGCCGCCGCAAGGACAATTTCTGAAATGTATGCAGCCGAGATCATCGCCACGCTGGGCATGCGCCGCCATCCGGAAGGAGGCTGGTATGTCGAGACCTTCCGCGACGCTCCGGCAGGCGGCCCATATGGCGCGCGCGGGCATTCGACGGCGATCTACTTCCTGCTCGAGCGCGGCGACGTCTCGGCATGGCACCGGGTCAAGGATGCCGCCGAGATCTGGCTTTTCCATGCCGGCGACCCGATCGAACTCAGGCTGCACCAGTCGGGCGGCGGCATCTCCTCCCATAGCCTCGGCGTCGACCTCGCCGCCGGCGAGAGGCCGCAGATCGTCGTGCCGGCCGGCTGGTGGCAGACCGCGCGCAGCCTCGGCGACTGGACGCTGGTCAGTTGCACCGTTGCGCCGGGCTTCGAGTTCTCGCAGTTCGAGCTTGCCGAACCCGGCTGGGAGCCGATGTAGGCTCCCAGGTCGTAGTAGCGCTCTAGGCCCCGGCCCCGTCGGTGGCCGCGCGGCCCTGGGCCCGCCTGCCGAAGATGAGCGATTTCGCCGCCAGCACCGCGCCGCCGGTGATCAGCACGCAGGCGGCGAGGATGCGCAAGCTGGGCTCCGCCACGCCGGCCACGATCAGCACCAAGGTCGACAGCAGCGGCGCCGCATAGCTCGCAGCGCCCAGCACCTGGATGTTGCCGCGCTTGACGCCGATGTCCCAGGCGTAAAAGGCCGCCCCCACCGGCATCAGGCCGAGCCCGAGCACGGCCAGCCACTGCCCGGCATCGGCCGGCAGCACCGTCTCCTCGAGCGCGAGGTGCGAGATGAAGGAGAGCACGGACGTGGCCAGGCAGAACCAGGTGACGACCGTGGTCGGCACCGCCGGGAAGCGCCGCGACAGCAGCGAATAGCCCGACCACAGGAACGCGCAGGCGAAGGCCATGGCGTAGCCGAAGCCGTAGCGCGGGTCGAAGGCCAGCCCGCCGCCCTTGGTGACGATGAGGAAGGTGCCCGCGAGCCCCATCAGCGCGCCGGCGATGTGATTCCAGTGCAGGCGCTCGCCCGGCATCAGCGCCGAGCCCAGCACGATGAACAGCGGCCAGAGATAGGCGATCAGGCTGGCCTCGACCGCCGGCGCGTTGCGCAGCGCGGTGAAGTAGAAGAAGTGGTAGCCGAACAGGCCGGCGATGCCGATGACCCAGACCTGCGGCGGAATTCTCGCCGCCCGGTGGCGCTTCGGCATGAACAGCCGCGCCACGAGCCCGACGACGGTGCCGATGGCGAATGTCATGGCCGAGAGCAGGAACGGCGGCACCGAGCCGGACGCGTCGGTGAGCAGCGCCAGCAGCGCCCACATGGCGACCGCCGAAAAGCCAATGAGTGTCGCCCGCGCCACTACCCCTCCCCGGGCGCAGCCGCCCTATTCGATCGCTTCGAACCGCCGCGCCCTGACCGTGATCGTGCCGATCTCGGTGCCGACGGTGGCGTAGATCGGTGCGTATACTCCGGTTTCGCCGACCGGCGCAAACGTCACCATGATCCGGCTGCGGTCGCGCAGGAAGGCCAGCGCCTTCTTGTCGGTCCGGTAGCCCGAGACCGGCTGGAAGCCCATGCGGCAGGTGACGGTCCGGCCCTTGAAGCCCTTGGTCGACATCTCCCCGGTCGAGACGGCCGTCAGGCGCAGGTCGACGCGGAGCTCGCCATCATACATCTTCACGGTGCGGCCGCAGACCTTGTCGAGGCTGGGCGCCCGGACGATGGTCGCGGCGATCGGGTCGGCGACGCCGCGCAGGTCGTCGGCGCCGAGCGGTATCCAGGTCTTGCCGCGCTTCTTGGGAGCCGGAACGACCTCGGTGCTGGTGACCTTTTCACCGGAGAAGCGGATGTCCACCAGCGAGGCCTTCTTGCCGGACACGTAGTCGGCGCGGAACGAGGTCGGCCGGATGCCCGCCTCGCCGATGCTGCCGCGCGACGAGATCGTGCCGCGCGTATCGTCGAAGATGGCGCCGAGCCCGGCGCTGGAGACCTTGCCGCTGATCGCGTAGGTGCCGCCGTCGTAGCTGCTGTCGAAATTGGCCCTGGCCAGGGGGATGCCGAGGAAGGACAGCGAATAGTCGCCCCTGAAGGTCTGCTGCGCCGCCACGGAGGGCGAGAGAGCCAGGGCCAGTGCGAGCGGGGCAAGCGCGATGCGGCGCATTGGCGGATAACCTCAACTTCAGCGGAAGCGGGCTTCCCGCTGTTCGCGTCCCTCGAGAGCGGTTATAGAAGCAATTCCGGCCTTTGTATGAAGTTGGGGCAAGTCGGAAGAACCACGCATGCGCTTGACGCGCCGGTGAAATGCAACTATGGAACGCCAACTTTTTCCATGAGGCCGCCTGACTGAGACCGCGCGCCATATTAGGTGCGTCACAGCCGCTTGGTCCGCCAGAACTGAAGGTATGTAACATGTCCCGCGCTTGCGAACTCACCGGTAAGGCCGTCATGACCGGCAACAATGTGAGCCACGCCAACAACAAGACCCGTCGTCGCTTCCTGCCGAACCTGGTCAACGTCACGCTGATTTCGGAAGTTCTGAACCAGAACGTCCGCCTGCGCATTTCGGCCAACGCGCTTCGCTCGGTCGAGCACCGCGGCGGCCTCGACGCCTTCCTGGCCAAGGCCGACGTTGCCGAGCTGTCGCAGCGCGCCCGCCTGCTCAAGAAGCAGATCGCCAAGAAGACCGCCGAGCAGGCTGCCTGATAGCGAATCAAGGCGGGGGACGACCGCCTGGAGCCTCTGAGCGCCCGCAAGGACGATAGAGGCTCCGACCAAATGCCCGGGCACTGCCCGCTAGGCTGGTTCCATCACCCAGGATAAAAAAATGAACTCCGGTTCAAAGTACCTGCCCTTCGTGGCGGCCATGGCGCTTGTCGTCGTCGCTTCCAACATCCTCGTCCAGTTCCCGATGCAGGGACAGGTCGGATCGCTCGCCCTTGCCGACCTCCTGACCTGGGGCGCCTTCACCTATCCCTTCTCGTTCCTGGTCACCGACCTCGCCAACCGCCGCTACGGCCCGAAGATGGCGCGGCGGATCGTCTTCGTCGGCTTCATGACCGCGGTGGTCTGCTCGATCGTCATCCCGCCGGTCCTGTTCAGCTATGGCCTCATTCCCTTCGACACCGCCGCCGCAAGGCTGGCGCGCATCGCCATGGCCTCGGGCGCGGCGTTCCTGACCGCGCAGCTGCTCGACGTCACCGTGTTCAACTGGCTGCGCCGCCAGAGCTGGTGGCGCGCGCCGATCTTCGGCACGCTGGTCGGCTCGGTCTTCGACACGGCGATCTTCTTCGGCGTCGCCTTCGCGGCCGCCTTCGCCTTCATCGGCCCGGAGGACGCGTTTGCGCTCGAACCGGCGCCGCTGTTCGGCGTCATGGCCGCCGAGGCGCCGCGCTGGGTGTCCTGGGCGCTCGGCGACCTGATCGTCAAGCTCCTGATCGCGGTCTTCGCGCTCATCCCCTACAGGCTGATCGCGGCACGCTGGAGCCAGCCGGCCCTCGCTGCCGGCTGATTCCCCCTATCGGTCGATCCGCGTCGACAGAATGATCGACGACAGGGTGCGCTCGACGCCTTCGAGCGCGCCGATCCTGTCGATCACCGCGTCGAGATCCTGCACCGAGGGCGCCTCGACCACGACGATCATGTCGAAATTGCCGCTCACCGAATGCAGCGTACGCACCTCGGGGATCCGCTTCAGCACCGCCTCCACCGCCGCCGACACCTTGGGCAGGGCCGTGACGAGGATATGGGCGCGGACGAGGTTCTTCTCGTAGTCGGGCGACAGCTTGACGCTGTAGCCGGCGATCACCCCGCGCTTTTCCAGCCGTTCCAGCCGGCTTTGCACCGTCGTCCGCGACACGCCGAGCTTGCGCGCCAGCTCGGCGGTCGAGGCGCGCGCGTTCTCGCGCAGGAGGTTAAGCAGGGCACGGTCGGGATCGCTTGTCATTTCGCCGATGTATCTCGTCACTTCGCACAAAACATACTGTCTTTTCGTCGTTCTCGATACTGCCTTTCGACGAGACGCGGCCGTAGAATCGCGCGCGAAATTGCACTCCAAGGGGACATGACCATGAAACAGATCGTTGTCGTAGGCGCAGGCAAGATCGGCTCGACCATCGCCGACATGCTGGCGGAGACCGGCGACTACAAGGTGACCGTGGTCGACCGCTCGCAGGCCGCGCTCGACGCGCTGGAAGTCGGCGGCAATGTCGAGACCAGACAGGTCGAGATCGCCGAGGCCGGCGCGCTGGACGCCGTGCTGGCCGGCAAGTTCGCCGTGATGTCGGCGGCACCCTTCCACCTGACCACCAGGATCGCCGAGGCTGCTGCCAAGGCCGGCGTGCACTATCTCGACCTGACCGAGGACGTCGCCTCGACCCGTATCGTCAAGGAACTGGCGGCCAAGGCCAACAGCGCCTTCATCCCGCAGTGCGGCCTGGCGCCGGGCTTCATCTCCATCGTCGCCAACGATCTCGCCAAGCGCTTCGATTCGCTGGAAAGCGTGCGCATGCGCGTCGGCGCCCTGCCGCAGTACCCGTCGAACGCGCTCAACTACAACCTGACCTGGAGCACCGACGGCGTCATCAACGAATATTGCGAGCCCTGCGAGGCGATCGTCGAGGGCGAGCTGATCGAAGTTCCGCCGCTCGAGGAGCGCGAGGAGTTCTCGCTCGACGGCATCACCTACGAGGCGTTCAACACCTCGGGCGGCCTCGGCACGCTGTGCGAGACTTATGAAGGCAAGGTGCGCACGCTCAACTACCGCACCATCCGCTATCCCGGCCATGCCGCGATCATGAAGGCGCTGCTCAACGACCTCGGCCTGCGCCACCGCCGCGAGGTGCTGAAGGACATCCTCGAAAACGCCCTGCCGGCGACACTGCAGGACGTGGTCGTGATCTTCGTCACCGTCAGCGGCCGCAAGGGCGGTCGCCTGCTGCAGGAAAGCTACGCCAACAAGATCTACAGCCGCCAGCTGGGCAAGCTTGTCCGCAGCGCCATCCAGATCACCACGGCTTCCGGCATCTGCGCCGTGCTCGACATGCTGGCCAACGGCGCCCTGCCGCAGAAGGGCTTCATCCGCCAGGAAGACATCGCGCTCGACGCCTTCCTCGCCAACCGCTTCGGCCGCAACTACGCGCAGGCCGCTTCGAACCACCTGGCAGCCTGACCGCCGGACGCCTCACGGGAATGCCCGGGAGGCCATAAGTCGCGGGCAGCGAGGGGTTTGGGGGACCCCTCGCTTTTTTTCGTGCGTGGGGCCGGCGGGTAGTCGGCCCCACTTGCTGTCGCAGTGCAGGCACCCCCCCACCCCGTTCCGCTTCGCGGATCGACCCTCCCCACAAGGGGGAGGGTTGGAGGCTGCGACGCTCAATCCTCGTGGAGGCGGAATTCCAGGTAGAGATTGCGCTGCAGGATCGAGTGGTTGTCGTCCGAGATCAGCGACACCATCTGCGCGCCGTCCTCGCGCCGCCAGACGTCCAGCCCTTCCATATTGTCGATCTGGTAGCCCATGTCGGCCTCAAACAGCACCGGGCCGTCGGCGACCTGGCCGCTGCCGATGCTGTCGCCGGCGATGCGCCTGAGCCGCATCTTCACCCCCGAGGCTATGGAGAAGCTGCGTTCGAGCAGCAGCAGGTCGCCACCCGGCAGGAAGGCGCCGTCGGTGATGTCGAATTCGCCGTCGCGGCGAACCGTGAAGACGCCCTTGTTCGGCCCTTCGATGATCGCGGCGAAGATGTTGCCGGCCTGGTCGAGGCTCTTCTCGGAAACCACCACCAGCCCGCCCTTGTCGGGGGAGTAGGCGACCGTCTCGAACCCCCGGTTCTGGCGCAGTTCGTTGCGCGGCACGACGAAGTCGAGCTGGCGGAAATCCGACTTCATGGCGTCCGGCTCGATGCGGAACTGGGCGACCCGATGGGTGCGCTCGAAACCGACGGTCGCTATGCCGTCCCTGACATCGAGACCCTCGGCATCCGCAAGCCACTTCTTCTCGATGACGTTGCCGGAAGCGTCGACCATCTGGACCATGCGGAAATTCTCGATCCCGACCGGCCGCATGTCCGCATCCCTGACGACGCTGCCGAAGAACCAGAAGCCGGTGTCGGCGACGCCGATGAAATCGCCGCCCGGCTTGAGGAAGCGGAAGGACGAGAGCGCGCCGAGATTGCGTGACGACGAGGTGAGCTCGAGCCCGCCGACGAATTCGAGCGGGCCGAACATGGTCTCGTCGCGGCCGACCTGGAACTGGTCGATCGTGCGCGCGGAAACCTCGACCTGCTCGACCGACGGAATTTCAGCGATGGACGAACCGGTCAGCGACGCCGACATGGCCAGCGCCGCGACCGCCGCGAAGGCCAGGTGCCTCAATCGGGCCAGTAGAGACGTCATCCAGCGCGCCGGAAGCCGCCGCGGCGCGTGTCGCGCGCGCTTTCCTCGTCGAACAGCGAGGCGAGCTGCTCGGTCATCGCACCGGCCAGTTCCTCGGCGTCGACGATGGTGACGGCGCGGCGATAGTAGCGGGTCACGTCGTGGCCGATGCCGATGGCCAAAAGCTCGACCGGCGAGCGCGTCTCGATCAGCTCGATGACGGCGCGCAGGTGGCGCTCCAGATAGTTGCCCGGGTTCACCGACAGCGTCGAATCGTCGACCGGGGCGCCGTCCGAGATCATCATCAGGATCTTGCGCTGCTCGGGCCGCGCGATCAGGCGCTGGTGCGCCCACAGCAGCGCCTCGCCGTCGATGTTCTCCTTGAGCAGGCCCTCGCGCATCATCAGGCCGAGGTTGCGGCGGGCACGGCGCCACGGCGCATCGGCGCTCTTGTAGATGATATGGCGCAGGTCGTTGAGGCGGCCGGGATTCGCCGGCTTGCCGTCCTTCAGCCACTTCTCGCGCGCCTGACCGCCCTTCCAGGCGCGGGTGGTGAAGCCGAGGATCTCGACCGAGACGCCGCAGCGCTCGAGCGTGCGCGCCAGGATGTCAGCGCAGGTGGCGGCGACCGTGATCGGCCGGCCGCGCATCGAGCCGGAATTGTCGAGCACCAGGGTGACAACGGTATCGCGGAACTTGGTGTCGCGCTCCTGCTTGAACGACAGCGGCTGCATCGGATCGATGACGACGCGCACGAGGCGGGCCGGATCGAGATAGCCTTCTTCGAGGTCGAAATCCCAGGAGCGGTTCTGCTGCGCCATCAGGCGGCGCTGCAGGCGGTTGGCGAGCCGGCCGACCACGCCCTGCAGGTTGGCGAGTTGCTTGTCGAGGAAGGCGCGCAGGCGATCGAGTTCGTCCTCCTCGCACAGCTCCTCCGCACCCACCGTCTCGTCGAAGGATGTGGTGAAGACCTTGTAGTCGATTTCCCTGGGCAGGTTGGCGAAGGGATTGTCCTGGCGGCGAGCCTCGCCCGGCGTCTCGGAATCGGTATCGTCGTCGTCGGACATGTCGTCGGAGGTGGCGTCGGCCGCCTCCATCTCGCCCGACGGCTCCTCCTCTGCCGAGGATTCGGCGTCGTCGGACTGCGACTGGTCGGCGCCGGAATCGTCCTCGCCGCCCTCCTCGCTCTGGTCGTCGCCCTGCTGTTCCTCGTCGTCCTGGTCCTCGTTGTCCTCGGTCTCCTGGTCGTCGCCCAGTTCCTCGGCCATTTCGAGCGACGCCAGCATCTCGCGCACGACGCGCGCGAAAGCCTGCTGGTCGGAGAGATTCTGGGCGAGATGGCCAAGGTCCGCGCCGGCCTTGTCCTCCACCCACTTGCGCCAGAGCCCGACCATGCGCTCGCCGCTCTTGGGCGCCGGTCGGCCGGTCAGCTTCTCGCGCACCATCAGGGCCAGCGCCTCTTCGAGCGGCGCTTCGGACTGCTCGGTGACCTCGGCGAGGTTCGCCTTGGCGTATTTGTCCTCGAGCATCGAGGAGATGTTCTCGGCAACGCCGGCCATGGCGCGGCTGCCGATCGCCTCGACGCGGGCCTGCTCGACCGCGTCGTAGATGGCGCGGGCCTGCTTGCCCTCGGGCGCGAGCCGGGCATGGACGCGGTTGTCGTGGCAGGCGCGCTTCAGCGCCATGGAATCGCCGAGACCGCGCGTCACTGCGATGTCGTTGGCGGTCGCCTTCTTCGGCAGCTCGGGCAGCCGGGCGCGGTTGCCGGCGAGCGCCGGCCGCTCCTTGGCGAAGGCGACCTCGAACTCGTTGTCGCCGGAAATGGCGCGCATGCAGACGGTCATGGCGCGCTTGAAGCCGTCCGCTTCCGAGCCCGTCTTGGATTTGTTGCGCGTGTTGTCGCCCGGCCCTGCCATCAATGGCTCCGAATGCTGGCTAGAGAACTTACCCCCACCCCTAACCCCTTCCCACCAGGGGGAGGAGAAATTTCCATCGCCGGCAGCTTGTTGGCACCAGTCACGGCGAGAAGCGCCGGTACCGAGTCCCCCTCCCCCCTGTGGGGAGGAGTTAGGGGTGGGGGTATCTCGGCTGCCGACGTCACCGCATGCTCGCCGGGTTTACCCCAACACGACGTTGGCGGATGATTCCGGCAGGTCCTCGCCGAAGGCGCGCTGGTAGAACTCGGCCACGACCGAGCGCTCGAGTTCGTCGCACTTGTTGAGGAAGGTCAGGCGGAAGGCCATGCCGACATCGCCGAAGATCTCGGCGTTCTCGGCCCAGGTGATGACCGTGCGCGGGCTCATGACCGTCGACAGGTCGCCGTTGACGAAGGCCGAGCGCGTCATGTCGGCGACTCGGACCATCTTGTTGACGATCTCCTTGCCCTTGGCGTCGCGGTAGTGCTTGGCCTTGGCGACGACGATGTTCACTTCGTTGTCGTGCGGCAGGTAGTTCAGCGTAGTCACGATCGACCAGCGGTCCATCTGCGCCTGGTTGATCTGCTGCGTGCCGTGATAGAGACCGGTGGTGTCGCCGAGGCCGACCGTGTTGGCGGTGGCGAACAGGCGGAATGCCGGGTGCGGGCGGATGACGCGGCTCTGGTCGAGGAGCGTCAGCCGGCCGGAGGATTCGAGCACGCGCTGGATGACGAACATCACGTCGGGACGGCCGGCATCGTATTCGTCGAAGACGAGCGCGACGTTGTGCTGGTAGGCCCAGGGCAGGATGCCGTCGCGGAATTCGGTGACCTGCATGCCTTCCTTGACGACGATGGCATCCTTGCCGACGAGGTCGATACGGCTGACGTGGCTGTCGAGGTTGACGCGCACGCAGGGCCAGTTGAGGCGGGCCGCGACCTGCTCGATATGGGTCGACTTGCCGGTGCCGTGATAGCCCGAGACCATGACGCGGCGGTTGTAGGCGAAGCCGGCGAGGATCGCCATCGTGGTCGCCTTGTCGAACAGATAGTCGGGATCGATATCCGGGACATGTTCGCTGGCAACCGAATAGGCCGGCACGACCATCTTCGAATCGAACCCGAAGGTGTCTTTCACCGACACCGTCGTGTCGGGCAAGTTGGCAATGTCGCGATCGACCTTGTTCATGACCTCTCCACGCGCGCAGCCTCAGCTACGCCGGCAATCGAAATTTCTTCGCGGGCGGTCTTAATGCCTTTTCCAGCCGGAGGATAGTTGGAAAAAGGCCGCGCCCGCGGCTGGCTCAACACAATCCCGCCTGCTTGAGCACGCGGTAGGCCTGGAGCACATCCCTGAAGCGCTCCTCGGAGCCGCGGTCGCCGCCATTGGCGTCGGGGTGGTGACGCTTCACCAATTCCTTGTAGCGCGCCTTGATGTCGGCGCCGGTGGCCTTCGAATCGAGGCCGAGCGTCTCCAGCGCCTTGGCTTCGAGGGGTTTCGCCTTGCGCTGGCGCGTCGTGCCCTGGCCGCCGAACATGTTGAACGGGTCGCGCATGCGGGCGTAGTAGCCGGCGCGGCCCGAGCGCTGCTGGGCGAAATCGGGCGCCGAGCGCGCCGAACTGTTGCCGCCCATGGTCCAGGTCGGGCGGTGGCCGGTCAGCGCCTCCTTCTGGAAGCGTGCGATCTCGCTGTCGGCGAGGCCGGAGAAATAGTTGAAGCCCTTGTTGTACTCGCGCACGTGGTGGAAGCAGAATTTGAAATACTGCCCCTCGGCCATGCGACCGACCGGGGCGCGATGCGTGCCGGGCTCGTTGCAGCCGTCCCACTGGCAGAGCGGCGCGCGCGCCTTGGCCTCCGCTTCCGGATCGGGCCGGACGCGGATCTTGTCGAAATATTTCGGGTTCGGCTTCATCTGATGACATTTACCGCCTGAACGAGCGGCGAAACAAGAATTGACATTTCCAGGATGATCGCCCTAACCCCTGATTTGCGGCCCAATCGAGCCCGAAGGCTGTGATTGGTGGCGACGAAGACACATGTGGTGAAAGGTGAGCCCGATGTCCATACAAGCGTCCATCGAAGACAAGCTCAACAAGGCATTTCTGCCAGAGCGCCTTGCCGTCATCAACGAAAGCCACCTGCACGCAGGCCATCACCATGTCGACGGCGGCCATGAAGCGGTTTTCGACGGCTCCGGCGAGACGCATTTCCGCATCCGCATCGTTGCGCCCGCCTTTGCCGGTATGAGCCGCATCGACCGTCACCGTGCCGTCAACGAGGCGCTGGCCGCCGAGTTGAAGGCCGGCCTGCACGCACTCGCCATCGAGCCTGCGGCGCCAGGTGAAGCGACACGCTGGTAGACCGAAACCGCTCCCCCGTCCTGGCGCCTGATCGGCTAGCTGTCGGCCGTAACCAGCGGCGCGCCAGTTCACGGGCCAGCGCGACGATCATACGATCCGCCGGATCGGCATGGGACTCGCCAGGCAACGCGTCCCAGTCCTCCACGCCGACCGGCTCGAACGGATCGTCATAGCGAAGCGCCGACCCCTTCAGCACATCCAAGGGTTTGCGGCCCTTTTCGTCGATGCGCCGGATCTCCAGCTTCGGCTTGCCATGGTCGGTGACGATCAGCGGCTCGCCTGTGGCCTCGATCTCACGGAAATATTCGAGCGCTTTTGCCGTGAACTCGGATTTGGAAACGCGAGTGGTCATCGCACCCCTGCGTGGCAAACAACATAGCGCAATCATGACCATGGTCACGACTTTGGCGATCCCGGCTGCGGCTCCACCGTCGCCGGCCTGATGCGGATGCGCGCCAGCCGGTTCTTGTCGCGCTTCATGACGATGAAGCGCTTGCCATGGAAGGTGAAGGCCTGCTTCTCCTCCGGGATCGACTGGGTCTCGTGGATGACGAGGCCGGCGATCGTCGTCGCCTCGTCGTCGGGCAGGTGCCAGTCGAGGGCGCGGTTGAGGTCGCGGATCGGCACGGACCCGTCGACGACCACGGAGCCGTCGGACTCCTGCTTGACGCCCTGGACGTCGATGTCGTGCTCGTCGGCAATCTCGCCGACGATCTCCTCGATGATGTCTTCGAGCGTCACCAGCCCTTCGACCTCGCCATATTCGTCGACGACGATGGCGAAGTGCTGCTTGCGCCGCAGGAAGGCGTTGAGCTGATCCTGCAGGGTAGTGGTGTCGGGCACGAACCAGGGCTTGGACGCCACCTTGAGCACGTCGACCCTGGCGTAGTCGCCCTCGACCTCGTTGAGGGCGCGCAGCAGGTCCTTGGCGTGGATGACGCCGACGATGTTGTCGATGGTGCCGCGCCACAGCGGCATGCGCGTATAGGGGCTCTGCAGCATTTCGCGGACCAGCGCTTCCGGCGCGATGTCGGCGTTGTACAGCCGCATGTTGGTGCGGTGGACCATCACGTCGGAGACTTCGAGCTCGCGCAGGTCGAGCAGGCCGCCGACCTGGTCGCGGTCCTGTTTCACCACGTGCCCCTCGCGGTGGAACTCGTCCACCGCACCGCGCAGTTCGTCATGCGCCGAACGCTGCGGCGTCAGCGCGACGATCTCGTAGCCGAGGGCCGCCAGCAGCCTGTGGCGGAACGCCAGAAAGGCCAGGATCAGCCCGGCCAGAACCGCCGCGACGATCCAGCCGGCAGCGCTCATCCCGGGTGATTCTCCTTGAGGAAGGACAGAACTTCGGAGGCCGGCACGTCCTTGGCGATGAAGGACTGGCCGATGCCGTGCGTCAGGATGAAGGTGAGCGCACCGCGCGTGACCTTCTTGTCTTGGGTGATGTAGCCGAACAGCGCATCGGCATCCGGCAGGCTGCCGGGGATGTCTGACATGCGCCACGGCAGGCCGACATCGCGCAGATGCGCCTCGACGCGTGCCGCGGCGTCGGGGCTCGCGAGATTGAGGCGGGCCGAGAAGCGGTGCGCCAGCGCCATGCCGATGGCGACGCCCTCGCCATGGACGAGCCGGGCGCCGTCATAGGCGGTGGCCGCCTCCAGCGCATGACCGAAGGTGTGGCCGAGATTGAGCAAGGCGCGGTCGCCGGTCTCGAATTCGTCGCGGGCGACGACGTCGGCCTTGGCGCGGCAGGACCGGGCGATGGCCTCGGTGCGGGCCGGACCGCCGGCGAACACCTCCTGCCAGTTCTTTTCGAGCCAGGCGAAGAAGTCGGGCCGATCGATGAGCCCGTATTTGGCGACCTCGGCATAGCCGGCGCGGAACTCGCGCGCGGGCAGCGTGTCGAGGGCGTCGGTATCGGCCAGCACCAGCTTCGGCTGGTGGAAGACGCCGACCAGGTTCTTGCCGCGGGGGCTGTTGATGCCGGTCTTGCCGCCGACGGAGGAATCGACCTGCGCGAGCAGCGAGGTCGGCATCTGCACGAAGTTCATGCCGCGGCGGACGATGCCGGCGGCGAAGCCCGTCAGGTCGCCGATGACGCCGCCGCCGAGCGCGATCACCGCGTCGCCGCGTTCGAGCCGCGCGGCCAGGATCGCGTCGACCACCGCCTGCAGGTGCTCGAAGCTTTTTGTCTTTTCGCCGGCGGGAAGCTTGATGACCGCAGGTGCGTTGCCCGTCGCCGCGAGGCTTTCGACCAGCGGCTCGAGATGGGCCGCGGCCACGTTCTCGTCGGTGACGATTGCCGAGCGCGCCTTGGGCAGGCGCCGCTGGATCAGTTCGCCGCCCTGCGCGATCAGCCCCGGGCCGATGAGGATGTCGTAGGCGCGGTCGCCGAGCCCGACTTCGACTGTGACCGTGCCCGTCATTCGTGATCCTCCGAAGCATCAGAGACGTGGATCCGGACGGACACGCCGAGATGGTTGCATAGCGTCTCGATCACCTCGCCGGCGATCGCTTCCTTGCGGTCGTCGCGCGTCGGCACGGTGAGGTCGGCCAGCGCGTAGACCGGGTAGCGCTCGTCCATCAGCTTGGCGAGCACGGCGCGCGGATCAGCATTCTGCAGCAGCGGCCGGTTCTGCTTCTTGGAAACGCGCTCCATCAGAAGGTCGAGTTCCGCCTTCAGCCACACCGAGACGCCGTGGGCGGCGATCGCCGCCCGGGTCTGGGCGTTCATGAAGGCGCCGCCGCCGGTCGACAGCACCTGCGGTCCGCTCTCCAGCACCCGGCCGATGACCCGCTGCTCCAGCGCCCTAAACTCGGCCTCGCCGTAGCGCTCGAAGAGTTCCGGGATGGTCATGCGCGACACCGCCTCGATCTCGTGGTCGCTGTCGACGAAACCGAGGCCGAGCGCCTGGGCGACCTTGCGGCCGATGGCGGTCTTGCCCGCCCCCATCAACCCGACGAAAACGATGGAACGGGTGCCGAGCCGCTCGAGCAGCGCGGCGCTGGAGCCGTCGGGCGATGGGTTGTGCGCGTCGGGTGTCATGGCTTCCCTTTCGTCGGCGTATCGACATGAAAAGCCCCGTTGCGTCAAGCGCATGCGCCGTTCCAACCTTGAAATGGCGCGAGCGCCGTCCCATAAGGGCACACGACTCACCGATACCGCGACTTAGGGCAGACGGGCGAACACATCGATGCCGACGCTTTTCCGGTTCCTTGTCACGCTCGCGGTCCTGGCGGGCATCGCCTACGGCGCCATGGTCGCGCTGGTGATGTTCGTCGAGCCGAAGAAGGCCGAGATTTCGGTCCGCATCCCGCCCGAGAAGCTCACCCCGAAGAAATGAACAGCGGCGCGCGCATCGAGGCCTTCCTCGAAATGATGGCTGCCGAGCGCGGCGCCGCCGACAACACGCTGGCGAGCTACCGCCGCGACCTCGAGGACGCCTCCGATCATCTCGGCGGCCGCCTCGCCGACGCCGACGCCGCCGGCATCCGCGACTATCTCGACAACCTGGCCGGCCGCGGCTTCGCCACGACGTCGCAGGCGCGCAGGCTGTCGGCACTGCGCCAGTTCTTCCGCTTCCTCTATGCCGAAGGCCTGCGCGGCGACGATCCCACCGGTATCGTCGACAGTCCGAAGAAGGACCGCGCCCTGCCCAAGACGATGAGCGAAGGCGACACGGGCCGCCTGCTCGATCGCGCGGCCAGCGAGGCAGCAAGTCCGGAGACGGCAGGAACGGACGGCCTGGCCGCCGCGCGCCTGCATGCGCTCGTCGAAGTGCTCTATGCCACCGGCCTGCGCGTCTCGGAGCTCGTCAGCCTGCCGCTGACGGTGGCGCTGCGCGACGAGCGCTTCTTCGTCGTGCGCGGCAAGGGCGACAAGGAACGCATGGTTCCGCTTTCGGCCAAGGCGCGTGACGCGATGCGGCGCTGGCTGGAAGAGCGCAACGCCAATGCCAGGCTCGCCGAAAGCCCGTTCCTGTTTCCCGCCGCGTCCGAAAGCGGGCACCTGCCCCGCCAGGTCTTCGCCCGCGACCTCAAGGGACTGGCCGCCCGCACCGGCATTCCGGCGGCCAAGATATCGCCGCACGTGCTGCGCCACGCGTTTGCAAGTCATCTGCTGCAGAACGGGGCCGATTTGCGCGCCGTGCAGCAATTGCTCGGCCATTCCGACATCTCGACCACCCAGATCTACACGCATGTTCTGGAAGAACGGCTGTTGAAACTGGTCAACGAGCATCACCCGCTTGCCGATTAGGGCCCATATCGCTATGTGAGTGCCTCGTTCCGCTGGCGCGGCGCTACAAATTCCGGCGCCCCGGCGCCCCTATTTAAGCGTGGTAGTCTGCTCGCCAATGTACAATTACCTCGATTTCGAAAAGCCGGTTGCCGACCTCGAAGGCAAAATCCTCGAGCTCAAGAAGCTCGCCGAGAACGGCGAGGCGGTCGACGTCGGCGAGGAGATCAAGCGGCTGGAGAAGCGTTCGCGCGATGCGCTGCGCGATGCCTACAAGGCGCTGACGCCGTGGCAGAGGGTGCAGGTGGCACGCCATCCCGACCGCCCGCACTGCCTCGATTACGTCAGGGCCCTGTTCACCGACTTCACCATGCTCGCCGGCGACCGCGCCTTCGGCGAGGACGCAGCCATGATCGGCGGCTTCGCCCGTTTCCGCGGCGAGCCGGTGCTGGTGCTCGGCCAGGAGAAGGGCTCCGACACCAAGAGCCGCCTCAAGCACAATTTCGGCTCGGTGCGCCCCGAGGGCTACCGCAAGGCCGTGCGCCTGATGGAAATGGCCGACCGCTTCAAGATCCCCGTCGTCATGCTGGTCGACACCGCCGGCGCCTATCCCGGCGTCGGCGCCGAGGAGCGCGGCCAGGCCGAGGCCATCGCCCGCTCGACCTCCGCCTGCCTGGCCCTCAAGGTGCCCTCGATCGCCGTCGTCATCGGCGAAGGCGGCTCCGGCGGCGCGATCGCCATCGCCACCGCCAACCGGGTGTTCATGCTCGAACATGCCATCTACTCGGTCATCTCGCCGGAAGGTGCTGCCTCGATCCTCTGGCGCGACACGACGCGTTCCAAGGACGCGGCGACCAACATGAAGATCACCGCGCAGGACCTGCTCGACCTCAAGATCATCGACCAGATCATCAACGAACCCCTTGGCGGGGCGCACCGCAACGCGGAAGCCGTGATCTCGGCCACCGGCGACCTGATCGCCAAGACGCTCAAGGACTTCGCCGGCTCCAACGTCGACTTCCGCGAGCAGCGCCGCGAGAAATACCTGTCGATCGGCCGCAGCCTCTGATTGCGTCAGCTGTGGCCAAAGCTGGCCACGGCACCTTTTCGCCACAAAATCGCCGCCTCGCCAAGTTCAATGAACCTGCCGTGATTTTGCGCGTGGGGACGGGCAGAAACTTGCGGTAAGGAATTATCAAGGTTAACGACCTTAAGGTCGAAGCAAACCAGGACGGGCCGGAGCCGATGGCGTGCACCCGCCACGGCCGAAATTGAGACGATTCTAGTTCCGATGATTGCCAGCATCACACGCGCCGGACTGCTTGTCGCCGCACTCGCGGTCGGCGGATGTTCGGAATCCGCCATCAACGACTTCGCTCCCAAGAACAAGGGGCTGTCGGAGAAGGTTCTCTCCGAGATGAAGACCAAGGGCATGACGCGCTCGTCGCCGATCATGGCCCGCATCTTCAAGGAAGAGGGCAAGCTCGAGATCTGGAAGCAGAAGACCAACGGGCGCTACGACATCATCGCCAGCTACGACATCTGCAAATGGTCGGGCAAGCTCGGCCCGAAATTCACCGAAGGCGACCGGCAGGCGCCCGAAGGCTTCTATTCGGTGCGGCCGTCGCAGATGAACCCGAATTCGAGCTACTATCTGTCGTTCAACATCGGCTACCCGAATGCCTACGACCGCGCCAACGGGCGCACCGGCACGAACCTGATGGTGCACGGCGCCTGCTCCTCGGCCGGCTGCTATTCGATGACCAACGAGCAGATCGACGACATCTACGCCTTCGGTCTCGAAGCCTTCAAGGGCGGGCAGACGGAGTTCCAGATCCAGGCCTACCCCTTCCGCATGACCGCCGCCAACATGGCGCGCTACCGCAGCGACCCGAACTATGCGTTCTGGCAGATGCTGAAGGAGGGCTACGACCACTTCGAGATCACCAAGGTTCCGCCCAAGGTCGACGTCTGCGAGAAGCGCTATGTCTTCAACCGCACGC
Organism: Mesorhizobium sp. CC13; assembly: GCF_039907765.1. Lineage (NCBI taxonomy): Bacteria > Pseudomonadati > Pseudomonadota > Alphaproteobacteria > Hyphomicrobiales > Phyllobacteriaceae > Mesorhizobium > Mesorhizobium sp. CC13. Next base: position 41,787 of record NZ_JARDJI010000011.1, on the reverse strand, counting down.
CCGACGCCGGCGCGGCCTTCAGCCCGACCGGCGCGTGCCCGGCGTCGACGCAGCCGCAGGGGCTGATGTCCGCCTACCAGGCCTACCAGACCAAGTACGAGGCCGCCTTCGCCAGCGCCACGCGCGGCAGCGCCGAAGCCGTCAAGCCGTCGATCGTCGGCGTCCAGGAGGCCAACCTCGTTTCCGACTGGAGCAAGCGGCGGGCCCGCGGCGAACGCGTGACCATCGAACCGCCGTCCATGGCGCATGACGGGACCGTCACCCAGACGGACCGGATGGGCCGGATCGACTCGCCCGAGGGCCGCAGGATGGCGGCGCTGGATGCCGAGGCGGCCGCAAAGAAGAAGGCGGCCGAGGAAAAGGCGGCGGCAGCGGCAGCGGCGAAAGCCGCCAAGATCGCCGCCCAGCAGCAGAAGGCCGCAGCCGCGGCTGCACCGGCCCCGGTCGCCGAAGCGCCTGCCCAGGCCGCCCAGGCGGCTGCTGCCGAGGACGGCAGCGCCGCCTCCAAGCTGAAGAAGAAGCTGCTCGGCCTGTTCGGCAGCTGAGCGACGTGAGCGAAACGACGCAAATCTACGACCTCAGGGGGCTCAACTGCCCCCTGCCGGTGCTGAAGGCCAAGCGGCGCCTGGCCGACATGGCGGCGGGCAGCCGGCTGTGGCTGGAGACGACCGACCCGCTTGCCGTGATCGACATCCCCGCCTTCTGCCAGGACACCGGCCACACCCTGGTCGAGACGATGGCGGTCGCCGGCGGCCACCGCTTCCTGGTGGAACGGGGCGGCTGAGCGTCCGAGGACGCACGACAAGCCATTCGGCAAATCCTACCGGCCGGCGATCGCCAGCGGATTGTTTTCCATGGCCTCGCGGTCGGGCGTGTCGATCGCCGGCTTGTTGACGAAGGCCGCAAACAGCCGCTCGACATAGTCGCGCGGCAGGTCGATGCCGATCAGCACCAGGCGCGTGCCGCGGACGGCGTCCGGCCAGGACGGCAGGCGTGCCGGCGGATGCAGCAGCTTCTGCACCCCGTGGATGACCAGCGGCCGCGACGGATCCTCGGCGAGCTCGACGATGCCCTTGATGCGCAACAGCTTGTCGCCCTGGGTCGACAAGAGCAGGTCGAGGAACATCTCGACGGTCGAAAAGGGCAACGCGCCACTATGCACCAGCGTGAAGGTGCCGACACGCGCGTCATGCTGATGCGCGTGGTCGTGCTCGTGACCATGGCCGTGGTGATGATGCGCGTGTTCGGCGGCCTCGCCCAGCCAGCGGCGGACGTCGGCGGTCTTGGTGGCTGGATCGTAGAGGCCGCATTGCAGGAGCTGCGCCACGCCCGCGCCCGCCGGGCGGATTTCGGCGCCGGGATTGATGCGGCGCAGCCGGTCCGCGAGCGCGTCGATCCATGCGGCATCGTCGACCAGGTCGGACTTGGTGAGCATGAGGCGGTCGGCTACGGCCACCTGCTTGACCGCCTCGACATGGGCGTCGAGCGTGGCGGCCCCGTTGACCGCGTCGACGACCGTGACGACGCCATCCAGCCGGAAGGCATGCACCAGCGCCGGATGCCCCATGATCGACTGCAGTACCGGCACCGGGTCGGCAAGGCCGGTGGTCTCGATCACCACGCGTGCCAGCCGCTGGATGCGGCCGGTCTGCAGGCGGTCGACCAGGTCGGCCAGCGTGTCGACGAGCTCGCCGCGCACCGTGCAGCACAGGCAGCCGTCGGAAAGCTCGATCACGCCGTCGGAGGCCTTCTCGACCAGCAGGTGGTCGATGGCGACGTCGCCGAACTCGTTGATGATGACGGCCGTGTCGGTGAGCGCCGGATCCTTGAGCAGGCTGTTGAGCAGCGTGGTCTTGCCGGCGCCGAGGAAACCCGTCAGCACCGACACCGGGATGGGGAATGCGGCCTGCGGGTTCACGACCGGACCTTGGTCGCCTGGGCCTCGACGGCGGGCGCCGCCCCGTCCGGGGCCGGCATGTCCGGCCGCCAGGTCGGCAGCGGCACGTCGGCATATTCGACCGGATCGCGGCCGGCGAGAGCCTTCGGCACGGGTCCGTTGGCGCCCCCGAGCGCGACGGCGACCCAGACGCGCTCGCGCGTCATCTCGGGAATGATCGAGACCTTTTCCGGCGCAACGCTCGCCTCGGCTTTCCCCGCCTCGGCCTTCTCCGGCGCGGCACCCGCCTCTGTCGGCGCCGGGCCGTCGGAGGCGACGGCCTTGGCCTTGGGCGAGCAGACCTGTTCGCGCATGCTGGTGGCGATCGCGCGATCGTCGCCATAGGGCGCAAGCCCGGCGACGGTTACCGAACTGCCGGTGCGGCCGAAGCCGCCCTGCAGCAGCTCTGCGGCTTCCTCGGCGCGGTCGTCGGGGGAGCCCGCGCCGAGCACGATGGCGGCAAGCGTCCGGCCGTCGCGGGTCGCCGACGCGATCAGGTTGAAGCCGGATTCACAGACGAAGCCCGTCTTCATGCCGTCGGTTCCCGGGAAGCGGCCTACCAGGGGATTGAAGTTCTTCAGCTTCTTCTTGCCGGCGACGATGCCTTCGATGTTGAAGTAAGAGGCGTATTGCGGGAATTCCAGCCTGATCGCCCGGACCAGGATCGCGAGATCGCGCGCCGTCGTGTACTGGTCGGGCTCGTGCAGGCCGTTGGCGTTGACCCAATGGCTGTCGGCCATGCCCAGCCGCTGCGCCTCGGCGTTCATGCGGTCGGCGAAGGCCTCCTGCGACCCGCCGACATTCTCGCCGATGGCGGCGGCAATATCGTTGGCGGACTTGACCATGATGATCTTGATGGCGTTGTCGAGGGTCAGCACCGAGCCCGGCTTGTAGCCCATCTTGCTGGGCGGCATCGACGCCGCCTTCTTGCTGACCTTGATCGGCGAATCGAGCGCCAGTTCTCCCGCCTGAACGGCGCGGAACGCGGTGTATGCGGTCATCAGCTTGGTGAGCGAGGCCGGATGCCAGCGCTTGAAGGCGTCCTGATGCTCGATCACGGCGCCGGTGTTGACGTCGAAAAGCAGGGCCGGATTGGCTGCGGCGGGGGCTGCGCCGATCGCGGTTGCGGCCATCAGGCCGATCACGATGCTCCTGACGAACTCAATCTTCATCATCTAATCCGAAATCGCCTCTTGCCGATCATAACCGGCCGTCCATAAGATTTCCGTAAACCGGGATGGGAACGCTCGAGCCGGTCAAAGCCTGGCATCGGCGTCGCCGCCGCTGCTAAATAGCCTATGTGACGCCAAGATGGCAGAGCTTGCGCGATCACAATTGCGAATCCGGGAACCTTGCGGTTCCCCCCAGACAGGAAGCCGAGACAAAACATGCCGATCCTGAACCGAGCAGCGGAAATGCAGGAAGAGATCGCCGGCTGGCGCCGCCACCTGCACCAGAAGCCGGAGCTGAACTTCGACGTCTTCGAGACCGCCGATTTCGTCACGGCCAAGCTCAAGGAGTTCGGCTGCGACGAGATCGTGACCGGCCTCGGCAAGACCGGCGTGGTCGGCCTCATCAGGGGCAGCCTCGGCGCCGGCGGCGTGGTCGGCCTGCGCGCCGACATGGACGCACTGCCGATCGAGGAGATCGCCGGCAAGCCCTATGCCTCCAAGGTGCCGGGCAAAATGCATGCCTGCGGCCACGACGGCCACACGGCCATGCTCCTGGGAGCCGCCAAATATCTTGCCGAGACGCGCAACTTCGCCGGCGCGGTGGCCGTCATCTTCCAGCCCGCCGAGGAAGGCGGCGGCGGCGGCAACGAGATGGTCAAGGACGGCATGATGGAGCGCTTCGGCATCCAGAAGGTGTTCGGCATGCACAACATGCCGAGCCTGCCGGTCGGCCAGTTCGCCATCCGCCCGGGCCCGATCATGGCGGCGACGGCCGAGTTCACCATCACCGTCAAGGGCAAGGGCGGGCATGCGGCGATCCCGCATCGCGCCATCGACCCGATCGTCGCCGGCAGCCAGCTGGTGGCGGCCCTGCAGACCATCGCCGCGCGCTCGACCGACCCGGCCGAAGCCATCGTCGTCTCGGTGACCAAGTTCAACGCCGGAACCGCCTACAACATCATCCCCGAGCAGGCGATGCTGGCCGGCACCGTGCGGACGCTCAAGAAGGACGTGGCGAAGATGGCCGAGGAGCGCATGGGCGCCATCTGCCGCGGCGTGGCGGAGGCCACGGGCACGGAAATCGAACTCGACTACGACGCCAACTATCCGGTCACCTTCAACCATCCCGAGGAAACGGTCTTCGCCGGCGACGTGGCCGCCGGGATCGCCGGCGACGCGCAGGTGCACCGGGCCATTCAGCCGCTCATGGGCGGCGAGGACTTCTCCTACATGCTGGAGGCGCGCCCCGGCGCGTTCATCTTCATCGGCAACGGCGACAGCGCCAACCTCCACCATCCCGCCTACGACTTCAACGACGAGGTGATTCCGCACGGCGTGAGCTATTGGGTGCGGCTGGCCGAGACGGCGCTGGCGAACTGACCGCTGCATAGAGAAATGCGGGACCGGCCTGAACTTGGCCGGCCTCGCCAAAAACCGTTGGCGAATCCGTTCGAAGCCGCTATGTGTGCAGCCGAGTGGTCCCGTAGCTCAGTAGGATAGAGCGGCAGATTCCTAATCTGTAGGTCACAGGTTCGATTCCTGTCGGGATCACCATACGGTCATCTTCACAAGACAACCGACCAGCGGGCGGGACCGTGGCCTCGCGCAGCTACGGCCGCACAAGGGCATGCGAGCCGCAGCACGATCGGCGCCGGCACCTCCTTGGTACCGACGCCCGGCTTGCGGCTCTCAAGATCTGAAATCAGGCCAGGATCCCGTTCTTCTTCGCCGTCCAGGTGGCGATGTAGTCCATCAGGGCCGGGGAGAGACAGTCGTACGGCGCGAGGCCAAGCTCGTTGAGTCTTTTGCGGATACCGTCCATCGCCGACGGGTCGACGCCGGCTTCGATGACCGAAGAGACGAAGGCCGCAAAGCCCGGCGCCGACCAGCCTGCCTCCTGGAAGCGCTCCGGATGGATGAAGTCGAGCCCCTTGAACGGATGATCGCGCTCGACCGGGCCGTACATGTGGACACCGCATTCGGTGCAAGCATGGCGCTGAATCAAAGCGCTCGGGTCGACCACCGCGAGCTTGTCGCCGTTTTCGATCACCTCGACATTCTCGTGGCCCGTGACCGCGACGATCGAAAACGTCGCACCGTCCGGCTTCCAGCATTTGGTGCAGCCGCAGGCGTGGTTGTGGGCGACGTCGCCTTTGACCCTCACCTTCACGGGCCGATCGACGCAGGCGCAGACCAGGGTTCCGCCGGCAAAGCTGCCCGTTCCCGGCTTGACGCCACGATCGATCGCAGGGTGCAAAGATTTCATGTTCTCCTCCATTGCCGGGGCATGCTTCGGCTGGCGGGCCCGGCTGACCGCAGCCAAGATCAGACTAAGCAAGCCATGCGGGTCAGAACAGGACGACCGATCGGATGGACTTGCCCTCGTGCATCAGGTCGAAGGCGGTGTTGCTCTCGTCCAGCGGCATCGTGTGGGTGATGAGATCGTCGATGTTGATCTTGCCCTCCATGTACCAGTCGACGATCTTTGGCTCGTCGGTGCGTCCCCCGCGCCTCCAAACTCCGTGTCCTTCCAGACCCGGCCGGTGACCAGCTGGAACGGACGGGTAGCGATTCCCTTGCCCGCCTCGGCGACGCCGACGATGATCGCCCCCCAGCTGCGATGGCAGCATTCGAGCGCCAGGCACATGACGTCGGTGTTGCCGGTCGCGTCGAACGGGTGGTCTGCACCGCCGTTGGTCAGTGCTGGATCGCCTGCACAACCTTGTCGTTGCCGATCTCGCGCGGAAAGACAAAATGGGTCATTCCGAGCCTGCGCGCCATATCTATCTTTGCGGGATTTATATCCACGCCGATGATCTTGCAGGCTCCGACCAATCGGCACCCTGGATGGCATTGAGGCCGATGCCGAAGGCCACGACGCTGGAGCCGGGCCGCACCTTGGCGGAGTAGATCACGGTGCCGATGCCCGTGCCGCCCATTCCCGCGCCGCGCCGTCTTGCGGGGCTCCCCAGGGCAGCCCACCTGGCGAGCAGTCTTGCGAGCCGATGGCCTGTTCAGCCAGCCAGCATGCGGTCGATCTCCAGCACCGTGTGCAGCAGCACCGCCGCGCCGTTGGCGCATTCCTCGGGCGAGGAATATTCCAGTTCGTTGTGCGACAGGCCGTCCTTCGACGGAATGAAGATCATCGCGGTGGGGGCGAGGGCCGCGACATGCGCCGCGTCGTGGCCGCCGCCCGAGACCATCTCAACCGCCGAGAGGCCCAGCGCCCGGGCGCTGCGGCGCACCGCATCGACGCAGCGCGGATCGAACTCGACCGGCGCCTTGTTCCAGATGCGGCTGACCTCGGCTGACGGCGAGACATGCGCGACCTCGTCGCGCAGCGCCTTCTCCATCGCCGCGAGACCGGCTTCGGACGGATGGCGCAGGTCGACCTCGAGACGCACCGCGCCCGGCACCACGTTGCGGGAATTGGGTTCGGCGCGGATGAAGCCGACGGTGCCCACGCCGGGCGCGTTGCGCCTGGCCAGGTCCTGCACGGCGATCACGATGTGCGCCGCGGCCACCAGCGCATCGTCGCGCTGGCCCATGGGCGTGCTGCCGGCATGCGAATCCCTGCCCTTGATGCTGATGTCGAACCAGCGCACCCCCTGCACCCCGGTGACGATGCCGATCTCGGTGGCCGCGGCCTCGAGCGCCGGGCCCTGCTCGATGTGCAGTTCGACATAGGCGGCGAAGTCGGGCCGGCGGGCAAGCTCGCCGCGGAAGCCGATGTCGAGAAGCGCCTGCCCGACGGTCGTGCCCGCCTTGTCCTCGATCGCTTCCACCTGCTCGACGGCGCGCACGCCGGCATAGACGCCCGAGCCCATCATCGCCGGAGAGAAGCGCGAGCCCTCCTCGTTGGTCCAGTTGACCACCGTCAGCGGCCGCCGCAGCCGCATCGACGCCTGGCGCAGGCTGCGGACCAGCTCGACGCCGGCGAGCACGCCGAGAATGCCGTCGAAGCGTCCGCCGCCCGGCTGGGTGTCGAGATGGCTGCCGACGGCAATGGCGTCGAGGCCCATGTCCTCGCCGGGATAGGTCGCGAACATGTTGCCGATGCGGTCGACCTCGACCATGCAGCCCAGCGCGCCGCATTCGGCCGCGAACCATTCGCGGACCTGCCGGTCCGCCTCGGAAAGCGCCAGGCGCGTGACCCCGGTGCTTCCGGATGCGCCGAATTGCGCGGTGGAAACGATGTCGTTCCACAGGCGGCTGCCGTCGATGCTTGCCATGACTTGGGTTCCCGTGTGCTGGAGTGCGGCCGATGGCTTCGCGCCGCTCATTCGGAAGCGGGCTTCGCCTTCGCGTCGAAGCGGTACTTGAAGTCGCAGTGCGAGGCGCCTTCCATCACCGTCTGGGTTCGCTCCAGCGTGATGCGCGGGTCGTAGCCGGTGCAGAACACGCCGTCGCGGTTGCAGGAGAGCAGATGGCCGATATGGCCGAGGTCCATCTCCTTGTAGGTTTCGGCATAGCGGCAGCGCTTGACGTTGTAGTGGAACTCCTCATCGGTGGCCTTCGTGACCTCGATGACGAGCGCATCGTCCTGGGTCCATAGGTCCTGCAGTTCCTGGAAGGTCCGCAGCGTCGTGCCGCCGGGCGTCTTGGCGGCAAAGCTCTTGCCTGCAGCGATCGCCGCCCGCGTGATCGCGGTGTCGAGGATCGACTGCGCAACCTCCTCGCCCAGCCTTTCGCGCATCACCTCGTAGATCGGCGCGATGATGCCCGCCTCGATCTTGCGCCGGGCGAGAATGCCGATCTCGCCGTCCATCGCGGCGCGCGAATCGACCGCCTTGTCCTTTTCCATCTCTGCTTCCCTTCTGCTTGCTCCGGGCGTGCGGTCCGTACCGCAGCCCTTGATCCTACCGATCCCTCAAAAGACGGCCCTTGGCCGGTATGGCCGCACGGCTGCCGGCCTTCCGCAGCGCGTCCCACGCGAGCGCCTGGTTGCTCGTCACCACCGGCTTGCCGATCGCCTGCTCGACCGCCTCGATGATGGCAGAACAGCGCAACGCCGTGCACGACAGGAACACCGCGTCGACGTCGTTCCGCCCGATCTCGACCGCGGCATTGAAGATGTCGCGCGGGTCGATGCGGGCGATGGTGACGTCGCTCTCCTGGCGGAATGTGGCGCGCGCGGCAATCTCGACGCCCTTGCCGGAAAGATAGTCCTCCACCATCACGTTGACGCTCGCCGGATAGGGCGTGACCAGGGCGATGCGGGCGGCGCCGAGCGCCGAGAGCGCCGTCAAGCTGGCGCTGACCGGATCGGTCACCGCGACCCCCGGGCGAGCGCTTCTCACGATCCCGGCGATCCTGTCCGGACCGATGATCATCGAACCCGAGGTGCAGCCGAAGGCCACGACGTCGAGCCTGTCGTCGGGGAGCAGCAGTTCGATGGCCTGCGGCAGGCTGTCGGCCATCGCGGCGAGGCTCGCCGGCGTGAGGTCGCGGGCCATCGGGATGCGGCTGGCATAGACCTCGACACCCGGCAGCGGCAGGAAGCGCCGCACCTCCGGCTCGATCACCGTGTCGTTGGCGAGCACCACCAGACCGATCGCAGCCATCGCGGCCGGACCGCCGTCGAGGCTGCAGGCAAGTGTAGCCCAACCGTCTTCATCGTCGCTGCGCGCTGACATGTGCCGCAACCGCTCCCTATTCCACAATCTGGCAGGCGGAGACCCGCGATGGGCTACCGCCTGTTTCCTGAAGCATGGCCCAACGTGTTAATCGACGAAAGCGATATTTGACCATGGATTGAATACGAAATTTCATTTATCGTCCGATCCATGGATACCTCGCTGCTCCAGTGCTTTCTAACCGTGGCCGACACGGAGAGCTTTTCGGGGGCAGCGCAGCGTCTGAACATCACGCAGTCGACAGTCAGCCACAAGATCGCCCGGCTGGAAGACCTTCTCGGCAAGCAGTTGTTCGACCGCACGACGCGGACATGCGCGCTGACGGCGGATGGACGCGACCTGATCGACCATGCCACGCGCGTCGTGCGGTCGGTCGACGACCTGGAACAGAACTTCAAGCCCGGGCTGCTGACGGGCACGCTGGTGGTGGGCGTTCCCGACGATCATTACCTGTTCGTGCCACTGACCGCCGCTCTCAAGGACTTCATGCTGGAGAAGCCGCGGGTCGGGGTGGAAATCAGGGGTGGCCTGTCGAGCGACCTGACGCGCGACCTGCGCGAGCGCAATATCGACCTTGCCGTCATCCGCGACGTGCCGGGGACGTCGGGCAACGACGTGCTGTGCACCGAGAACCTCGTCTGGATCACCTCGACGAACTGGGTGCCGCCGAGCGACGGCGTCGTCCCGCTGGCACTGGTGCGCGGCTCCTGCGCCTACAGGAAGGCGGCGATCTCGACGTTGGACAGCAATGGCGTGCCGTGGAAATGCATGGTGACCTGCACCAGCCTCCAAGGCGTGTTCGCCGTGGTGCGCGAAGGGCTGGCCGTGTCCGTGGTCACGGAAGGCGACGTCGGCCTCGGTGTCAGGGCCGCTCCCAGGAACGGCCTTTTGCCGCGCCTGCCGACCTCTTCGCTGACGATCAAATATTCGGAAAAGGAGCCAACGCTCGCTGCGCGTGCGTTGGCTCGCACCATGGCCGATGTCCTGACTGGAATGGCCAGCGCGAAATAGTCAGGCGGCCTTGGCCGCCATGCCGAAGATCAGCTGCCGCAAGCGGTGCCGCAACTGCGTGAATTCGGGATCCTCGGTCTGGTCGATGGTCCGCGGCCGCGGGATGTCGACCTTGACGATTTCGGCGATGCGGCCGGGATGTGGGCAGAGCACGACGATGCGGTCGGCGAGCAGGATCGCCTCGTCGATGTCGTGGGTCACGAACACCACCGTCTTCTTTTCCTGTATCCAGAGATCGACGAGGAAGGACTGCATGTCGACGCGCGTCAGCGCATCGAGGGCGCCGAACGGCTCGTCCATCAAAAGGATGCGCGGATCGACGGCGAGCGCACGTGCGATCGCCACCCGCTGCTGCATGCCGCCCGACAGCTGGGCCGGGTAGGCGTCGGCGAATCTGGACAGCGCCACCCGTTCCAGGATCCGGTCGGCCTTGGCGATCCGCTCCGGCTTGGGCACGCCGGCGAGTTCCAGCCCGAAGGCGATGTTGTCGCGAACGCTGAGCCAGGGAAACGACGTGTAAGACTGGAAGACCATGCCGACGATGGCGTCGCGGCCATCGACCGGCCGCCCGTCGATGCGGATTTCCCCCGCGGAGACGCTACTCAGCCCGGCGATGAGCCGCAGCAAAGTGGACTTGCCGCAGCCCGACGGCCCGAGGAACACGACGAACTCCCCGTCCTCGACGGACAGCGAAACGTCGCGCAGCGCGGTTACGGCCGAGGTTCCCGAGCCATAGGCTTTGGAAACATGGTCGACTTCGATCAGATTGGCCATCACTGCACCTACGAACCGGAACGCTGGAGATAGGGGAACAGGCGGCGGCCGGCGGCGATGAACAAAAGGTCGCTGGTCAGGCCCACCAATCCGATGGAGATGATGCCGACGAAGATGGTCGCCGTGTCCATGTAGCGGGACGCCTTGAGGATCACGTAGCCGACGCCACTGGAGGCGGCGACGATCTCGGCGATGACGATGTAGGTCCAGGCCCAGCCGAGAACGATGCGCAGGTCGTTGAAGATCGCCGGCTTTGCCGCCGGCAGGATGACCTTGCGCACCAGCCTGGCCGGGCTCGCCCCCAGCATCATGGCGGATTCGATGAGCGCGATCGGCACCGACAGGGTGCTCACCATCACCATAAGCGTGAGCGTGAAGAAGGTGCCGACGAAGATCACCGAGAACTTCTGGGCGTCGTCGATGCCCAGCCAGAGCACCAGCAGCGGGATGAACGCGGTCGCCGGCATGTAGCGCATGAAGGCGAGGCACGGCTCGAGCATCGACCGGAACAGCTGGAAGGAGCCCATCAGAAGCCCGAGCGGGACGGCGATGAGTGCCGCCAGCAGGAAGCCCACGCCGACGCGATAGATGCTGACGGCAAGGTCGAGCACGAAGCCGTCCTGGAAATACAGCTGGCGCGCGGTCGCAAGCACGGCGAGCGGGCTGGGCAGGAAGAAGTCGCTGACCAGGCCGAGCCCGGAGACGGCGGACCAGAGTACGAGCAGCACGGCAAAGAAGGCCAGCGACATCGCCGTGGAGGTGGCCTTGTCCAGGCCCTTGCGGACGGCGAACAGGTTCGACCGGCGGCGCCTGACGGCAACGGCCTTTCGGGTGGCCGGCGCGGACCAGTCCGCGCCGGGGCCGATGGAAGTTTGGACCGAATCCGACATCGGGCGGCCGCCTATTGCTTCGCCTGGCCGCCGAGGGCAGCAGCCAGCGGCCGCCCGTCGACCACGCTGGCCGGATCGAGATCGGCCTTCAGCAGGCCCAGGCCCTTGTAGAAATCGGCGCCGCGCTTGGTGACCTCGGCGATCTTTCCGGCCGTGTCCGCCGAGCCGATATAGGCCGCGTTGTCCTCGCGCGAGACGAATTGGAGGCCGGCGAGCGAGGCGCGAAACTCGTCGATCTTGATGCCGAGCGCATCGGCCATGATCTTGTTGGCTTCCTCGGAATTGGCCTTCCAGTAGTCATAGGCGTCGAAATAGCCCTGGATGAAGCCGGCCACTGCCTCGGGATGCTGCTCGATCACGTCGGAGCGAAACGCCACGGTGTCGACGATCAGCCCCGGCTTGTCCCTGGAACTGACCAGGACGTGGCCCGACCGCTTGCCCGCCTGGGACAGCCAGGGATCCCAGGTCGCGGCGCCGTCAAGCCGCCCGGCCACGAAGGCGGCGCCGGCGTCGCCGGCCCGCATGTTCTGAAGGTCGATGTCCTTCAGGCTGAGGCCTTCGTCGGCAAGCACGTTGAGCAGGAAGAAGTAGGTAGCCGAGCCTTCCTCGGCACCGATCCGGCGCCCCTTCAGGTCCTTGACGGTCTTGATGTCGCTGGCCGTGACGAGACCTTCGCCGCCTGCGGAAAAGTCGACCGCCAGCACCTGCTTCACGCCGATCTTCTGGGCATTGTAGAAGATGAAGGTGTCGACGGTGGTTGCCCAGCCGTCGAGGCGGCCGGTGGCAATGGCTGCCGCCGTCGAGGCCTTGTCCTGGACGCTGACCAGCTCGACCTTGGCGTCATGGGCGGCGAAAAAGCCCTTCTCTTGCGCGAGATGGAGCAGGCCATAACCGACCCAGGTCGTCATCGCCACTTTCAGCGACGGGGTTTCGGCGGCGAAGGCAGGCTTGAAAAGTGTGGCGGCGGCGATGACGCCGGCCGCGAGTGCTCTCTTGATCATTTGCTTCTCCCTGAGGCGCAAGCGCGCCTTCCTCTCGTTTGGCGGCGCAGCGAGACCGGGCCCGGCGGCGCGGGAGCAAATGACCACGATGGATAAAATTACATAAGCGAATAATCCGCATCGATTAATGCAGCATCGCGATAGGCGCGGATTCCGGATCGCCGCCACCTGTCGTCTGCATGTGCCTCGAAACGCTGCGTCACCCGACTCCGCAGGGTGGATCGACGCGTCCTTGGACCGGCCCCGCGGCGATTACCCGGTTTGGCGTCAGGAGGCGGAGCGGCGGAGCGGCCTGTCGAGGATGGCCGTGCCGCCGGCCGCCTGGACGGCGAGGCTGCCGAAGGTGACGCCCGCGGCGAGGCAGGCCTCGTCGCTTGCGCCCGACATCCAGGCGTCGATGAAGCCGGCATTGAAGGCGTCGCCGGCGCCGGTCGTGTCGACGACCGTGACCTCCTCGGCGCGGCGATGCAGAACCTGCCCTCGCGCCTTGAGCCAGGCACCATCGCCGCCGGCCTTGAGCGCGACGATCGGGAAAGCCTCGGCAAGGATCCCGATGGCCGCGATCGGATCGCTCTCCTGGGTGATCGCGATCGCCTCTTCCATGTTGGGCAGGAAAACGTCGACGCCTGCGCAGCGATCGAGCAGCTCGGGCTCGTAGATCAGAGTCTCGTCCCAGCTCGGGTCGAGCGAGACAGTGAGCCCCCTCGCCTTGGCGCGTGACACCAGATCGGGGATCTCGTGCAAAGTCGCGTATTCGGCAATGTGGAGATGGCCGGCTGCCTCCCAGGCAAGCGCTGCCTCGAGCGTATCGGGCAAGGCCGTGCCGGCGCGGCGCGACAGGAAGGCGCGGTCGCTGCCGATCACCGAGGCGACCGTGACCTGCGGGCCGGCGCCCGGCGACTTCTCGAGGAAGCGCATGTCGGCGCCGCTGGCCCGGAGTTCCGGCTCGATGCCGGCCGACAGCGCGTCGGTGCCGAGGCGCGCGACGAGCGCCACCTCGCGCCCGGCATGGGCCATGTGCGCTGCCGCGATGAAGGCACCGCCGCCCGCCGCCATCTTCATGTCCTCGGCAAACACCTCTCTGCCCAGCCCGGGCAGCGCGCCGAGGCCGGTGAAGATGAGATCGCAATAGATCCGGCCGATGCTGAGCACGGCCGGGCGCTTGGCATGTCCCGCAGTCATTGACGGCCCAGGCTCTTTTCGGTCTTGGCGTCGAAGAGATAGAGGCTGCCGGGCGCAGCCGAGCAGACCAACTGGCTGCCCGCCGCCGGGATGAACTTGCCGGGGGCCGTGGCGATCACCGCTGCGCCGTCGATGTCGAGATGGACGAGCGTCTCCGGCCCGAGCGGCTCGACCGCGGTGACGGTGCCGGTGAGCTTGAGGCTGCCTGCAGCGCCGTCGCCCTCGGGCGAGGCAATCAGGTCGTGCGGGCGCACGCCGACGAGGATGTCGCCGCCCTGCCCGATCTCGACGCCGTGGCCGTTCTTGCGGCCCGGCACCAGGTTCATCGACGGGCTGCCGATGAAGCGCGCGGTGAAGACGTCGACCGGGTTTTCGTAGAGATCGGTCGGCGTGCCGGTCTGCAGGATGTAGCCGTCGCGCATGACGACGATGCGGTCGGCCATGGTCATGGCCTCGACCTGGTCGTGGGTGACGTAGACCGTGGTGGTCTTGAGCCGCTGGTGCAGCCGCTTGATCTCGATGCGCATCTGCGAGCGCAGCTGGGCGTCGAGGTTGGACAGCGGCTCGTCGAACAGGAAGGCCGAAGGGTTGCGCACCATGGCGCGGCCGATGGCGACGCGCTGGCGCTGGCCGCCCGAAAGTGCGGCCGGCCGGCGTTCGAGATATTTCTCCAGGCCGAGGATGCGGGCCGCCTCCTCGATGCGCTGGTCCTTCTCGGCCTTAGGCAGCTTCGAGGTGTAGAGCCCGAAGCCGATGTTCTGACGCACCGTCATGTGCGGGTAGATGGCGTAGTTCTGGAACACCATGGCGATGTTGCGCTGCTTGGGCTCGCGCTCGTTGACCACCTCGCCGCCGATCCTGAGCGTGCCGCCGGAGATGTCCTCGAGGCCGGCGATCATGCGCAGCGTCGTCGACTTGCCGCAGCCAGAGGGGCCGACGAAGACGACGAATTCGCCGTCCGCGATCTTGAGGTCGATGCCCTGCACGGCGTCGACCTTGCCGTAGCGCTTGACCAGCTTTTCGAGTTCGATCGTCGCCATCAGCGCGCCCCCACCAACGCAGTGAATTTCTCGCCGAGTTCCTTCGCGGCTCTCGCCTCGTGCCCGGCATGCTCTTGTGCAACGGCTTCGAAGGCCGCTGCCTTGTTCCTGTAGACGCCGAGCGCCTCGGCCATCGGCTCGGGCGCGGGTCCGCCGAAACGGGCGCGCACGGCGACGAAATGCTCGGGCGACACGATCTCCTCGAACATGTCGCGGCCGAAGGACGGCTCGCGCCCGGTCGAATGCTCGAAGGCTTCGAGGAACGGCGCGTAGCCGTCCTTGGCGAGCCCGCCACCAACGGCCACGACAGCCTTGGCGACGGTCGCCGCGATCTCATGCGCCTCGCGGAACGACAGGCCTTCGATGCGGACCAGCGAATCCGCCAGCTCGGTGATGGTGATGCAGGAGCGGCGGATGTTGTCGGCCACCCGCTTCGGGTCGATCCTGATCGCCGCGACGAGGGCGGCGAGCAGGTCGAGCACGCGGCCGGCCGCCGTGAACGCCTCGTAGCCCATCGACTGGGTTTCGCCCTCGCTGTCGTTCATGTCGGTGAACGGCGTGTTGTGGATGACGTTGAGCACGGTGCGGGCGCGGCCCATGGTCTGGCTGGCGAGCAGCCGCATGTGCTCGATCGGCACCGGGTTGCGCTTCTGCGGCATGATCGAGGAGATCTGCACGAAGGCATTGGGCACGTAGATCTGGCCGACCTCGAAGGCGGTCCAGAACTGGAAGTCCTGGATCAGCCGGCCGAGGTGCAGGAACATCAGCTCGATCGCCGAATAGGTCGAGGTGATGTAGTCGGATGCCGCGATACAGCTGTAGGAATTGCGCAAGGGGGCGGCGAAGCCGAGCAGCTCGGCGACGCGCTTGCGGTCGATTGGGAAGCCCGAGGTGGTGATGGCGGCAGCGCCCATCGGCGACTGGTCGACGATCTTGCGCGCCTCCTCGAAACGCTCGATGTCGCGGATCAAGACCTCGATGGCAGCCGACAGATAGTGGCCGAAGGTCGAGGGCTGCGCCGGCTGGCCGTGGGTGTAGGCGACGACCAGCGTGCCCTTCTCGCGCTCGGCGGTTTCGATCATGGCACCGAGCAATGCCCGCGCCTTCACCATCAGCGCGTCGATGCGCTGCTTGAGGCCGAGCTTGAACAGCGTGTGGTCGATGTCGTTGCGCGAACGCGCCGTGTGCAGGCGGCCGGCGACGTCGGGTCCGAGACGAGCCTTGAGCTCCTTCTCGATGAGGAAGAAGAAGTCCTCGACCTCGCCGGTATATTCGAGCTTCGACGGATCGACCTCGCGGTCGATCGCCTCGAGTGCCGTGGCAATCGCCGTCGCCTGCTTGATATCGAGGATACCGGTCTCGACCAGCATCACCAGATGGGCGCGATCGATGGCGCGGAAGCCGTCGACATGGTGGGTCTTGGCGCCGTCGAACAGCGGCCGCAGCACCGTCTCCTTGTAGACGGGATCGGGGAAGACGCTTCTGTCGGCGAGCTTGGGGTTCAGTTCAGGCATTTTCTATCCCTTGAGCCCGGCGAGCATGACGCCGCGGACGATGTAGCGCTGGAGCACGAGGAAGACGATCAGCGTCGGCAACGTCGCGATGGCCGCGCCGGTCATGATCATCTCCCACTGGATGGACTGTTCGACGGCGAAGCTCGAGAGACCCACCGGCAGCGTGTAGAGCTCGCGGCTGGTGGTCACGATCAGCGGCCAGAAGAACGCCGTCCAGTTGCCGAGGAAGGTGAAGATGGCGAGCGCCGAGAGCGCGGGTGTCACCAGCGGCATGGCCACCTTCCACCAGATCTGGAACTCGTTGAGCCCGTCGACGCGCGCCGCTTCCAGGAAGTCGTTGGGCACGCCTTCGAAGAACTGCTTCATCAGGAAGGTGCCGAAGGCCGTCATCATGCCGGGGAACATGATGCCCCAGTAGCTGTCCAGCCAGCCGAGCTTGGCCGACATCAGGTACCACGGGATGACCAGCATCTCGGTCGGGATCATCAGCGTCGACAGGATGGCCAGGAAGATGAAGTAGCGGCCGCGGAACTCGAACTTGGCGAGCGTGTAGCCGACGAGGCTGTCGAAGAAAACGTTGGAGACGGTGACGGCCACCGCCACGATCATCGAGTTCATGAACCAGCGCATAAAGCGCCCATCGGCGAGGATGGCGATGTAGTTCTGCAGCGTCGGGGCGGCGGGGATGAGGCGCAGGTCGTAGACCTGTCCCGCCGTCTTCAGCGACGTCGAGAACATGAAGGCCAGCGGCGTGACCATGATCAGGCCGCCGATGAACAACAGGGACCAGGCGACGATGCGGCCGGGGCGGAGGTTGGCGTGCGGCAGCGCCGGGGTTTGGGTGACGGCGCTCATTTCTTTTCCCTCAGGATCCAGAGCTGCAACAGCGACACGCAGAGCAGGATGGAGAACAGCACGACCGTCTGCGCCGCGGCATAGCCCATCGCATAGGACGAGAAGGCGGTCTGGTAGATCATCAGCACCAGCGGCTTGGTCGATCCGAGCGGGCCGCCCGGGTCGTTCGTCGTCATGTTGTAGACCTGGTCGAAGATGCGCAGGAAGCCGATCGACGAGAAGACGACCAGGAACACGGTGGTGGGCTTCAACAGCGGCAGCGTGATCTTGCGCAGGATCGCCCATTCGCCGAGGCCGTCGATGCGCGCGGCCTCGTAGAAGGTGTTGGGGATGGCGCGCAGGCCGGCCATGAAGATGATGATCTGGAAGCCGAGGCCGGCCCAGATGGCGGTGACCATGATCGACGGCAGCGCCTGGTCGACCGAGCGGATGAACTGCTGCTGCGGCAAGCCGATGGTGCCGAGCGCGTTGTTGATCACGCCGATCGGCGGCGGCTGGTAGAACCAGCGCCACACCCAGGCCATGGCCGCCGCGGTGGTGAGATAGGGCAGGAAGTACATGCCGCGGATCAGCCCGTGCATGAAGCGCACGCGGTCGAGATAGAACGCGATGACGAAGGACAAGAGCAGGCTGATCGGCGTGCCGATGACGAGATAGGCGAAGGTGTTCTTGAACACCTTCCAGAATTGCGGGTCGGCGAACAGCTTTTCGTAGTTCGCCAGCCCGATGAACTGTGGCGGCTTGAGCAGGTCCCAGTTGGTGAGCGAGAGCCAGAAGGCCTCGATCGTGGGATAGAAGCGGATGACCGAATAGAACAGGATCGGTACGGCGAGGAAGCTCCACACCCATACCAGCCGTTTCGTCCGCATGGAACGGCGGTCCCAGAAGGTGCCGCCGGGGCGGCTCACCGCCGCCCCCTGTCGATCCGCTGCCACAGTCATCGGTGTCCCTGCCTTACTTGGCTGCGGCGTCGATGATCGCCTGCTCGGCGGCGGCGCCCTGAGCCAGCGAGTCCTTCACCGACTGGCCTTCGAGCAGGATGCGGTTGGTCATGTCGATGGTGTTCTGGCGCTGGGCCGCCTCGTCCACGAACATGGTGGTGCGGGCGTATTCGAGACCCTTGAGGAACGGACCGTAGATCGGGTCGGCAAGGTTGGCCTCGGTCATGGCGGCCGAGCGGCGCGCCGGCAGTTCGCCGACGGTCTTCAGCCAAACGTCCATGGCCTCGGGCGACGAGATGTAGGCCAGGAACTTCTTGGCCGCCTCGAGCTTCTCGCCGCTGGTGGTGGCGCTGATGCCGTTGGCGAAGTAGCTGGCATAGTTGGAGCGCACGCCCTCGGCATTGGCCGGAAGCTCGGTCACGCCCCATTCGAAGCCCTCGATCGACTTGAAGGCGCCGAGGCGGAAGGTGCCGTCGATGGTCATGCCGGCCATGCCGCCGCGGAACGCCGCCTGGCCTTCGTCCATGAAGCCGGCCTGGCCGATCTTCTGCACCAGCTGCAGATCGGTGTAGAACTTCAGCGCCTTTTCACCGGCCTCGGTGTTGTAGGCCACCTTGCGGTCGCCGTCGGTGTAGGGCTCGCCGCCGAACTGGCGGATCAGAACCTCGCGCCACCACTGATGGTCCTGCCCACCCATGTCGAGGGTCGAACCGGCGACCAGGAGGTTGCCGCTGGCATCACGCTTGGTGATCTTCTCGGCAGCCGCGACGAACTCGTCCAGCGTCTTCGGCGGGTTGGCCGGGTCGAGGCCGGCCTCGGTGAACAGCTTCTTGTTGTAGAACAGCGCCAGCGAGCGGACGGCGGTCGGCAGGCCGTAATAGTCGTCGCCGCGCTTCATGGCGCTGACGATCGGGAAGAACTCGCTCTCGATCTTGTCGTGGGGGAAGGCATCGGTCGGCAGCGGCTGCAGCAGGCCGCCGGCGACGAACTTGTCGAGCCAGCCGTAGAACAGCTGCATCACGTCCGGGCCCTGGCCGCCCATCTTGGCGGCGATCACGCGGGTCTGGTAGTCGGCATAGGGGAAGGTCGTCTGCTTGACGGTGATGTCGGGATTGGCCTTCTCGAAATTCTCGATCAGCTGGTCCATCGCCTTGACGCGGGTGTCGAAGACATACTGCCAGTATTCGATCTCGACGGCCTGGGCCGCGTTGAGTGCCAGCGTGCTGAACCCGGCGATCAGCCCGGCAAACAATGTCGCTTTGCGCATTTTCAACCTCCAAAGACGCCCGCCGGAACTCCCGGACATCGGGCGATTGCTTCCCCTAGGCCCGCGCCGTCCCGTGCGTTCGGGATGCGGGCCGCTTGCTTGAATTCATGGGTCATCCAATGCGGGCGGATCACGCCCGACAACATTGACTCCAACGAGCTGCGGATCCTCCCCGCACCTGGGCTATACGGTTCCCTGTCGCCGGACGTTTGTCAATAAGATAATTTACTTGAATTAATCTATTGCGGGCGCGGCGGCTTACGCGTTATCAGTTTTGCGAGGAAGGTCAGGGTGGGCGGAATGGCATTTCAGCCGGGCAGCACGCATCAGGTCACTTTGGGGAAGAATCCGGAGCGCAGCCGCGATCACAACCGGCGCGTCGTGCTCGACGTCGTGCGCCGCAATGGTTCGCTCGGGCGCATGCAGATCGCGCGGCTCACCCATCTCACGGCGCAGGCCATCGCCAACATCGTCGACGAACTGGTCAGCGAAAAGCTGTTGATGGAGACGGGACGCCTGCGTTCCGGCCGCGGCCAGCCGCCGATCCAGTTCGCCGTCAACCCCGACGGCGCCATGACGATGGGCATCGAGGTGGCGTCCGACCACATCGTCTCGACCGTGCTCGACCTCTCCGGCCAGCCGCGCTCGAAGCAGATCACCCCGGTCCGCGACACCAGCCCCAGCCAGGTCATCGCCCATCTGCGCGCCGAGCTCGACGCCGTCCGCGCCGCCTTCAAGGCGCCGCTTCTCGGCATCGGCGTGGTCATGCCGGGGCCGTTCGAGATCGAGGGCATGACTTCGGTGGGGCCGACGACCCTGCCTGGCTGGGCCGACATCGATGCGGCGAGCCTGCTCACCGAAGCCTGCGGCGAACAGGTCACCGTCGAGAACGACGCCAATGCCGCCGCCGTCGGCGAGCGGCTTTTCGGTGCCGGCCATTCGATCTCCAGCTTCGCCATGATCTATTTCGGCGCCGGCGTCGGCCTCGGCATGATCCAGGACGGCACGCCCTTCCGCGGCGCCTTCGGCAACGCCGGCGAGATCGGTCACGTCGTCGTCGCCCCGCGCGGCAAGGCCTGCCCCTGCGGCCAGCACGGCTGCCTCGAACGCTACGCCTCGCTCCACGCGCTGCGCGAAAAGCTCGCCGAAGCAGGCATCGCCGATGCCGATTTCGCCGACCTTTCCCGACTGCATGCGGAGCGCCACCCGGTGTTCGTCGAATGGATGGACGAGACCGCCACCTATCTTGCCCCGATGATCGCCATGATCGAGAACATCCTCGATCCGGAAACCGTGATCCTCGGCGGCACGCTGCCCGACGCCGTCATCGACGAACTCATCGCACGCATGGGGACGCTGCCGATCTCGGTGGCCAGCCGCAGAAGGCGCGCGCTGCCCCGGGTGCTGCGTGGCCAGACCGGACAATTCACCGCCGCGCTGGGAGCGGCCGCACTGCCGCTGTTCGAGGTCGTGACGCCGAAGCTCGAGACTTCCGCGCCCCTGCCTTTCGACTAGCCGCCTGACATACGCATACGGAGGACATCATGCTCACCGCCCGCGAACGCATCGAGAGACAGAAATCCAACACGTCCCTGCTGAGGCTTCACCGGGCGCTTAGCCGGCTCAAGTCCACCGTGACGATGATGAACACCGGGGCTCATCCCGACGACGAGCAGAGCGGCCTGCTCGCCTGGTTCCGCCTCGGCCTCGGCATGCGCGTGATCGTCGCCTGCTCGACGCGCGGCGAAGGCGGGCAGAATTCGCTCGGGCCGGAGCGGCTCGGCGTGCTCGGCATGATGCGCACCCGCGAAATGGAAGAGGCCGCGCGCACGCTCGACGCCGATGTCCACTGGCTCGGCCACGGCCCGGAGGATCCGGTCCACGATTTCGGCTTCTCCAAGGACGGCGACCAGACCTTCACCCGCTGGGGCGAGGTGCGCACGGTCGAGCGGCTGGTGCGCGCCTATCGCAGCGAGCGGCCTGACATCGTCATCCCGACCTTCCTCGACGTGCCCGGCCAGCATGGCCACCACCGCGCCATGACGCGCGCCGCCGAGACCGCCATCCGCATGGCCGCCGATCCGGAAGCCTTCCCCGAGCACTTCGCCGAGGGCATGAGCCCGTGGCAGGTGGCGAAATATTACCTGCCGGCCTGGTCGGGCGGCGGCGACACCTATGACGACGAGGTACCTCCGCCGGATGCCACCGTCACCGTCGACGCGCCGGGGCGCGAGCCGGCGACCGGCGCCGAATACGACCGCATCGGCGAATGGTCGCGCTACTACCACGCCTCGCAGGGCATGGGACACTGGCCCGACCGGGCCGACACGCGCTGGCCGCTGCACCTGCTGCTGGCCCGGGATGGCGCCAAAGCTGAAAATTCGGTGCTCGACGGCCTGCCCTCGTCGCTCGCCGAACTCGCGACCTCCGAGGATCTCTCGTCCGATACCGCCCGGGCGCTTGCGGGAGCCGCCGCTGCCATCGACAAGGCCATTGCAGCCTTCCCGCATGCGGAAGCGATCATCGCCGCCCTCGGCGAGGCAGCCCGCCAGCTCGGCAAGGCCAGAGCGAACGCATCGCCCGCCTTCCTCGACCTCCATCGCCACCGCCTCGACCGCAAGGCGCGCGAGATCGACGCAGCACTGATCGAGGCCGCCGGCATCTTCGACCGCGCCGTGCTTGCCCCGGCGACGCTGTCGCCCGGCGAGACGGGCATGCTGACCGTCGAACTCGCGCCAGGCGCCGCAGGCCGCGCGGTGAAGGTGGAGCCGAATCTGCCGCAGGCTATCACCGCCGCGACCAATGCCGAGAGCGGCAGCCGCCGCAGCTTCTCCGTTTCCGCTTCCACCGACGCCGCCTATTCGAAGCTCTACGCTCCGGCATGGTCGGCGCTCGGCGGCAATGGCGAGGCACATGTCGTCGTCTCGGCCGAGTTTGACGGCTACGTGGCGCGCGCCAGCTGCGACCTCGAAGAGCCCTTCGCCGTCCTCCCCGCCAGTTCCGTGGTCATGGAGCCCGAGGCGATCATTGCCCCGATCGACGGCGGCCGGCGCGAATGGCCGGTCGCGCCCCGCGTCTCCGGCAATCCAGCCGCGGTCGCGCTCAACATGGGCGGCGGCTGGTCGCTCGCCGAAACGGCCGCCGGCCAGGTCGTTCGCGCCCCCGCAATGCCGGTCCCGGGCCTGGTGACGGTCACGCCGCTGGTCGGCGGCCGGCCGGGGCTCAGGCTGACGCCGATTTCCTATCCGCATATCGGCCGTGTCGTCCACCGCCAGCCAGAGACGCTGAAAGTGCTCTCGCTCGACCTGAAGCTGCCCGAGGGCGGACGCGTCGGCTATGTCGGCGCCGGTGCCGACCGGGTCGGCCTCTGGCTTTCGCGCATGGGCCTCGACGTCAGCGAACTCGACGCCAAGGCGCTTGCCGGCGACCTCAGCCGCTTCACCACCATCGTCGTCGGCATCTTCGCCTTCGGCATCCGCAAGGACCTCGCCGCCGCCACCGAAAGGCTGCACCGATTCGTCGATGACGGCGGCCACCTCGTCACGCTCTATCACCGCCCGACCGACGGTTGGGATCCACTGGCCACGCCGCCGAGGAAGCTCGAGATCGGCTCGCCGTCGTTACGCTGGCGCGTAACGGATCCCAACGCCGAGGTCACGGTGCTCGCGCCGGACCACGTCCTGTTGAAGGGCCCGAACGCCATCGGCCCGCAGGACTGGTCCGGCTGGGACAAGGAGCGCGGGCTCTATTTCGCCGCCCGCTGGGACGAGGCTTACCAGCCGCTGGTGTCGATGCACGACGTCAACGAACAGCCGCTTCTTGGCGCCATCGTCTCGGCCAGGATCGGCAAGGGCCGCCACACCCATACATCGCTCGTGCTGCACCACCAGCTCGACAAGCTCGTCCCCGGCGCCTTCAGGCTGATGGCCAATCTTGTCCAGCCAGCCTGATCCCGAACCGCCGCTCCAGGCGGGGGAGGAGCGGCGCAAGGACAACCGCGAGGGCATTCTCTGGGTGCTCGCCGACATGCTGCTGGTCGCCGGCGGCATGACGGCGCTGGTCAAGGCGCAAGGCGTGGCCTACCCCGCCTTCCAGCTCGTCTTCATCCGCGCCATGATCGGGCTGATGTTCATCCTGCCGCTGATCTGGCGGCACCGCTTCCACATCCGCCACACCAGGCACCCGTGGAAAAACGTCTCGCGCGTCACCTGCAACGCGATCGCGCTGACCAGCCAGTTCCTCGCCTACACGCTTCTGCCGCTCGCGGTGGTCAACGCGCTCGGCTTCTCGCGGCCGCTGGTCACCATGGCAATGGCGGTCGCGTTTCTCGGCGAGCGCGTCTCGCGGCTGCGTTGGATCGGCGCCGGCCTCGCCTTCACCGGCGTGCTGGTCATGCTGGCGCCAGGCGGCGTCGGCTGGAATGTCGGGCTGCTCGCGGTGTTCGGCACGGTCGTCTTCGGCTCGCTGGCGATCATCCAGACACGCGCCCTGCGCGACGAGAACACCACCGTCATGATGGTCTTCTACACGGTCGGCCTGGCCGTCATCACGGCGGTGCCCGCGGTCATCGTCTGGCAGCCGGTGAAGCCGTTCGACTGGGTTCCGTTGCTCGGCATCGGCCTGCTCGCGCAGGCCGGCCAATACTGCTTCCTGCGTGCCTATCGGCTCGCCGAAGCGAGCGTGCTCGCGCCCATCGGCTATCTGTCGATCGTGGTGACCGCGGCGGCCGGCTACATCTTTTTCGGCGAGATCCCGGAGATGCGCATCGTCGCCGGCTCGGCGGTCATCCTCGTGGCGCTGCAGGCGACCGCCATTCTCGAGCACCGCGCGGCGAAGAAGCGCAAATAGCGGCCCCATCCCCGCAGTCCATGAAAAAACCGCCGGGACACGTCCCGGCGGTTGAAGCTACGTGCTGCTGCTGGAATTCGGGCCGGCGGATCAGTGACCCGGATGGATCGCGTCGTTCAGATACATGCAGGTGAGCATGGTGAAGATGTAGGCCTGGATCACCGCCATCAGCAGTTCGAGCGCGGTCAGCGCGACGGTCATCGCGAGCGGCAGGATCGCGCCGATCACGCCCAGCGTTCCGAGGCCGGACATGCTGACCACGAAGCCGGCGAACACCTTGAGCGTGATGTGGCCCGCCAGCATCACCGCGAACAGACGCACCGAATGGCTGACCGGGCGCGAAATGTAGGAAATGACCTCGATCGGAACGATGATCGGCGACAGGATCAGCGGGACGCCGGACGGCAGGAACAGGCGGAAGAAGCCCAGCCCGTGCTTCCAGATGCCGTAGAGCGTGACCGTACCGAACACCAGCATGGCGAAGGCGAAGGTGACGATGATCTGGCTGGTGACCGTGAACGCGTAGGGGAACAGGCCGATGAGGTTCGCGATCAGGATGAAGACGAACAGCGAGAACACCAGCGGGAAGAATCGCATTCCCCCTTCCCCGGCGTTGTCGCGCAGCGTCTTGGAGACGAATTCGTAGATCAGTTCGGAGACCGACTGCAGGCGTGACGGCACGAGCGCGCGGCTGCTGGAGGACGCCAGCAGGAACAGGCCGCCGAGCACCGCCGCCCCGGCCATGTAGGCCGAGGAATTGGTGAAGGCGACCTGCTGCCCCCCGAGCTCGAAGAGGGTGAATATCGGCTTGATTTCAAACTGTTCTAGTGGTCCCGCCACGGCGCCTCTCCGGTCGGCTCGATTGATGGTGCGAAGGCGCGCGCCGGGGAATTCCCTGGAACCGAACGTGTCCGGGACCGACTGGCCCGACCACGAACGCAACGGCGGCCCGCCAAGTGCGGATCGGCAACGTCTTCGCGATGATTCAGGATGGATTCCGGTCGGGGTGACAAATGCGTGGCGCCATCGAATGATGGGGCCGTCCCCGAGCGAACAAAGGCACTGGTCGTCCAGCGCGTCGGCTTCCTAGCCTAAGCGGACGGCCTCGGCAAGACACATGTGCCTGGCTCCGTGCGCCGATGCGCGGAAGCAGCGCCCCTCGCAGCCAACAGCAAGGTTGCAGTGCACAACGCGCGGAGATCCCGAGAACCGCCGCTAACATCAAAATATTACATGAAGTATATTTCTCATGCTCCTGACTTTTAAGAGAATCATTTGTAATTCATTATAAAAATGAAAACGCATTTCGCATGGAAACAAAATATTACCCGCACGCCAATCAACGGGAAGACAAAAACAATTGGAAGCCATATTTCGGTGCAGACATCCATCCTGCGCGCGCGGTGTCGATCGACGGCGATTTACTGCCGGCCGGCAGGCGTCCGATGTTCCACGCGCATAAATGAACTTGGCCGGGCAACCCCCGGGCTTTTGATCGAAGTCGGGAATCCGGAGGGAGCGGTCCATGCGGGACGCGCGGGAAATCCAGCTTGATGCGCTCAGGGCTATCGCCGTCTCGTTCGTGCTCTATGCGCATTTTTACGCCGACCAAGGCTCCAACTGGGGCCATTTCGGCGTGCGCCTTTTCTTCATTCTCAGCGGGTTCCTGATTACGCGCCTGCTGCTGGATGCGCGCGACGCGGCGAAATTCCATCCGGCGACGGCGCTGAAAGCATTCTACGCCCGCCGCGCGCTGCGCATTTTTCCGCTCTACTTCGCCATGATCGGCTTTGTCTGGCTGGTCGACCTCGAACAGTCGCGCGGCTCGCTCGCCTGGCACGCGCTCTATTTGTCCAATTTCTGGTTTGCCCAACGCGACGCCTGGGAGCCCTGGGTGCTGAGCCACACCTGGAGCCTCAGCATCGAAGAGCAATTCTACCTCGTATGGCCGCTGGTGGTCCTGTTCGCGCCGCGGCGGTCGATCGTGGCGATCTGCATCGGCGTCATCGCGCTCTCGCTCGCCTACCGATTCTACTGGCCCTTCACCGCGACGCCATCGCTCGCCCGCGACCTGTTGCCGCCGGCGTCGATGGATGCGCTCGGATCGGGCGCGCTGTTCGCCGCCTATCGGTCGGACAATGCCGGTTGGCCGCGCTGGGCAAGGCTGGCCTGGATGCCGGCCGCCGGCTCGTTCCTGGTCCTGCAGTGGTTCGCGCCCTCGCCTGTCACCCCGGTTCAGGAATGGGCGCGCTGGATCGCGCTGGAGATCCTGCCGCTGCTGCCGCTCACGATGCTGGTGGCAAGCTGCTCGACGGGTCTCGGCGGCTGGGTCGGGCGGCTGGCCGAGCTTCCGCCGCTGACGGCCCTTGGGCGCATCAGCTACGGTGTCTACCTGCTGCATCCGATCGCCCTGTCGCTGGCCGTCAAGGCGCAGTCCTGGATACCGCTCAATGTCTCGAGCCAGGGGGCCGGCCGGCTCCTTGTCGCAGGTTTCGCCACGCTTGTCGCTGCCTCGCTCTCCTGGCTGTTCCTCGAGAAACGCCTGAACGCCCTCAAGCGCCATTTCCCCTATGTCGACGCTCGAGGCCGCCGGACGGCCGGTTCCGCCGGCGCAAGAACCTGGCCCGCCAACGACGGGCTTACCGCCCGCCCAGACCAGCCGGAAGCATTGCCGGCTTCCGAGCTCCGATGAACCGATCCAAGGCGAACCGATGCACCCTCCCCTGGTTTCCGTGCTGCTTCCGGCCTACAACGCGGCCCCCTACCTGGCCGCGGCGCTCGACAGTATCGTCAACCAGGACTACCGGCGCCTCGAGGTCATCGCCATCGACGACGGTTCGACCGACGACACGCTCGCCATCCTGGAAAGCTACCGCAAGGCGGACGGCCGCATCCGCATCGTCTCGCGCGAAAACCGGGGGCTGATCGCGACGCTGAACGAAGGGCTGGCGCTCGCCAGCGGCGACCTGGTCGCCCGGATGGACGCCGACGACATCGCCTACCGCTCGCGCCTGTCGCGACAGGTGGCGCTGTTTGCGCAGCAGCCCGAACTTGCCATTTGCGGCACGGGCGCCGATACCCTGATCCGCAACCGGCTGCTGCGCGGCACGCCGCACCCGATCTACCGGTCGGGCAGCCTGCGGGCCCTGTCGAAGTTCTTCACGCTGTTCCTGCATTCGACGGTGGTCTACAACCGCCGGGTCATCCCGCAAGACATGCTGTTCTATGATGGGCGCTACGTGCATGCCGAGGACTTCGACCTGTTCCGGCGGATCGCCGAGCGCCATCCGGCCGCGATGATCGTCGAAAGCCAGCTCGCCTACCGCCAGCACGAGGAAAGCGTGACGGCCCGGCATCGGCAACGGATGCGGCAGACCCATCTCAAGATCGTCGGCGAAAATCTGGCAGCCGAGGCGCTGGCGCCCAACCCGGATATACTGCGCGGCATCGGCGACGCGGTGACCGTCGAAACGGTGCGCGGCACGGCCGAATTCCTGCTGGCGCTCGACGAGGGCATCGCCGCCCTGCCGGAGCGGGAGAAGCCGAGCTACCAGGTCGGCGCGCTCAACCTGTTCTATTTCCTCTACCGGATGATCGGCGACGAAGGCCGGCCGGCGCTCACCCACGAGTTCCTCACCCGCACATCCAAATGGGGCGTCATACGCCGCCGCGAACGCTACGGCCTGCGCGCCGCAGCGGCCGCGCCGCGCCTCAGCCTGCTCTCCATCGCCGCCGCCAGGCAGGTCGATGCCGTCGAGTGGTACATGAAGTCCAAGCCGGCCGCGGCCGCCCTGCAGACGGGATAGCATGACGGCACAGACGCGAACTAAATCGGCGGCAGGCATGTCCTCGCACCCTGCGCGGGGGCCGGCCGCACCCGCCACGGCGGCAACGCCGCCGCCCAGGGCAACCTTCATCGTCTGCACGCGCAATCGCGCGGCGGCGCTCACGGCTTGCGTGAACTCGATCCAGGTCGCCTGCCGGTCGCATGCCGCCTTCGCCGCCGAACTCGTGGTGGTCGACAACGGCTCCAGCGACGGCACGGCCGATTGCCTCGCTGGCCTGGCGGCAGGCTCGACAATTCCCATGACCCTGGTCTCGGAACCGCGGCCGGGCCTCTCGGCCGCCCGCAACGCCGGGCTCGATCAAGCGCGCGGCAATCTGCTCGTCTTCATCGACGACGATTGCCAACTGCATCCCGACTACCTGCGCGACTTGGAACGGCACTATGCCGCTGGCTCGCCGTGCGTTCGCGGCGGCCGCGTCGAACTCGGCGACCCGCAGGACCTACCCTTCACCATCAAGCGTTCGCGGCAGCGGGAGCAACTGACCCGGGCCGTTCCGCCGGGCGGGTTCGTGCTCGGCTGCAACATGACGATGAACCGCGAAGTGGCATTGCGGATCGGCCGTTTCGACGAGCGCTTCGGCGTCGGCGCGCCGCTGCGCTCTGCCGAGGACACCGACTATCTGGTGCGCGCCTTCCTCGCCGGCATCGAGGTAGAATACGTACCCGACATGGTCGTCTTCCATCACCACGGCCGAAGCGAACGCGGCGAGGTGGAAGCGCTGCACCGCAGCTACAGCCTCGGCAACGGCGGGCTGTACCTCAAGCACCTCGGGCGTGCGCCGTGGCTGCTGCGCCATTTCTACTGGGCATGCCGCTCCGCCTTGCGCGAACTCATGGGCGGCCCGGCGTTCGATCCGGAGCTGCAGCTTTCCCACCGGCCGATCGTGCTGATGAATTTGCGCGGCGCCTTCCGCTATGCCGGGCTGGCGCTCTGGCGTACGGACCGGCGAAGCCCGCGGCAGCCGGTCGGCCAAGCCGCCGTCGAGCCAAGATGAGGTCCACCGTGACGCAGCCGACATTGCCCGGATTCTCGATGCTGCGCGGGCTCTTGGGCCGCCAGCAGCGTCTGCTGCCCGTCGTGGTGCTGCTCGGGCTGGCGAGCGCCGCCCTCGAGGGCGTCGGCATCGGCCTGATCATCCCCATGCTGGGCATCATCGTCGGCCAGGCCGGGGCCGGCGACATGGGCGGCCTCTCGGGCGCCTTCCAGCGGGTCGGGACCGGGCTCAGCGAAGGCCAGCGCCTGTTCGCGCTGGCTGCGATCGTCTTTGCGCTGATCGCGTTCAAGAACCTGCTCGCCTATGCCAACGCGCTGCTCACGAGCCACATCTACGGCAAGGCGAGCCACGCCATACGCAGCGCGCTGTCGGCGCAATTGCTCAAGCTCGGATATCCGTTCTTCCTGCTGCAGAGCCCCGGACGCCTGCTGAACATCATCTCCAACGAATCCTGGCGCGCCTCGGACGCGGTCCAGACTTTGCTCTCGGCGATCGTCAACGCGTCGGCCGCCGTCATCTTGCTCGCCTTCCTGCTGCTTTTGTCCTGGCAGATGACCTTGCTGGTGGCGGTCGGCCTCCTCCTGGTGCAACTGGCGCATGCCGCCCTGTCCGCCGGTCTCAAGGCGCCGAGCCGCGGCGTCACCTCGCGCAACGGCGAGCTAGCCTCCCGGATGCTCCATCTCGTCAATGCCGGGCGGCTGATCCGCATCTTCGGCCAGGAGGCGCGGGAGCAGGCGGCGTTCGACCAGGCGTCGGATGCCGTGCGCAGGGCCGGGTTCCTCCTCCAGTCCAGGCAAGGCGCGTTGCCGCCACTGACCGAGGCGCTGCACGCGCTGCTGTTTCTCGGCGCGGTCGTCGGCTCGTGGTACGGCGGCATAAGCTTCCCGGTCATCGTCGCCTTCGTCGTGCTGCTCTACCGGCTGCAGCCGCACATGCGCGCCCTGCAGATGGGCTGGAGCCAGTTGCAGGGCTGGAGCGGATCGCTGGAAGAGGTGCGCTGGCTGCTCGACCCGTCGGACAAGCCGCCGCCGCCCGGCGGCACCCAGCCCTTCCAGGGTCTTTGTCGGCAGATGACCTTCGACGCAGTGACCTTCGGCTATCCCGGCGCCGACGGCGGCAGCGCCGTGCTGCGCTCGGCGCGCTTCGACATTCGCGCCGGCCGCTCGACCGCGATCGTCGGGCGATCGGGCGCGGGCAAGACGACCATCGTCAACCTCCTGTGCCGTTTCGTCGAACCCGACGAGGGCACAATTCTCGTGGATGACGTCGCCCTCGGCGCGATCGATCCCGCCCAGTGGCGCGGCCACATCGCCTTGGCCAGCCAGGACCTCGAACTGGTCGACGGAACCATCCTGGACAACATCACCTATGGGCAGGCGCTGGCCTCGCTGGCCGAGGCCGAGCGTGCCGCCAGGCTGGCCGAGGCGCATGACTTCATCGAGGGCCTGCCCCAAGGCTATCGGACCGTCGTCGGCTATCGCGGCGTGAACCTGTCGGCGGGTCAGCGCCAGCGCATCGCCCTGGCGCGCGCACTGGTGCGCGACCCCGCAATCCTGATCCTGGACGAGGCCACCAACGCGGTGGACGGCCTGTCGGAAGCCGCCATCGTCGAGACCCTGCGGTCAAGGGCCGGCCGTCACACCACCATCGTCATCAGCCATCACCGCAGCACCATTTCCTTCTGCGACGACGTCGTCGTCCTCGGGAACGGCGGCGCGAAAAGCCAGGCACGCTTCGCCGACCTGGCCTCGCTCAGCATGGACGAGCTCTACGAGCATGGATCGGCCGACGCTGGCTGAGACGGTAGCGGGAAGCCGCCGTTTCAGATGTGGAGCGCGTGGCCGAGCGTGCGCAATGCGGCTTCCAGGAAGGCCTCGCCCTGCGTCGGATGAGCATGGATCGTGCCGGCGATATCTTCCAGGCGCGCGCCCATCTCGATCGCCAGGCTGAAGGCCGACGACAGCTCGGCGACGCCGGTGCCGACCGCCTGGATGCCGAGCACCAGATGGTTGTCGGCGCGGGCGACGACACGGACAAAGCCGTCCTCGCCCGACAGCGTCATCGCCCGGCCGTTGGCCGAGAACGGGAACTGCGCCGTCTTGATCTCGGTGCCGTGGTTCTTCGCCTCGTCCGGCGAAAGCCCGGTCGTCACCACTTCCGGGTCGGTAAAGCAGACGGCCGGAATCGAGCGCTTGTCCCAGCTGCGCTTGTGGCCGGCGACGATCTCGGCGACCATCTCGCCTTGAGCCATCGCGCGGTGCGCCAGCATCGGCTCGCCGGTGACATCGCCGATCGCATAGATGCCGCGCATCGAGGTGCGGCACTGGTCGTCGATGCGGATGAAACGGCCGTCGCGGTCGAGGTCGATCTCCTCCAGCCCCCAGCCTTCGGTGACCGGCCTGCGTCCGACCGTCACCAGCACCTTGTCGGCCGCAAGCTTCTGTTCGCTGCCGTCGGCGGCCTCGACCAGCAGCGCGTCGCCCTTGGACGACAGCCCCTTGGCCTTGGCGCCGGTCAGCACCTTGACGCCGAGCGCCTCGAGCCGCTTGGCGACCGGGCGGGTCAGTTCGGCATCGTATTGCGGCAGGATGCGCGGCAGCGCCTCGACCACCGTCACCTTGGAGCCGAGCTTGGCGAAGGCGGTGCCCAGTTCAAGCCCGATGTAGCCGCCGCCGACGACCGCGAGCTGCTGTGGGACCTGCTTCAGCGACAGCGCCTCGGTCGACGAGATGACCGGCCCGCCGAAGGGCAGGAACGGCAGCTCGACAGGGGCGGAGCCGGTGGCGATCACGATCGTCTCGGCGCGGATGACCTGCAGGCCGGTCTCGGTCTCGACCTCGACGGTCTTGCCGTCGCGGAACCGTGCCCAGCCCTGCACCGACTTGACCCTGGCCTTCTTCAGCAGGCCGGCAACGCCGGTATTGAGCCGGCCAACGATACGGTCCTTCCAGGCCACCGTCTTGCCGAGATCGATGGCCGGTCCTGAGACGGTGATGCCCACCGGGCTCTTGCCGGCCGCCATCTCGGTCGCCATCAGGTACTCGTCCGCGGCATGGATCATCGCCTTGGACGGGATGCAGCCGACATTGAGGCAGGTGCCGCCCGGCTTGCCGGCCTCGACGATGACCGTGTCGATGCCGAGCTGGCCGGCGCGGATGGCGCAGATGTAGCCGCCGGGGCCAGCACCGATGACGAGCAGCTTGCAGGAGATTTCCTTCATCGGCTCACCCCTCCACGAAGATCATCGCCGGCGCCTCGAGCAGCGCCTTGAGCCGCTGCACGAAGACCGCCGCGTCCCAGCCGTCGATGACGCGATGGTCGAAGCTGGACGACAGGTTCATCATCTTGCGCGGCACGAACTGTGTGCCGTCCCACATCGGCCGGACCATGATCTTGTTGACGCCGACGATCGCCACTTCCGGATAGTTGATGACGGGCGTGGTGGCGATGCCGCCCATGGCGCCCAGCGAGGTGATGGTGATGGTCGAGCCGGTCAGCTCCTCGCGTGTCGCGGTGCCGGCCTTGGCGGCGTCCGCCAGACGGTTCACCTCGGCGGCGCAATCCCAGAGGTCGCGCGCCTCGGCATGCTTGACGACGGGCACCACGAGCCCACCGGGCGTCTGCGCGGCCATGCCGATATGCACGCCCGCATGGCGGTGGATCACGCCCGCATCGTCGTCATAGATCGCGTTGAGCTGCGGCTGCTCGCCGACGGCCCTGACCAGCGCCCGCATCAGGAACGGCAGGATGGTCAGCTTGGCCCGGTCGGGTCTTTTCGCGGCGTTGAGCCTGGCGCGCAGTTCCTCGAGCGCGGTGACGTCGACCTCCTCGACATAGGTGATGTGCGGAATGCGCGACTTGGCCAGCGCCATCTTCTCGGCGATGCGGCGGCGCAGGCCGACGACCTTGATTTGCTCGACGCCGGTCTTTGCCTGCAGCCCGGCTGCCGGGACGGCCGCGCCGCGCGCGGCAAATCCGTCGAGGTCCTCATGGGTGATACGACCTGCGGGGCCGGTCCCCGGCACCTGGCGCAGGTCGATACCGGCCTCCTTGGCGCGCAGCCTGACGGCGGGAGACGCAAGCGGCCGCTCGCCCTCCGGCCGGGGCAGGCCGACGGTCGTGGCGCGTGATGCGGCATTGCCCCCAAGCCTAGCCCCTCCCCACAAGGGGGAGGGGGATCCGGTTTGCGCTTTTGCGACTGCTGATTCGGGCTTGGGTGTGTCGTTCTTCGAAGCGGCCGGCTTTCCCCCTCCCCCTTGTGGGGAGGGGCCAGGGGTGGGGGTCGACTGCGCAACCGGAGCAGCGGCTTTTTCTTCCGCCGATGCTCCTTCCGCCGCACCGCCCTCGCCCGCAACCTTTATCCTGACGATGGGCGAGCCGACGGCGACCGTGTCGCCGATCTCGGCGCCGAGCCAGAGGATTTCGCCATCGACGGGCGACGGAATCTCGACCGTCGCCTTGTCGGTCATGACGGCGGCAAGCACGGCGTCCTCGCGCACGAGGTCGCCGATCTTGACGTGCCATTCGACGAGCTCGGCCTCGGCCACGCCCTCGCCGACGTCGGGAAGCTTGATGACATGCTCGCCCATGCTCAGGCCTCCATCGTTTCGATCAAAGCTTCGCCGACGCGCTTGGGTCCGGGGAAGTAGTCCCACTCCTGCGCGTGCGGATAGGGCGTGTCCCAGCCGGTGACGCGGGCGACGGGCGCTTCGAGGTGGTAGAAGCAGTTTTCCTGTACCAGCGACACGAGCTCGGCACCGAAGCCCGAGGTCAGCGTCGCCTCGTGCACCACCACGCAGCGGCGGGTCTTCCTGACCGAGGCGACGATGGTTTCGAGATCGAGCGGCAACAGCGTCCTGAGGTCGATGACCTCGGCGTCGATGCCCGTCTCCTCGGCCGCCGCCTGGGCGACATAGACCATGGTGCCATAGGCGAGCACGGTGACGGCGGAACCGGAACGGCGGATATCCGCCTTGCCCAGCGGCACGGTGAAGTGGCCCTCCGGCACCTCCCCCAGCTCATGCTTCGACCATGCCGTGACAGGCCGGTCGTGATGGCCGTCGAAGGGGCCGTTGTATAATCGTTTCGGCTCCAGAAAGATCACCGGATCCGGGTCTTCGATGGAGGCGATCAGCAGGCCCTTGGCGTCGAGCGGATTGGACGGAACGACGACCTTGAGGCCGGAGACGTGGGTGAACAGCGCCTCGGGGCTCTGGCTGTGGGTCTGGCCGCCGAAGATGCCGCCGCCTGTCGGCATGCGGATGACGATCGGGCAGGTGAATTCGCCATTGGAGCGGTAACGCAACCGTGCCGCTTCCGAAACGATCTGGTCATATGCTGGATAGACGTAGTCGGCGAACTGGATTTCGATACATGGCTTCAAGCCATAAGCGGCCATGCCGACGGCGGCGCCGACGATGCCAAGCTCGCTGATCGGCGCGTCGAAACAGCGCGAGCGGCCGTATTTCTGCTGGAGCCCTTGCGTGCAGCGGAAGACGCCGCCGAAATAGCCGACGTCCTCGCCGAACACGACGACGTTGTCGTCGCGGCCCATGGAGACGTCCATGGCGCTGCGGATGGCCTCGATCATAGTCATGCGCGGCATCGGCTACACTCCCGCCTTCTGGCGCTGGCGACGGAGATGCGGCGGCATCTCGGCATAGACGCCCTCGAACATGTCGCGCGTCGACGGCTTGCCGCCGGCATGCAGGGTGCCGTGGCTCTCGGCTTCCTTCTGCGCGGCGATGACCGCTTCGAGGATTTCCGCCTCGGTCTGCTTGTGGCGGTCGTCCGACCACAGGCCGCGCCGGATCAGATGGTTCTTCAGCCGGATGACAGGGTCGCCAAGCGGCCAGGCATCCGACTCGGTCTTCGGCCGGTAGGCGGAGGGATCGTCCGAGGTCGAGTGCGCGCCGACGCGGTAGGTGACGTATTCGACCAGCGTCGGGCCGAGGTTGCTGCGGGCGCGCTCGGTCGCCCACTTCGCCACCGCGTGCACGGCGAGGTAGTCGTTGCCGTCGACGCGCAGCGCCGGGATGCCGAAGCCGAGGCCGCGCGCGGCAAACGTGCCGGAACCGCCGCGGGCGATGCCCTGGAAGGTCGAGATCGCCCACTGGTTGTTGACGATGTTGAGCACGACGGGCGCCTTGTAGGTCGAGGCGAAGACGAGCGCGGCATGGAAATCGCTCTCGGCGGTGGCGCCGTCGCCGACCCAGCCGACGGCGATCTTGCTGTCGCCCTTGATCGCCGACGCCATCGCCCAGCCCACAGCCTGGATGTACTGGGTCGTCAGGTTGCCGGAGATCGAGAAGAAGCCGTGATCCTTAGCCGAATACATGATCGGCAGCTGGCGGCCCTTCAGCGGATCCTTTTCGTTGGAATAGATCTGGTTCATCATGTCGACCATCGGGTAGCCGCCCGCGATCAGCAGGCCGGCCTGGCGATAGGTCGGGAAATTCATGTCGCCCTGGACGAGCGCCTTGCGGAAGGCGCAGCTCACCGCCTCCTCGCCCATGTGCTGCATGTAGAACGAGGTCTTGCCCTGGCGCTGAGCCATCTGCATGCGCGCATCGAAGGTGCGCAGCGTCATCATGTGGCGCAGGCCTTCGAGCTGTTCCTCGTCGGTCAGCGTGCCGGCCCAGGGCCCGACGGCGTCGCCCTCGCGGTTGAGCACCCGGATGATCGAATAGGCGAGATCGCGGATCGTCCTGGGGTCGACGTCGACCGGCGGCCGGTCGACCGAACCCGCCTTGGGGATCGGCACGTTGGAGAAATCGGGCGTTCCGCCCGGCCGCACTTCGGGCTCGGGCACGTGGAACTTGAGCGGCGAGGGATTGTCCGTCACGGATGTTCCTCCTGTCTCCTGCGGGCCGCACGTCCTCCCCGGACACCGCACGCACCAGACAATTTATGTCAGCGATGCTGACCTATTATCCGATCATCATCGGAACCGCAATGGGGTCCCGACATCGGCGACTTTGGCATTCTCTCGCCCTCTGCGAAAGGCCGTTGACAGCACCTACGTTCCGCCTCCATGCTTAAGGCTCACCAGGGGGGTCCCGACAAGGGGCTGAGATTCTGCTGGCTTCGCGCAGCGCAGTGACCCGTTGAACCTGATCCAGTTCATACTGGCGTAGGGACGGTGCGAGGCGCAGCAAGCCGGTTCTCCGGCTCAGGCAATCGGGCTCATCCATGCCCGGGGTCCCCAGGCTAAACCTCTCCTCCATCTCATCGCATGGACTGGGTCTCCAACCAGGAGGCTCAACTCATGAATGCCCACACCCCGACCGTCACCGTTGGCGAACTTCCCGCATCGAGGAAGGTCTACAAACCGGGCAAGATCCATCCCGACATCCGCGTGCCGATGCGCGAGATCTCGGTCCGTCCGAGCGCCGGCGAGCCGCCGGTCACCGTCTACGATTCGTCCGGCCCTTACACCGACACGTCGGTGAAGACCGACATCGAGCGCGGGCTGCCGCGGCTGCGCGAGGACTGGATCCTCGCCCGCGGCGATGTCGAGCGCTACGAGGGCCGCGCGGTCAAGGACGAGGACAACGGCTTCGTTTCGGCCGAGCGCCTGACGCCGGAATTCCCGGTCCG
The DNA here is from genome assembly GCF_039907765.1 of Mesorhizobium sp. CC13. Lineage (NCBI taxonomy): Bacteria > Pseudomonadati > Pseudomonadota > Alphaproteobacteria > Hyphomicrobiales > Phyllobacteriaceae > Mesorhizobium > Mesorhizobium sp. CC13. Next base: position 5,279 of record NZ_JARDJI010000011.1, on the reverse strand, counting down.
CAACGCACCGCTGCGCGCCACCGGCGGCCGCGCCGTCACCCAGCTCGCCTATGCCCGCGCCGGCATCGTCACGCCCGAGATGGAGTTCGTCGCCATCCGCGAGAACCTCGGCCGCGAGCAGATCAGGGCCAAGCTCCAGCGCGATGGCGAAAGCTTCGGCGCCGTCATCCCCGATTTCGTGACGCCCGAATTCGTCCGCGACGAGGTCGCCCGCGGCCGCGCCATCATCCCCTCAAACATCAACCATCCCGAGAGCGAGCCGATGATCATCGGCCGCAACTTCCTGGTGAAGATCAACGCCAATATCGGCAACTCGGCCGTCACCTCGTCGATGGCCGAGGAGGTCGAGAAGATGGTGTGGGCGACGCGCTGGGGCGGCGACACGGTGATGGACCTATCCACGGGGCGCAACATCCACAACATCCGCGACTGGATCGTCCGCAACGCGCCGGTGCCGATCGGCACGGTGCCGCTCTACCAGGCGCTCGAAAAGGTCGGCGGCATCGCCGAGAACCTGACCTGGGAAGTGTTCCGCGACACGCTCATCGAGCAGGCCGAACAGGGCGTCGACTACTTCACCATCCATGCCGGCGTGCGGCTCGCCTACATCCACCTGACGGTCGACCGCGTCACCGGCATCGTTTCGCGGGGCGGCTCGATCATGGCCAAGTGGTGCCTGCACCACCACAAGGAGAGCTTCCTATACGAGCATTTCGAGGAGATCTGCGACATCTGCCGGACCTATGACGTGGCGTTTTCGCTCGGTGACGGCCTGCGCCCCGGCTCGATCGCGGATGCCAACGACGCGGCCCAGTTCGCCGAATTGGAGACGCTGGGCGAGTTGACCCAGATCGCCTGGGCCAAGGACTGCCAGGTGATGATCGAGGGCCCCGGCCACGTGCCGATGCACAAGATCAAGGAGAACATGGACAAGCAGTTAGAGGTGTGCGGCGAGGCGCCGTTCTACACGCTCGGGCCGCTCACCACCGACATAGCGCCGGGCTACGACCACATTACCTCTGGCATCGGTGCTGCCATGATCGGCTGGTTCGGCACGGCCATGCTCTGCTACGTCACGCCAAAGGAGCATCTCGGCCTGCCCGACCGCAACGACGTCAAGACAGGCGTCATCACCTACAAGATCGCGGCGCATGCCGCCGATCTCGCCAAGGGCCATCCGGCCGCGAAGGTCAGGGACGACGCCCTGTCGCGGGCGCGCTTCGAGTTCCGCTGGGAGGACCAGTTCAACCTGTCGCTCGACCCCGAGACGGCGCGCTCCTTCCACGACGAGACCTTGCCCAAGGAGGCGCACAAGGTGGCGCATTTCTGCTCGATGTGCGGCCCGAAATTCTGCTCGATGCGGATCTCCCACGACATCCGCGCCGAGGCGCAGAAAGAGGGGCTGGCGGCGATGGCGGCGAAGTACCGCGACGGCGGCGACCTCTACATGCCGGTCGAAAACGCCGAACCGGCGGAGTGAGCCAGCCATGAAGGTGCTGGTCCGCGGCGCGGGCGTCGCCGGGTTGACGCTTGCGTTTGAGCTGGCGACGCGCGGCGCCAGCGTGACCGTGGTCGACACCAGACGGCAGATCGCCGGCAATGCCTCGTGGCAGGCCGGCGGCATGCTGGCGCCATGGTGCGAGCGGGAGAGCGCCGAAGAGGCGGTACTTTCGCTCGGCCGGGATGCCGCCGGCTGGTGGGAGGCTGCCCTGCCCGGCCATGTGCTGCGCAACGGCACGCTGGTCGTGGCGCCTGCCCGCGACGCCGGCGAACTCGACCGCTTCGGCCGCCGCACTTCAGGCTTCCGCACTGTGGACGCCGAGGCCATCGCCGCACTCGAACCAGACCTCGAGGGGCGTTTCGGGCGCGCGTTGTTCTTCGCCGAGGAAGCGCATCTCGATCCGCGCAAGGCAATGCTCGGGCTGCAGGAAAAGCTGGTCGAGATGGGCGTGCGTTTCGAGTTCGGCTACGGCGCCGTGCAGGCTCCAGGCAGGGCCGAGGTCGAGGCCGACTGCACCGGCATGGCCGACACGCGGCCCGGCCTGCGCGGCGTGCGCGGCGAGATGCTGATCCTCAAAAGCCGTGACGTGTCGCTGGCCCGGCCGGTGCGGCTGCTCCACCCGCGCATTCCGGTCTATGTCGTGCCGCGCTCGGACCACCTGTTCATGGTCGGCGCGACCATGATCGAGAGCGACGACGCGGGGCCGATCACCGCGCGCTCGCTGATGGAACTGCTCAACGCCGCCTACGCCCTGCACCCGGCCTTCGGCGAGGCCGAGCTGGTCGAAACGGGCGTCGGCGTGCGGCCAGCCTTTGCCGACAACCTGCCGCGCGTCGAGCGCGACGGGAACACCATCCGCATCAACGGCCTCTACCGCCACGGCTTCCTGCTCGCCCCCGCCATGGCGCGGCAGGCGGCCGACATGATCCTGGGCCAAGAAAAGGAGCTCGCCCATGAAGCTCACCGTTAACGGCGAGAGCCACGAGGTCGCGGCCGGCACGCTGGCGGCGCTGCTCGACGAACTCGACTTCGAAGGCGGCTGGCTCGCGACCGCCCTCAACGGCGAGGTCGTGCCTGCCAAGGAACGCGACGGCTGTGCGTTGGCCGAGGGCGACCGGGTCGAGATCCTGGCGCCGATGAAGGGAGGGTGAGGTCGTGCTGAAGGTACCCCCACCCCTAACCCCTCCCCACGAGGGAGAGGGGGACGCTGGTCGCCCTGGCCGCACTTTTCGGCAGGCGCCACTCACGGCATGCGCTCTTCTTCCAGCAGGTCGGACGCCGCCAAAGTCCCCCTCCCCCTTGTGGGGAGGGGTTAGGGGTGGGGGTATCCCAGCCTCCACCTCGCAATCGACCCCGAGGAGTTGACCCATGCTCGACCTCTACGGCCAACAATTCTCGTCCCGCCTGCTTCTCGGCACCGCGCTCTATCCCTCGCCCGCGATCATGGCCGAGGCGATCAGGGCGTCGGGCGCCGACGTCGTCACCGTGTCGCTGCGCCGCGAGACCTCGGGCGGCAAGACGGGCGGGCAGTTCTGGTCGCTGATCCAGTCGCTCGGCGTCCGCGTGCTGCCCAACACCGCCGGCTGCCATTCGGTCAAGGAAGCGGTGACGACGGCGAAGATGGCGCGTGAGGTCTTTGCCACCAACTGGATCAAGCTCGAGGTCATCGGCAACCACGACACGCTGCAGCCCGATGTATTCGGGCTAGTCGAGGCGGCACGGATCCTGTCATCTGACGGCTTCGAGGTGTTCCCTTATACGACCGACGATCTGGTCGTGGCCGGACGGCTGCTCGACGCCGGCTGCAAGGTGCTGATGCCGTGGTGCGCGCCGATCGGCTCGGCTCGCGGCCCGCAGAACATCGACGCGCTGCGCAGCCTGCGCGGCCACTTCCCCGGCGTGCCGCTGATCGTCGACGCCGGCATCGGCCGCCCGTCGCATGCGGCGACCGTCATGGAGCTCGGCTACGACGCCGTGCTGCTCAACACCGCCGTCGCCAAGGCGGGCGACCCCGTCGCCATGGCGTCCGCCTTCGGCAAGGCGGTCGAGGCCGGGCGGCAGGCATTCCTGGCCGGCCCGCTCGAACCCCGCGACATGGCCGTCCCCTCCACCCCCGTCATCGGCATGGCAGCATTCTCATGAAGCTCGACCCGTTCTACCTCATCGTCGATTCCGCCCGCTGGATCGAACGCCTGGTGCCGCTCGGCGTGCAGCTGGTGCAGCTGCGCGTCAAGGACATGGACGAGGCCGGCCTGCGCCGCGAAATCCGCGCGGCGAAGGCCGTCTGCGAACGCCATGGCTGCCAGTTCATCGTCAACGACTACTGGCGCCTCGCCATCGACGAGGGTTGCGACTTCGTCCATCTCGGACAGGAGGATCTCGCCGACGCCGACGTGAAGGCGATCCGCAGCGCCGGCCTGAAGCTCGGCCTCAGCACCCATGACGACACAGAACTCGACATCGCCCTCGCCGCCGATCCCGACTATGTCGCGCTCGGGCCCGTGTACCCGACCATACTCAAGGCGATGAAATGGGCGTCGCAGGGCCTCGACCGCATCGCCAACTGGAAACAGCGCGTCGGCGCGGTGCCGCTGGTTGCGATCGGCGGGCTCAATGTCGAGCGCATACCGGGCGTGTTCGCACAGGGCGCCAACGCTGCTGCCGTCGTCACCGACATCACCCTCAACGCCGCCCCGGAGGCACGCACGCGCGAATGGCTGGCAGCGACAGCCCAGTGGCGATGACCCCGCACGTGCTCATCGTCGCCGGCTCGGATTCGAGCGGCGGCGCCGGCATCGTCCGCGACTTAGAGACAGTGTCTGCCTTCGGCCTGCGCAGCAGCCTGGCCGTCACGGCGGTGACCGTGCAGACCCATACCCGTGTCGAGCGCATCGAGCAGATGCCGCCCGAGTTGGTTGCAGAGCAGATGCGGGCAGCGTTTGCGGCGATATCGGCGGGATCATCTGGCCAAGCGGGGTTGGCAAGCGTTGTACCCCCACCCCTAGCCCCTCCCCACAAGGGGGAGGGGGATTTTGCGGCACGGTCACCCAGCTTTGATTTTCGATGGCATTGGAGGCAATGGCGGCGAAATCGTTTCCCTCCCCCTTGTGGGGAGGGGCTAGGGGTGGGGGTGCCTTCAGATGCGCGGGCTATGGCCGGCCCCGTCGCTGCGGTCAAGATCGGCATGCTGGGAACGGCGGCGGCCATAGACGCCGTCGCCGCGGTGCTGGCGAGCAGCCTGCCGGTGCCGGTGGTGCTCGACCCGGTGCTGGCCTCGACGTCGGGTCGCTCGCTTCTGGACACGGACGCCATCGGCGCGCTCAAGCGCAAGCTGATGCCGCTGTGTCGGCTGGTGACGCCGAACCTGCCCGAACTCGCGTTGCTGAGCGGCCAGCCGGTCGCTCCGTCCCAACGGGAAATCATCCGCCAGGCCGAAATGCTTCTGGCGACCGGCGTGCAAGCCGTGCTCGTCAAGGGCGGTCACGCCGAGGGCGATTTATCGACCGACCTGTTGGTCACCTCCGACGGCACGCAGCACACTTTTGAAGCGCCGCGACTGCCCGGCACCATGCGCGGCACGGGCTGCATGCTGGCGAGCGCCGTCGCGGCCAAGCTTGCGCTCGGTGCGCCGCTGGAAGCCGCCGTCCGCCGGGCGAAGGACTACGTCTTCGCCAAGCTGCTGGCTTCGATCTCCTGACCGGCTCACCCCAGCCGTTCGGCGTGCCACCTGAGGTGATCGTCCATGAAGGTGGAGATGAAGTTGTAGGAATGGTCGTAG
>NZ_JARDJI010000010.1:0-170640 GCF_039907765.1 Mesorhizobium sp. CC13 | reverse complement strand
ACAACTTCACACCAACCGAATGCGCAAACTACATCCGCAATGCCGGATACGCTTCAAACTAAATGAAACTGACTCTAAAGCAATTCCAGGAAAAGTGTGATGCGGTTTTCCGTCCGGAATTGCGTCACACCAAAGAGATGGAGCGTTTCGCGATCGAAGGAAAAGCGGAATCGCTCTAGCGGTCGGCGACGCTGACGGTGAAGCCCGCCTTGCGGAACAGTTCGACCAGCCCGTCCGGGGCGGGCAGGTGCAGCGCGCCGACGGCCATGAAGGCGCCGCCTTCGGCGAGGATCGGCGCGCCGCGCTCGACCATGGTCTTGTTGCGCGCCACCACCATTGCCTGCTCGAAGGCGCCGTAGCCCTCCTCGTCGGAGCTGGCGGAGGGTAGTGCGTTGCGGAACAGCGGCCAGAACTTGCCGGTTTCGCCGCGCTGGTAGAGCACCACCATGGTTTCGATGACGTCGTCCATGCGGTCGCCGAGCTTCAGCGTCTCGACCAGCCCCTGGATATGGAACTGCATCGGCAGCGAGGCCATGGCGCGGAGCTGGTCCGCGGCGCTCTCGAGGCCCTTGACCTCCTTGCCGGCAGCCTTCGCCTGCTGCGCCAGCAAGATGTCCAGGACCGGCGCGCCTCCCGCCTTGCGGGTGAGCTCGCAGGCCGGCAATGCCACCATCGACGACAGCATCCACGGCTTCATCTTGGCCACGCTTGCTGGGGGGATGCCGCGCGCCTCGAGCGCGTCGTTAACGATCTTGGCGTCCTCGGCCGAGAGTAGCGAGGGCAGCGTCGTGCTGTCGGTGAACATCATCAGGTCCGGCTGCTGCATCAGGCTTGCAAGCATCGCCTTCTGATCCAGCACGTCGGTGGTTTCCATGACGAAGGTCTTCGACGCGTCGAATGCCTTTTGCGCGGCCGGCTCCAGCGTGGTGACGCGCGGATCGGTGACGTGCATCGTGCCGTAAAGCCAGGACGGCTCGCGGCCGGGCTTCTCCAGCTTCCAGAGCAGGCCCTCGCCGTTGACGGTCTTCTTCGCCTCGGCCTCGATCTTTGCGAGCAGCGCCGGGTCGCTCTTGGCGAGCTCGACCAGCATATCCGAGCCGGTGCATGCCGGCGCCTGGGCGCGAGCCTGGGTGGCAAGCAGGAAGGCTGCCGCGAAGAACAGGATGAAGAACAGCACGTTGAACGCTGCAAGCAGCTTCAGCGAGACGAGCGACGCACGGTCGGCGAAGGCGACGAAACGTTTCATGCCGAAGCTGTAGCGGCCAAAAGCGGCAAAACGGTTAATGGCGCGGTGACACTTGTGCGTCTTGCCGCGCTGTTGCCTTGCCAGGCCTCAGGCGCGCGGGTGGGCGGCCTCGTAGACTTCGAGCAGGCGGGAGGTGTCGACGCCGGTATAGACCTGGGTGGTCGAGAGGCTGGCGTGGCCCAGCAGTTCCTGGATCGTCCTCAGGTCGCCGCCGCGGCCGAGCAGATGCGTAGCGAAGGAGTGGCGCAGCGCATGCGGGGTCGCGGTGTCGGGCAGGTTGAGTGCCGAGCGCAGCTTGCGCATCTCGCGCTGGATAATCGCCGGGTCGAGCGGGCCTCCACGGGCACCGCGGAACAGGGCGCCGTCGGCGCCGAGATGGTAGGGGCAGAGTTTTCGGTATTCGGCGACCGCCAGGAGGGCGACCGGCAGCACCGGCACCAGCCGGGTCTTGCCGCCCTTGCCGGTGATGCGCAGCACCGTGTCGGCGGGCGAGGCGAGTTCGGCGCCGGCGAGGCCGAGCGCCTCGGAAATGCGCAGGCCCGAACCGTAGAGCAGGGTGAGCAGGGCGGCGTTGCGGGCGGCGATCCACGGCTCCTCGGCGAGCTGTTCGCCCACCGAGACGACACGCTTGGCGTCGGCCGCCGTCAGGGGTTTGGGCAGGGATTTCGGCTGCTTCGGCGCGCGCAGCGCCGCGGAGCCGGCGGCATTGACCAGGCCCTCGCGTTCGAGGAAGCGCAGCAGCGAGCGCACGCCGGCCAGCCCTCGTCCCAGCGTACGGGCGCCGGCGCCGTCGGCGCGGCGTGTGGCGAGGAAGCCGCGCAGGTCGGCCGGGCGCAGGTCACGGATGTCGGCGATGCCGGGCGGGCCGCCATTGTGCCCGGTCAGGAACTGCAGGAACTGGCGCGTGTCGCGCTCGTAGGCCTCGACCGTCAGTGCCGACAGGCGCCTCTCGCCGGCGAGCGCCTTCAGCCAGCGCTCGCGCGCGCCCTGCAGGTCGGGTTTTGCGGCGATGAGGAATTCCTGCATTGGCAGCGGGGGTCCGATTGAATAAGTCAATATTGACTTATGAAGTTAGCAAGCGGTGAAACGGCGATGGCCAAACTCGAGAATCCAGTCCAGATGGCCGTGATCGGCGCAGCCCACGGCATCAAGGGCGAACTCAGGGTGAAGACCTTCACCGGCGACCCGCTGGCGCTGGCCGACTACGGGCTGCTCTACACCAAGGACGGCCGCAGCCTGGAGATCACGGACATCCGTCCCGCCAACAACGTGGTGGTGGTGCGATTCAAGGGCGTCAACGACCGCACTGCCGCCGAGGCACTGACCAATGTCGAACTGTTCGTCGAGCGTTCGGCGCTGCCCGACGACGCCGACGACGGCGAGTTCTACCACACCGACCTGATGGGGCTCGCTGTTCGCGACGAGACCGGCGCCACGGTCGGCAAGGTGATCGCGGTGCAGAATTTCGGCGGCGGCGACATCCTCGATATCCACTACCAGGGCCGCAAGGGCGTGCTGATCCCGTTCACCGAAGCCGCCGTGCCGGTGGTCGACATTGCCGGCGGCTTCGTCGGCATCGACACCGTCGCCGCGGGGCTGGTCGACAGCGACGACGACGAATTCGGCCCGCCGCCGGAGGAAGGCGAGTTCGATACGCGCAAGCGCGCGCGGGGACCGAAGGACGCCGGGGGCAACCGCTGATGTTCCGCGCAACCGTGCTCACGCTCTATCCGGAGATGTTCCCGGGGGCGCTGGGGATGTCGCTGGCGGGGCGCGCGCTCGAGCGCGGCGACTGGGCGCTCGAGGCGGTGCAGATCCGCGATTTCGCCACGGACAAGCACCGTACCGTGGACGACACGCCGGCCGGCGGCGGCGCCGGCATGGTGATGCGCGCCGACATCATCGCCAAGGCGATCGACCATGCCTCGCCCGAGGGCGACGAACGCCCGCGCATACTGATGAGCCCGCGCGGCAGGCCGCTGACGCAGCAGCGCGTGCGCGAACTGGCCGCCGGGCCGGGCGCGGTGATCCTGTGCGGACGCTTCGAGGGCGTCGACCAGCGCGTCATCGACGCACGGGAGCTGGAAGAAATCTCGATCGGTGACTTCATCCTGTCCGGCGGCGAGCCTGCGGCCCTGGTGCTGCTCGACGCAGTCGTGCGGCTGTTGCCGGGCGTGATGGGCAACGAGACGTCGGGCGAGGAGGAGAGTTTCGAGGGCGGGCTTTTGGAACACCCCCACTACACCCGGCCGCAGGAATTCGAGGGGCGGCCGATCCCCGAAGTGCTGACCTCAGGCAACCACGGCAAGATCGCCAAATGGCGCCGCGCCGAGGCGGAGAAGCTGACCAGGGAGCGGCGCCCGGACCTGTGGGCGGAACACGAGGCCGAGCGGTAGGGCGCCTAACCGGCCGATTTGGGCCCGGCAGGCCCGGCGCCACGCTTGGACAACCTTGAAGCCTCCGAACTGGCCAGATGGTAGGGCTGTATCAGCATTTCCGCGGAAATACGCCACTGCGCGTGAAGCCGCTGGATCATGTCGACATTGAGCATGCGTTTGCGGCTCACGATTTCCGAGGCCCGTGACGCAGAGCCCAGCACCGCGGCGAGGTCGCGTTGCTTCAAGCCCCGCAATTCCATGTACGAGACGATGGCACTCACGGGGTCTGGCGCCTCTATCGGGTAATGCTTGTCCTCATAGGCCTCGATGAGGGTCGAAAGAATGTCGAAGCGCTCGGCATCCATGCTGCCAGGCTCGGGTTCATTGTCAAAATACCTGGCAACTTCGGCGATGGCCCATTCCAGGTCCGCATCGTTGCGAATGGGGCGAATGTTTTCCATCACACCGTCTCCACGTCTATCTTGTCGTACTCGGCATGCGTTCCGACGAATTTGATCAGCACGCGCCTGAACCTGTAGCTGACATGCACCACCAGCCGGTATTTGTTGCCCGCGATGTCGAAGACAATGCGGTTGTCGGCCACAAAATCGACGTTCGCGCCGAAGAAAGCCTTTACGTCAGCCGGGCCAGTCCAGGTGGCTGTGCCTACCGCATGATACCAAGCGGTCAGCGGACGCTGCGCCTGGGGATGTTTGTCCCAGAAGTCCCGCAGCGTCTTCTTGCTCAATATCTGCATGGCTACATATAGCTAGTTCCCAATTTGGGAACAAGTAGGATATTCCCAATATGGGAAGATCGTGGCGTCCTCAGCCCTTGGTGAAATAATAGAATGCCAAAAACAGCCCGACCGCGACCACGAAGCTGCGGACAACGGCCTGCGGCACGCGCCGCGCCGTCCAGACGCCGGCATAGCCGCCGAGCGCCACGCCCGGCACCATGATCGCCGCTTCCACCCAGGCCACCACCCCGCCCGAGGCGAAGATGACGATGGCGACCGCGGCGATGACGATGGACAGCATGTTCTTCAGCGCATTCAGCCGGTGGTAGTCGCCGCCTTCGGTGAGACCGAGGGTGGCGAGCATCATCACGCCCATGCCGGCGCCGAAGAAGCCGCCATAGATCGCGGTGAAGAACTGGACGATGCGGCCGGCGCGCGAGGACGATGCACCTTCCTGTCGCTGGGCGAGTTTTTTCGGCCGGAGCCAGGGGCCGGCGGCGAAAAGCGCGGTGGCGGCGAGCAGCAGCCACGGCACCAGCGCGCCGAACGAGACATTGTCCAGCGACAGCAGGATCAGAGCGCCGGCCAGCGCGCCGACGGCGGAGATGAAGGCGAAGGCGAGGGCGCCGCGCCACATGCGCCTGATGTCGGCGAGATAGGCGTAGGTCGACGTGACGTAGCCGGGGAACTGGGCGATCGACGATGTGGCGTTGGCGGCGATCGGCGGCAGGCCGGTCATGGTCAGCGCGCCGAAGGTGAGGAAGGTGCCGCCGCCGGCGATGGCATTGACGACGCCCGACAGGAAGCCGGAGAGGAAGAGGATGGCGACGGAAACAAGCGACAAGGCTGGCCTGCGGGGTGCGTTGCGATGCAATCGTCTCTAGGCAGCGCCGGCCCACAAGGCAAGGGATGCTGCCTTTCCGGTTCTTGCCGCTGTCGCCCAGGTCAGAAAAAAGCCGCCGGAGCTTGCGCCCCGGCGGCCTTGATTCACGTGTAACGCTACGGCCGCCTTACGCGGCGAGGTCGCGCAGAACGTACTGCAGGATGCCGCCGTTCTTGAAGTAGTCGAGTTCATCAAGCGTATCGATGCGGCAGAGGATCGGAACGTCCTTCGTCGAACCGTCGGCGAAGGTGATCTTGGCGACCATCTTCTGGCGCGGCTTGATGGTCTCGAGACCCTCGATCGTCACCTGTTCGTCGCCCTTGAGGCCGAGCGTCTTCCAGGTCGTGCCCTCTTCGAAGGTGAAGGGGATCACGCCCATGCCGACCAGGTTCGAGCGGTGGATGCGCTCGAACGACTGGGCGATGACCGCGCGCACGCCGAGCAGGTTGGTGCCCTTGGCTGCCCAGTCGCGCGACGAGCCGTTGCCGTACTCGACGCCGGCGAAGATCACCAGCGGCACGCCTTCGCTGCGGTACTGCATGGCGGCGTCGTAGATCGGCATCTCTTCCTTCGACGGATAGTGGAAGGTGTAGCCACCCTCGCGGCCGTTCTCGCCCAGCATGTGGTTGCGGATGCGGATGTTGGCGAAGGTGCCGCGCATCATCACCTCATGGTTGCCGCGGCGCGTGCCGTACTGGTTGAAGTCGGCGACGCCGACGCCATTGTCCATCAGGTACTTGCCGGCAGGCGAAGCCGCCTTGATCGAACCGGCCGGGGAGATGTGGTCGGTGGTGATCTTGTCGCCGAACAGGCCGAGCACGCGCGCACCCTCGATCTTGCCGATCTGGCCGGGCTTCGAGCCCATGCCGACGAAGTAGGGCGGGTTCTGCACATAGGTCGAGTTGTCGTCCCAGGTGTAGGTCTGGCCTTCCGGCGCCTTGACGTTCTGCCAGTTCTCGTCGCCCTTGAAGACGTCGGCATACTTGCGGGCGAACAGCTCGCGAGTGACGTTCTTGGCGATGAACTCCTCGATCTCGGCGCTGGTCGGCCAGATGTCCTTGAGGAACACCGGCTTGCCGTCGCGATCCTCGCCCAGCGGCTCGGTCGTCAGATCCTTGGTGACCGTGCCGGCGAGCGCATAGGCAACCACCAGCGGCGGCGAGGCCAGGTAGTTGGCCTGCACGTCGGGCGACACGCGGCCTTCGAAGTTGCGGTTGCCCGAGAGCACGGCCGCACCGATCAGGCCCTTGTCGTTGATGGTCTTCGAGATCGGCGCCGGCAGCGGGCCGGAGTTGCCGATGCAGGTCGTGCAGCCGAAGCCGACGAGGTTGAAGCCGATCTGGTCGAGCTCCTTCTGCAGGCCAGCCTTCTCAAGGTACTCGGCAACCACCTGCGAGCCGGGAGCGAGCGAGGTCTTGACCCACGGCTTCTGCTTGAGGCCGACGCGGTTGGCGTTGCGGGCGAGCAGGCCCGCGCCGATCAGCACGCTCGGGTTCGAGGTGTTTGTGCACGACGTGATCGCGGCGATCACCACGTCGCCGTGGCCGAGGTCGAAGGTCTCGCCCTCGACGGCATAGCGCTTGGCCGTGTCGACGGTCTTCTTGTACTCGGCTTCCAGCGCGGTCGCGAAGCCCGAGGCGATGCCTTCGAGCGGGATGCGGCCTTCGGGGCGCTTCGGGCCGGCCATCGACGGAACGACTTCGGAGAGCTCGAGTTCGAGCAGGTCGGTGAACACCGGATCGGTCGACGAGGCGTCGCGCCACATGCCCTGCGCCTTGGAATACTCCTCGACGAGCGCGATGCGGTTTTCGGCGCGGCCCGACATGTTGAGGTAGCGGATGGTCTCGGAATCGACCGGAAAGAAGCCGCAGGTCGCGCCATACTCCGGCGCCATGTTGCCGATGGTGGCGCGGTCGGCCAGCGTCATGTTGGAGAGGCCGGGGCCGAAAAACTCTACGAACTTGCCGACGACGCCCTTCTTGCGCAGCATCTGGGTGACGGTCAGCACCAGGTCGGTGGCGGTGACGCCTTCCTTGAGCTTGCCGGTCAGGCGGAAGCCGATGACCTCCGGCAAAAGCATGGAGACCGGCTGACCGAGCATCGCGGCCTCGGCCTCGATGCCGCCCACGCCCCAGCCGAGCACGCCCAGACCGTTGATCATGGTGGTGTGCGAGTCAGTGCCGACGCAGGTATCCGGATAGGCGGTCGTCACGCCGTCCTCGGTGTTCGTCCAGACGGTCTGGGCGAGGTATTCGAGGTTGACCTGGTGGCAGATGCCGGTGCCGGGCGGCACGACGCGGAAGTTGCGGAACGCCTGCTGGCCCCACTTCAGGAACTTGTAGCGCTCTTCGTTGCGCTCGTATTCGAGCTCGACGTTGCGGGCGAAGGCCAGGGGGGTGCCGAATTCGTCGACGATGACCGAGTGGTCGATGACGAGGTCGACCGGAACCAGCGGGTTGATCTTCTCGGGATCGCCGCCGAGCGTCTTGATGCCGTCACGCATGGCGGCGAGGTCGACCACGGCCGGAACACCGGTGAAGTCCTGCATCAGCACGCGGGCCGGGCGATAGGCGATCTCGACGCCGGCGGTGCCCTTGTCGGTCAGCCAGCCGGCCACGGCCTGGATGGCTTCCTTGGTGACCGAGCGGCCATCTTCGTTGCGCAGCAGGTTTTCCAGCAGCACCTTCATCGAGTAAGGCAGCTGCGAGACGCCGGTCAGGCCGTTCTTCTCGGCCTCGACGAGGCTGTAGTAAACATACTCGGCCCCACCCGCGGTCAGGGTGCGGCGGCAATTGAAACTGTCGAGTGATTTGGACACGTGCGATCCATCCTTGTCTGTTCAGCCTACACGGGAACGGACTCCGATGGCATGCAATCACGCGCAAAGGTGCGGGTACGGCCATTTCCGCTGTCCGCTCCCAAGCAACCCGAGCCGTTCAAGGCGGCGCGTGCGCTGGTTCGGCGCATATTCTGTTTCCATGCCGACCGCTGGCATGGTCGAGTGGCATATAGAGAATTTCCTGGAATAGTTCTAGACGGAGAATCGCCTAATTTGCTGCGACGCAAGACAGCGGCAAACCGGCTTCGGCGACGGGGGAAGCATGCGGCTGATCGCCGATGATCTGAGCGGGGAAAGGGGCGGCGAAACGGTTTTCGCCGGCGTCGGTTTCGCGCTCGGAAACGGCGAGGCGCTCACCGTCACCGGGCCCAACGGCTCAGGCAAGTCGACCCTTCTGCGCGTCGTCGCCGGCCTGCTGCCGCACGCCCACGGGCGAATCGCCGTCGAGGGCGGCGGCGAGGATTTCCCGACGGTTGCGTCCGCGTGCCACTATCTCGGCCACCAGAACGCAATGAAGGCGGCGCTGACGGTCTCCGAGAACCTGGAGTTCTGGCAAAGCTTTGCCGGCAACGGCAAGCTCGGCATCACTGAAGCGCTGGAGGACGTCGGCCTCGACGGCCTCGGCCATCTGCCCTTCGGCTATCTCTCGACCGGCCAGAAGCGCCGCGCCGCGATCGCCAAGCTGCTCATCAGCCATCGCCCGGTCTGGCTTCTGGACGAGCCGACCGCAGGCCTCGACAAGGCGTCCGAAGCGCAGTTCGCCGCCCTCATGCGCGACCATTGCCAGGCCGGCGGCATCATCGTCGCCGCGACCCACCTGCCCTTGGGGCTGGAAGGGGCGAAGACGCTGGAGATGGGGCGGGCGCATGTCTGAAAGCTCCGCGCTTCTTCGCACCCCCCTCTGTCCTGCCGGACATCTCCCCCGCAAGGGAGGAGATTGGCAGCTCCAGCCTTGCCGCCATTCCTGCACCATTGGCGATTGGCGACGACCGGCCCACAGCGTGATCTCCCCCCTTGCGGGGGAGATGTCCGGCAGGACAGAGGGGGGTGCGAAGAAGCGCGACCTTTCCGCCCAGATCAATGGAAGGCAGCTCTCATGCTAGCCCTCTATCTCCGCGACCTCAGGATGGGCGTCCGCGCCGGCGGCGGGGCGCTGACCGGCGTGCTGTTCTTCCTTGCCGTCATCGTCACCATCCCCTTCGGCGTCGGCCCCGACCTCAACCTGCTCGCCCGCATCGGTCCGGCCATCCTCTGGATCGGCGCGCTGCTCGCCAGCCTGCTCGGCCTCGACCGGCTGTTCCAGGCGGACCGCGAGGACGGCTCGCTCGACCTTTTGGTGCTCAACGCCGACCGGCACGTGCTGGCGCTGACCGTCTTCGTCAAATGCCTGGCCCACTGGACGGCGAGCGTGCTGCCGCTTGTCGTCGCCGCCCCGATGCTCGGCCTGTTCATGAACATGGAACCCGTCGGCATCGGCGCCGCCGCTCTCACCCTGCTCGTCGGCACGCCGGCGATCGTCTTCGTCGGCGCCGCCGGTGCGGCGGTCACCGTCGCCCTGCCGCGCGGCGGGCTGCTGATCTCGGTATTGATCCTGCCGCTGGTCATTCCAGTGCTGATCTTCGGCGTCACCGCCGCCTATGGCGCGGTCAACGACCCTGACCCGTTCATGCCGCCCTTCGTGATCCTCTGTGCGCTGACCCTGTTCCTTGCCGTCATCGGCCCGCTGGCGGCCGCCGTGGCGCTGCATTCGGGCACCGACTGAACATCTGTCCGGCGATCACGATCGCTTCATCGCGGCCGGGTGCGGCGCGACGTCCGATTGCATGCGCGCGCGCTCATGGCTAATTGAAGCGTGGTCGGAAAGATTGTCATGTTTGAACTTTGTCAGCGGACTGCCGCCCGATGAGCCCACACGCCCTCTACGTCACGGCGGCTTACGGCGCTTCGGCCCTGGCCATAGCCGGCCTGGTCCTGTGGATCCTCTTCGACCAGCGCGCCCGCAAGCGCGAGCTGGCGGAACTCGAAGCCGCCGGCCATCGCCGCCGCTCGGACCGCAGCGGAGCCCGTCCATGAGCATCGAAACCGAAAATCCGCCACGCCCGCGCAAGCTGTTCATCCTGCTGCCGCTGCTGCTCTTCCTGGCGCTGGCGGGCGTGTTCCTGGCCCAGCTCCTGTCCGGCCGCAACCTTGCTGTGGTGCCGTCGGCGCTGATCGGCCAGGCGGCGCCGAAGACAGAGCTGCCGCCGCTCGAGGGCGTGTCGCTGCCCGGCCTCAACTCGGTGGATTTCATCGGCAAGGTGACGCTGGTCAATGTGTGGGCGTCGTGGTGCGCACCCTGCCGCGAGGAGCATCCGGTGATCGTCGAGCTGTCCAAGGACCAGCGCGTGACGGTGGCGGGGTTCAACTACAAGGACAAGCCCGAGAACGCCCGCCGCTTCCTCGGCGAGCTCGGCAATCCCTTCGACGTCCTGGGCGTGGACCCGAAGGGTCGCTCGGCGATCGACTGGGGTGTCTACGGAATCCCCGAGACCTTCCTGGTCGGCAAGGACGGCAAGGTCGCGTTCAAGCATGTCGGCCCGATGACGCCG
Source organism: Mesorhizobium sp. CC13 (assembly GCF_039907765.1). Classification (NCBI taxonomy): domain Bacteria; kingdom Pseudomonadati; phylum Pseudomonadota; class Alphaproteobacteria; order Hyphomicrobiales; family Phyllobacteriaceae; genus Mesorhizobium; species Mesorhizobium sp. CC13. Next base: position 159,967 of record NZ_JARDJI010000010.1, on the reverse strand, counting down.
GAATCGGTACGGGCGACCCTCATGCCGGAAATCGAGAAGGCGCTGGCCGCGCAGTAGTCGAATTCGCTCAGGTTACGGACGCGCCGTTACGGACGCGCCGTTCGGGTTAGCCGTAAACCTGCTTGAAGGCCTGGTACAGCATCTCGCTGCGGTCGGCGCGCATATCGGCGAGGTCGCGGCCCGAGAAGCTGTCGATCTCGGCGACGAGGCGCTTGTACTGCTTGCGCTTGGCGGCGCTCTGACGCGCGCGGCTCAGAAGGCTGTCGAAGAACATGGTTCCGTTCCTTTCATCCGCCGCACGTTGCGGCGCGATATGACCTCCCTGATCGATCTCAGGATGACATAGGAACTGCTGCACTGCAAAATAAGATGCTGCAACGCAGCAATGCGCCTTGCGCATGGCGCATTAACGAGGGGTTGGGATTTCGGGCAACCCGGCCTATTTGCCGGGCTGCTCCTCCAGCGAATGGCGCATGATCAGCGGCATCTGGCTGAAGGTGAAAAGCAGCGTGATCGGCATGATGCCCCACACCTTGAAGGCCACCCAGGTGTCGGTCGAGAAACTGCGCCACACCACCTCGTTGACCACCGCGAGGAACAGGAAGAACAGCCCCCAGCGGAAGGTGAGCTTGCGCCAGCCCTCGGCGTCGAGCTTGAAGGCGGAATCGAAGACGTAGCCGAGCAGCGACTTGCCGAACAGCAGTCCGCCGAGCAGGATGACCCCGAACAGCGTGTTGACGATGGTCGGCTTCATCTTGATGAAGACGTCGTCCTGCAGATAGAGCGTCAGCGCGCCGAACACGAAGACCACCGCGCCCGACAGCAGCGGCATGATCGGCAGCGACCGGGTCAGCGTCCACGAGGCTGCCAGTGCGATCGCCGTGGCGGCCATGAACAGGCCGGTGGCGATGAAGATCGGCCCGCCGAGATCGGCCAGCGCCGGGAAGCGGGCCGCGAGCCATTCGCCGCGGGCATTGGCGAAGAAGAACACCACCAGCGGCCCGAGTTCCAGCACCAGCTTGAGCAGCGGGCTGACCTCCTGCTTCTTGCGCTGCGGATCGGAGGGGTCGCGTTCGAGGATGGGTGCGTTCATGGCTTCCTGGCTTCCGATCGTTTCCGGCTAGCGGAAACGCATCAGGCGACTCCCGCGATCGCCTTGGCGAAATCGCTCGCCGAAAATGGTTCGAGATCGTCGACCTGCTCGCCGACGCCGATGAAATAGACCGGCAGTCTATGTTTGGCCGCGATTGCGACCAAAATACCGCCGCGCGCCGTGCCGTCGAGTTTTGTCATCACCAGGCCGTTGACGCCCGCCACATTGCGGAAGATCTCGACCTGGTTGAGCGCGTTCTGGCCGGTGGTGGCGTCGACCGTCTGCAGCACCGTGTGCGGCGCCTCGGGGTCGAGCTTGCCGAGCACGCGCACGATCTTCGCGAGCTCGGCCATCAGCTCGGCCTTGTTCTGCAGGCGGCCGGCCGTGTCGATGATCAGCACGTCCGAGCCCGCTTCCCTGGCCTTCTCGAAGGCGTCGTAGGCGAGGCCCGCGGCGTCCGCCCCGAGCTTGGTGGCGATGACGGGCGACTTCGTCCGCTCGCCCCAGATCTTCAGCTGCTCGATGGCCGCGGCACGGAACGTGTCGCCGGCGGCGAGCATCACCGACAGCCCGCCTTCGGTCAGCTTGGCGGCGAGCTTGCCGATGGTGGTGGTCTTGCCGGTGCCGTTGACGCCGACGACCAGGATGACATGCGGCTTGTGCGAGAGGTCGAGCTCCAGCGGCAGCGCCACCGGCTTCAGCACCTTCTCGACCTCGACCGCCATGATCGAGCGGACCTCGTGGTCGGACACGTCCTTTCCGTAGCGGCTCGACGCCAGCGCATCGGTGACGCGCAGCGCCGTCTCGACGCCGAGATCGGCGCGGATCAGTACGTCCTCGAGGTCCTGCAGCGTGTCTTCGTCGAGCTTCCGCTTGGTGAAGATGCCGGCGATGTTGCCGGAAAGCTCCTTCGACGAACGCGACAGGCCCTGGCGCAAGCGCTGGAACCACGACAGGCGCGGCTTCGGCGCAGCCGCCTCGACCACCTCGGCCTTCTGCTCGACCTTCTTCTGGACGGTGACCTTGCCGGCGGATGGCTTTGGCTCTGCCGCGGGAACCGCCGGTTCGGGCGCTGCCTCCACGGGTGCCCGCTCGGCAATGGTTTCGCGCAGCGCTGCGACCGGCGCGACCTCCTCTCCCCCCTTGAGGGGGAGATGGTCCGAAGGACCAGAGGGGGTCGTCTCTGCAACGCGCGGCGTCGCGTCCGGCGATTCGGCAACCCCACCCGGCCGCTGCGCGGCCACCCTCCCCTCAAGGGGGAGGGGAATCGCAGGCTCCGGCTCGGGCGCGCGCATCGTCGGTTCGGGCGCGGAAGGCGCCGGGCGAGCAGGAATTTCTTCCGGCGGTTCGGGCGAGGCCGGCTCTGCCGGCGGCAGCGGAACTTCAGCCGGTGCTGGCTCGGGTTCTGTCGGCGCAGGCTCAGGCTCGACCGGGCTCGGCGCAGGCACGGGCTGCTCGGCGGGCTTTTCAGGCTCGACGGCAGGAACTTCTGGTTCCGGAGCGGGCTTCGGCTCTTCCGGCGGAACAGGCTGTGGTGCAGGCTCAGCCGGAGCAGGCTGCTCGGCCGGTTTGGGTGCGGGCACTATGGGTGGCGCAGGCGGTGCTTCCGGAGCCGGTTCCGGCTTCGGTTCCTCGGCCGGTGTGTCCGGAACAACAGGCGTGTCCGCTGCCGCCGCCACCGCCACCTCTTCCGTCGGCTTCAACGCTTCCAGCGCGTCGAAATTCAGCGGCGGCAGGACCTCGTTCTCGGCCGGCTGCTCGACGGTCTCCTTCTTGCCGAAAGAGAAGACTTTCTTGATGAACCCGAATGCCATGCGGTCGCTTTCGTCAGGCCGCGCGTGCGGCGGCCGGTGCCGCGGTCAGTCGCTCGCCGTCGTGCCCGGCGATGTCGACCTCGACGATTTCGCCCGCAGCACCCTGGTCGAGCGCAACGAGGGTGAAGCCTTCCGTGCGTCCGAGCCCCTCGCGCTCGACGAGCACCTTCTGGTGCGAGCCCTCGAGGGCGTCGAGATGGCGTTTGTAGGCGGCGTCGCCTGTGGCGCGCAGGCGCGCGGCGCGCTGCTTGACGATCTCGCGGCGAACCTGCGGCATGCGCGCGGCAGGTGTTCCTTCGCGCGGGGAAAACGGGAAGACGTGGAGATGGGTCAGCCCGCACTCCTCGACGATGCGGATCGAGTTCTCGAACATCTCGTCGGTTTCGGTCGGGAAGCCGGCGATGATGTCGGCGCCGAAGACGATGTCGGGGCGAAGCTTGCGCACGTCGGTGCAGAACTTTATCGACTGGTCGCGCAGATGGCGGCGCTTCATGCGCTTCAGGATCATGTCGTCGCCCGACTGCAGCGACAGATGCAGGTGCGGCATCAGCCGCGCCTCGGTCGCCACGGCCTCCAGCAAATCCTCGTCGGCCTCGATGGAATCGATCGAGGAGAGGCGCAGCCGGCGCAGGTCGGGCACCTGGCGCAGGATGGTCTTGACCAGCTTGCCGAGACGCGGCGCGCCCGGCAGGTCGGCGCCGTAGCTGGTCATGTCGACGCCCGACAGCACCAATTCGGCATAGCCGTTGCCGGCGAGCCGCTTGATCTGCTCGACGACAGCGCCCATCGGCACCGAGCGCGAATTGCCGCGGCCATAGGGGATGATGCAGAAGGTGCAGCGGTGGTCGCAGCCGTTCTGCACCTGCACGAAGGCGCGGGCGCGCCCCTCGATCGCATCGACCATATGGCCGGCGGTCTCGCGCACGGAAAAGATGTCGTTGACGCGGGCCTTCTCGAAATCGTTGACGCCGAAGTCCGGCAGCGCCCGATAATTGTGCGCCTTGAGCTTTTCCTCGTTGCCCAGCACGAGGTCGACCTCGGCCATGTCGGTGAAGGCCGCCGGATCGGTCTGCGCCGCACAGCCGGTGACGATGATGCGCGCGTCGGGGTTCTCGCGCCGCGCCTTGCGGATCGACTGCTTGGCCTGGCGCACGGCTTCGCTGGTCACCGCGCAGGTGTTGAAGATGACCGCGCCGCCCTTGAGCTCCTCGAGCCCGGCGGCCTTGGCCTCGCGCTTCATCACCTCGGATTCGTAGGTGTTGAGGCGGCAGCCGAAGGTAACGACATCCACCGCCATCAGGCGACGTCCTGCTGGTCGCGGCGCCAGGCGCCGGTGGCGGGATCGAAGCTGCCGGAGAATTCCCACTCGGCCGGGCCGGTCATGACCACGTGGTCGTCGGCGCGCCAATCGATCTTGAGCGTCCCGCCGCTCGGCACGGTGACCGTGACAATGCGCCCGGTGCGGCCGGTGCGTGCGGCCGAAACGGCAGCCGCGCAGGTCGCCGAACCGCAGGCCAAGGTCAGGCCGGCGCCGCGTTCCCAGGTGCGCAGGTTCAGCGTCTCGCGCGACGTCACCTGCGCGATCGAGATGTTGGCGCGCTCGGGGAAGATCGGGTGATTTTCGAGCAGCGGGCCGAAACGGTCGAGATCATAGGACCAGACGTCGTTGTCGACCCAGAAGATGGCGTGCGGGTTGCCCATCGAGGCGACCGAGGGCGAGTGCAGCAGCGGCGCATCGATCGGCCCGATCTGCAGCTCGATGGCGCGCGTGTCGCGGAACTCCTCGGCCAGCGGAATGTCCTGCCAGCCGAAGTGCGGAATGCCCATGTCGACCGAGATCGAGCCGTCCTCATGCTCCTCGGCATTGAGGATGCCGGCAACCGTCTCGAAGGTGAACAGCTTCTGGCCGGTCTCGGCGGCGAGCGCCTGGACGACGCAGCGCATGCCGTTGCCGCAGGCCTGCGCCATGGTGCCGTCGGAATTGATGATAGCGATGTAGTTCGCGGTGCCCGGCGTGCGTGGGTCGTGGATCGCCATGATCTGGTCGAACTTGGTCGCCGCATCGGCGGCCAGCGCGATCGCCGCGGCGGGGGTAACGCGGTCCGCACGGCCGCGCATGTCGGCGACGATGATGTCGTTGCCGAGCCCGTTCATCTTGGCGAAAGGGGCCTCATTGGCCATGGCGAAAAATTCTCGCGGCTGTTTGGCGCCTATATGGCGGAAAGCTCGCGGAATTACCAGTGTTGGCGGGCTCTGGGGCGTGCTGCGACAAATTTGCAACAATTTCATACGCAAACCCTATTTTAACCATATCGGGTTGAAATTCTGCCAACTTCGCCGCTTTAGAGGCGAGCTATCGACCACGCGGGGGCGCCTCCCAGGAACCGCCCCGATGGAGGGACTGCAATGGCACTATCGAACCCTGGCCTGCTGGCCGCATCGCTGATCACGCTGATGACTGTGGCCGGCTGCACCAGTTCGCGCCTTTCCTCGATGGACTCCCAGCCGGCACCGCTGCCGCCGGCTCCTGCCGGCACCGTGACCAGCGGCCAGCTGCCGCCGCCCGCGGCGCCCGGCACGGCGAGCGCCTCGCAGTTCCCGGCGGCACCGCAGACCCAGGTCGCGGCCCTGCCGACGGATGGCGGCGCGGCCGCGGCCAACGCACCCGATCTTACCGCCGCCAGCGTTGCCGGCGTGTGGAGCGCCTCGGTTTCCGGCCAGAGCTGCAAGGTGGCCACCCCGCAGACCAAGTTCGGCCAGGGCTTCCGCGCCGGTCCGCTGCGCTGCCCGGCTCCGGTCGACGGCGTCAGGTCGTGGAACGTCTCGGGCAAGCAGCTGACGCTCTACGACGATGCCGGCTCGCCGCTGGCACGCCTCTATGCGTCGGGTGAGGGCCGCTTCGACGGCCAGACCTCCAACGGCCTGCCGATCTCGCTCAACCGCTGACGCGGCGTCTCCTCCCGCGGTTGGAATGAACCATGCACGTGCGTGACGGCCTGCAGACCCACGTGACCGTCAGGCAGCGCTACGACCATCTTGTCGAGCTGGGCACCGTGCGGCGGGATCCGGCCCAGCTCGCGATCGTCGCCGCCCTCGACCGCCTGATCGACGAGATCTCCGACAAGCGGCTGGCGCGCAAGTCGAGCGCGCTGGGCTGGCTGTTCGCCAGGGGCAAGCCGCAGCGCGAGCCGATCAAGGGGCTCTACGTCCATGGCGGCGTCGGCCGCGGCAAGACCATGCTGATGGACATGTTCTTCGAACTCGTCCCGGTCAAGCACAAGCGCCGCGTCCACTTCAACGACTTCATGGCCGACGTGCACGACCGCATCCAGAAGCAGCGGGCGGCACGCAAGAACGGCAAGTCGCGCGACGACGACCCGATCCCGCCCGTGGCCGCACAGCTCGCCGAAGAGGCCTGGGTGCTGTGCTTCGACGAGTTCTCGGTCACCGACATCGCCGACGCGATGATCCTGTCCAGGCTGTTTTCGGCGCTGTTTGCGCAGGGCGTGGTTCTCGTCGCCACCTCGAACGTGGCGCCTCGCGACCTCTATCGAGACGGCCTCAACCGCCAGCTGTTCCTGCCCTTCATCGCCCTGCTCGAGGCCAATTCCAGGGTCCTCAATCTCGACGCCGACACCGACTATCGGCTGGAGAAGCTCGACCGCGTTCCGGTCTACCTCACTCCGCTCGGCGAGGCGGCAGACCGCGACATGGACAAGGCCTGGGCCAAGGTCACGCATGGTGTTGCCGCCGAGCCTGCGACGGTCGCCGTCAAGGGCCGCAAGGTGGCGGTGCCCGCTGCCGTCGGCCGCGCCGCGCGCTTCTCCTTCGCCGACCTCTGCGACAAGCCGCTGGCGGCGCGCGACTATCTGGCGATCACGGCGCACTACAAGACGATCTTCGTCGACCATGTGCCGGTGATGGCCGAGGCCAACCGCAACGAGGCCAAGCGCTTCATCCTTTTGGTCGACACGCTCTACGACCAGCACATCAGGCTGGTGGTCAGCGCCGCGGCATCGCCCGACAAGCTCTACGTCGGCAAGCGCGGCCACGAGGCCTTCGAGTTCGACCGTACCTCGTCGCGGCTCATCGAGATGCAGGGCGCCGAGTGGCTCGAGGGTTGGGCCGAAAGGCATGCCGCTGCGGACAGTGCGGTCGCAACGGCGGTCTGACTGCCAGCAGGACTGCCACGCTGATGCGTGGCGAACCTTCGCGCGAACCTCTCGTCTCGCGGCCGTCAGGCCTTGGCGACGCCGGCGATATGTCGAGGCGCGCTGCCCGGTCTTGCGTAGCGCGCCGTGGCGGACAGCAGCACCCCGAGCATCAGGCCGTTCAGCAGGTGCCACATGAAATGCGTGCCGATCGGCAGGCTGTCGCAGAGCAGCGGGTCGGCGACCCGGCAGGCGACCGAGCCGGCGAAGATCGTCGCCGCGGCGATATTGTACCAGCCGGCAGGGTTGCCGCTGGCAATCACCATGCCGCCGAAGACGATCAGGGCAAGGAACGGCGACAGATATCCGGTGGTGCCGTTGGACGCCGCCCGCAGCCAGTCGGGCAGCATGAAGGTGGCGAAGCCGACCACGACGTAGAAGGCGAGGAAGATGCCGAGCGCCCTGGGCCACGGCAGGGCGGCGAACCGCCGGAGATTGAACAGCGTGTAGGCGAGCGTGAAGCCGGCAATCGGCAAGATGTCGGCCCATTTGGTGCCTTCGGTGGCGAAGGTGTGGAACAGCGTCGAGCCTATCCCGATTGCCACCACCCACCAGCACAGCAACTCGGCGAAAGCGCCGGCCTGGTGTCGCCGTACCTCGTAGATGCCCCACAGGCCGGCGGCGAAGAAGGCGAGATTGCTCATTGCATTGAACGGCTCCGCCCACAGCCCCGGCTCAAGACGCTCGCAATAGAGATCGACGTTTCGACCGAGATATTCCAGCATTGTACCCGCCTCGTCCCGCCACGATGGAATATTAGCTTCAGATTCATGACAAACGTAGAGGATTCCGTCTGAACGTGGCAAATGCGTCCGTAACGCGCGGGAGGCTTGCCGTGCTGGCAGTTTCACCTCAACGTGACTTCACGTTGAATGGCGCTTCTGCCACATAATGGCCGCAACCATAAAAAGCCGGTAACGCCGGCCGAGGAAGTTGGATCGGAATGGAGTTTCGCGCATCTCGTTGGCTGGCGGGTCTGGTGCTGGCCGTGGGCGCCATTGCCGGCTCGGCGACAGCCGAGGCGAAGGAGCGGCCCCTTGGCGTGATCGAACTCTTCACCAGCCAGGGCTGCAATGCCTGTCCGCCCGCAGACGAGCTTTTCGCCGAATTCGCCGCCAGGGACGACGTCGTGGCACTGGCATATCACGTCACGTATTGGGACTATCTCGGCTGGCAGGACAACCTCGCCAACAAGGAAAACACCGACCGCCAGTACGGCTACATGCGCGGCTTCGGCGCGCGCGCCGTCTACACGCCCCAGGCCGTCGTCAACGGCCGCACCCACATGAGCGGCGCCAAGCGCGACGACATCACCCAGGCGCTCGACAATCTCGAGAAGACCGGCCAGGGCCTCAACGTCGACGTCCACATCACCGAGAACGCCGACACGATTTCCATCGACGTCGGCCAGGTCGAGGGGCCGCAGCGCATCAACGCCCACCTTGTGCTGGTCTATTTCGGGCCGCCGCAGCTGGTCGACCTGTCGCGCGGCGAAAACAAGGGCCGCCGCATCACCTATTGGAATGCCGTCACGGACGTGAACACCGCCGGCATGTGGCACGGGGAAAAGCAACGCTTCGACCTGCCGCGCAGCGAGGTGGAGAAGAAGGGCGGGGCGGCGGTGCTCCTGCAGGCCGTCGGCAAGGACGGGCTACCGGGCCCGATCCTCGGGGCGGCAGTCATCCGCAAGGCGCGCGGTCCGATGCGCTGAGCGCAAGAAGCAAAAAGGCCGACGTCGGCTTTCGCCTGACGCCGGCCTAGATTTGGGATCGTCGCACCGCCGGCTCATCCCTAGGGAGAACCGAGGTTGGTTCGATCCGACTCTGGCCCGTGGGCGGGGGGCTTGGGGTTTACGAGCCGGTGCCGGACCGAACCGTCTCAGGCAACACGGGTAAAGTCGTCGGACATTGGGGCGTCAGCGCGGATAAAAAAAGGCAGGAATGTGGCGAGACATCACCAATTCCAACAGTTTGTTTCGTAATCGTTACCAAGGCTGTAATCTTTCGTGAACCCTTCGCCGAATGGTTTGATTCGGCTTCCCGGGTTGCAATTCGAGCGCGAATGCGCGACCCTCGACAGGGTCGGAATCTGCAAAGGGAATCATTGATGACCGATCGCAGTGCCGGAGCGGAGGACGGCGAGACATCCGCAGTCCTGATCCCGCTCCACGAGGCCCGCCGGGAGCGCCAGGACCTGCCGGTGGCCTTCGAAAGGCGGGAACTGGACCAGATCCTCCGGCTCTATGGACGCATGGTCGCCGCCAATGAGTGGCGTGACTACGCGATCGACCACATGAGCGATCGCGCCATCTTCTCGGTGTTCCGCCGCACCAGCGAAACGCCGCTCTACCAGATCGTCAAGGACCCCAAGCTGGCGCGCAAGCAGGGCGCGTTCAGCGTCGTCGCCGCTGGCGGCCTAATCCTGAAGCGCGGCCATGAACTCGCCCGGGTGCTGGGCGTCTTCGACAAGCGCCTGAAGCTGGTCGAGGCCTGAAACCGCCGCCATAGGCCGATCAGCCGTCCGCATGGATGCGCCAGGCGTGGTAGAGCTGGGCCGCCGCATAGGCGAGCATTAGCAGCATGGCCACGCGCATCAGCGTTCCGGCGCTCGTCAGCGGCACGAATATCAGTGCGAGGCCGAAGGCGGCGTAGATCGCGCCGCCAACGAATGTCGGCCAGAGGCGCGTCTGCCGCTCGCTGCCCAGCATGCTCGAGGCCATCTCGATCAAGCCGACCAGAAGCGCCAGCAACCCCACCAGCCAGGCCAGCAAAGCCGGGGTGAAGACCGTGATCAGCACCCCGCTGCCGATGACGAGGACACCGGCAGCGATCGACAGCAGGTTGCGGGCGAGTGTGAACCAGTGGCCTGCGTTTTTCGGAGCCGCATAGTCGACCGTGGCAAGCCCCAATACCCCGTCGACCAGCAGCAGCCCGCCCCCGACCAGCACTAGCAGCTGCACCGCCTGTGCGGGGTAGACAAACGCGACCAGCGCCGCGGCAGCAATGAGGATGCCGCGTAGGGCCGTCAGCACCGCTTCGAACCGTTGCGACCTCTCAGCGGCCATTTCTTGCCTCCATCGTCTGGGCCATTGTGGCGACATCGGACAGGGCTTGGCAATGGCTCCCGGACCGCGGATGCCCCGCGAGACGCGCCAGCCGCTGGAATCCTGTACGATTCGCAAATTAGCGATTTCTTTGAATTTTCGGACGAACACTCCTCGCCGGGGTAGCCGGACTTGTGCTGGCATTGGGGGCTGGGGCGATGTTCAAGGTCATTTCCTGTCTTGCTTACGAGCACGATTATTCCTTCGTGATGGTCGCGGCCGTCGTCTGCATCGCCGGCGCGGCGATGACCATGCGGCTGTTCGAACGCGCCGCCCGGCTTTCGCCCGAAGCCCGCAACGCCTGGATCGTGCTGTCCGGCGTCGCCTGCGGCTCGGCGATCTGGACCACCCATTTCGTCGCCATGCTCGGCTTCCGCCTGCCCTTCGAGGCGGCCTTCGATCCGGTCCTGACCATTGCGTCGCTGCTCATCGCCATCTTCTTCACGGCGGCGGGGCTGCACCTGTCGCTCAGCCCGCCCAAGGGCGTGCCGGTCGAGACCGGCGGCGTCGTCATCGGCATCGGCATCGCCGCCATGCATTTCACCGGCATGCGCGGCTACGAGATCGCCGGCCGCATCGAATGGGATGCGACGCTGGTGAGCGCCTCGGTCCTGTTTGCCGTCGCCTTTGGCGCTCTCACCATGCACCTGGCGGCCAGGCAGCCGGTCCGCCATTCCAAGCTCTTGTCGGTGATCACCCTCGTCCTCGCCATCTGCACCATGCATTTCACCGCCATGGGTGCGGCTACACTGGTTCCCGACCCCTCTGTCGTGGTGCCGGCCCAGCTGTTCTCGAGCGAGTTCCTGGCCGTGCTCGTGCTCGCCACCATGGCCATCATCGCCGGGCTGACGCTTTCGGTCATGGATGCCAAGTCGCAGCGCGAGCTGGTCGACAGCTTCCGCCATGCCGCCCAGCACGACCCGCTGACGGGCCTGCCCAATCGTGCCTTCCTGTCCGACAACCTGCCGGCCATGCTGTTGCGCAGCGATGCGGCCGGTCGGAAGGCTGCGGTCATCGTCGTCGATCTCGACCGCTTCAAGGAAATCAACGACGTCCATGGCCACAGTGTCGGCGACCAGTTGCTGCGCACGCTCTCGGCCAGGCTCAGGGGGCTGATCGGCTCGGGCGAGCTGGTCGCGCGCGTCGGCGGCGACGAGTTCGTCGCGGTCAAGCAGGACGTGTCCTCGGCGCGCGAGATCGACGATTTCGTCCGCCGCCTCATCGACAGCGTCCTCGACCCGGTCCAGAGCAAGGCCAAGACCCTGTCGGTCGGCGCCAGCGTCGGCATCAGCGTCTATCCCGACCACGCGGCAAGTGCAGACGATCTGATCGGGGCCGCCGACCTTGCCATGTACCGGGCCAAGCGCGCCGTCTCTGACAAGGTCTGCTACTACGACCGGTCGATGGACGAGGGCCGGCGCGAGCGCAGCGCGCTCGCCATCGAGCTGCGCCATGCGCTCGAGCGCGACGAATTCGAGCTCTACTACCAGCCCCAGCACGACGTCCGCACCGGCGAGGTCTGTGCCTACGAGGCACTGCTGCGCTGGCATCACCGCGAGCGCGGCATCGTCCCGCCCGAGGAGTTCATCCCGATCGCCGAGGAGAACGGGCTGATCATCCCGATCGGCGAGTGGGTGCTGCGGACCGCCTGCGCCGAGGTTGCCGGCTGGCGCAAGCCCTACAGGATCTGCGTCAACATCGCCGCGGCGCAGCTCACCCAGGCGGACCTGCCCAAGGTCGTGCACGAGACGCTGCTTGCCACCGGGCTTGCGGCCTTGCGGCTCGAGCTGGAGGTCACCGAGGCCAGCATCATCGAGGACCGCGACCGCGCTCTTCACATCGTCCGCCAGCTCAAGGCGATCGGCGTCACCATTGCCATGGACGACTACGGGGTCGGCTATTCGTCGCTGTCGACGCTGCAGATATTCCCCTTCGACAAGGTCAAGATCGACCGCTCCTTCGTCGACGACGTGGCCAGCAACGACGCCTCCGCCGCGATCGTGCGTGCCACGATCCTGCTTGCCAACCAGTTGAAGATTCCGGTTCTCGCCGAGGGCGTGGAGAGGCAGGAGAACTTCGAGTTCCTGCGCGCCGAAGGCTGCGCCGAGATGCAGGGCTTCCTGTTCGGCCGGCCCCAGCCGCTGTCCGAGATCGCAAGTCTCGTCGGCCGCCCCGACATCCGTCCGGCGGAGCCGTCCAGGGCAGGCGCCGGCCCGCGGCTCGAGGACGCGGCGCTCGAAACGCGGCAGAGCGCCGCCTGACTAGCCCTTTCGGGCGTGCGGCCGCGGCGTGTAGCCGTCGGCCTCGATGACCGGCAGGTGCGTCCAGGCGTCGTCACCGGGCATGCGCATCCAGGCGCCCGCGGCGAGCACGCCGCCGTCGACATGGATGGTCGTGCCGGAAACCCAGCCGGAGAGCGTGTCCGAAGCCAGGAAGAGGGCTGCGCCCGCCGAGTCTGCGCCTTCGCCGAAGCGGCCGATCGGAAACCAGCGTTTGAGGTGTTCCAGGTTCTCCGGCGGCACCCTGGGCGTCGCTACGATCTGCGCCGAATTGGTGGTCTCCGGCGCGATCGCGTTGACGCGTATGCCATGTTGGCCGAGCTCGACGGCGAGGCTCTGGGTGAAGCCGGTGACGGCCGCCTTGAACGCCGAATAGACGACGGTCATCGGGATGCCGCGGAAGGCCTCGATGGTCGACACGTTGATGATGCTGCCCCCGGCGCCGCCTGCCCGCATCAGCGGGATCGCTGCCTTGCTCATGTGGAACATGTGCAGCAGGTTGATGCCGTAGAGCGCGTCCCACTCCGCCTGGGTCGACTGCTCGAACGGGGTCTTGAAGCCGAGATAGTCGCCGACATTGTTGACCAGCACGTCGAGCCGGCCGTAGCGCGCCCCGACCGCCTCGACGACGCGGGCGACGTCGGCCGCCTTGCGCACGTCCGCCTCGACGACGAGATGGTCGTCCCCCAGGGCCGTGCGCGCCGAGGCTGCGCGAGCCGGATCGATCTCGGCCACCGCGACCTTCATGCCGGCCCGGGCGTAGAGCTCGGCCGTCGCCCGGCCGATGCCGGCGCCGCCGCCGGTGACGATGGCCACCTTGCCGGCCAGTCCGAGTATCGAGAGTTCTTCCGCGCTGGTCATCTTGTCCTCCGCAACCGGCAAATCGGGGTCGGGCCTCAGGCTGGGGTTTCCTGCGCCTCGTAGGTGTGGGTCGCAACCACAGCCAGCTCGCGCCGTGCAAGGCGCCAGCCCTCTGCCGTCCTGGCAAATCGGTCCTGGTAGCGGATGGTCATTTCGTAGCAGAGATAGCGGCCGGCGGGATCGCGGAAGTAGTGGCGGGCGATGCAGTACGTCTCGCCTTCCGCACCGCCCTCGACCGGCTTGACCACCTGGTTGAGCACGGCGTGGAAGGTCTTGAGATAGCGCTCCCTGAGCATCGCCGGGATGCCGCGGATCTGCTCCGGCCCCTCGAAGGTGCCGCGCGGCGCCACGATCGTGCCATCGGCGGTGAACTGGGCCGCGAGCAACGCGCCGTCACCCTTGTCGACCGCGTGCGCATAGCGTTCCGACACCCTCCGGAGTGCCACTTCCATGAGCAGCGTGCCCTGGTCGTCGGCCATGATTGCCCCTCCAAACGGTCGTTGCGCTATGCGCCGGACACCTGGGCGAAGACCTCGCGCAGCGCCCGCTGCACGTCGTTGCGGCGATAGCCGAGCAGCCTGGTCTCCTCGGGATCCGGCTCATAGGCGAGGATGTTGCCACGTCCCGGAACGATGAAGAAGTCGGGCAGCAGCGGATGCTCCTCGTTGCGCTCCTCGACCCGGTGCGGATTGCCGACGGCGTCGAACAGCGACTGGAAATACTGCTGGAAGGTCAGGTTCTCGTCGCCGACCAGATAGGCCTTGCCGCTCTCGGCGCGCTGGAACGCGCCCCAGATGGCTTCCGCCAGCGACTGCACCGACATGTAGTTGGTGCCGCCTGGCGGGGCGAAGACCGGCAGGGCCGTCTCGCCGCGCGCATAGGCCATCAGCGTCTCGTAGCGCTTGGTGGGCAGGCCCTTCACATGGCCGACGATCGACGGCGGGTTGAGCGTCGAGACGTTGAAGTCGTCGGTCGCCAGCGACCGCACGCCCTCGTCGGCCAGGCTGCGGCCGCGCACATAGGCGTTGGTCTCGACCAGGTCGGGCATGACCTGGTGATAGTAGCTGCCGATATGGACGACGCGGCGCACGCCGGCCTTGCGCGCCAGCTCGACGAAGGCCGGCACGCCCTCGATCTGCATCTTGGTCCAGAATTCGTTCTCGTCGGTGCCCTTGGGCAGGTGGCGGATGTCGTTGCCGGCGGCAAACAGGATGCCGTCGAAGGGCGCGAGATCGGCGGCCGAGAAATCACCCTTGGTGTAGTCGCCGTAGATGGTCGGGTATGCGGCCATCGGCGTCGTTTCAGGCGCCGGCTTGCGCGCCGCCAGCACCACTTCGTTACCGAGCCCCTTGAGATAGCCCGCCGTGTGGCCGCCGATCATGCCCGTGCCGCCGATGACGAGGATTTTCATGCGCATGCTCCCGAGCATTCCGGATCGATGGCGGGCAAGATAGGCGGCGATGCCCGCGAGGCATCGTCCGTATCGACTACCAGCCGGGCTCCGGCCGGATCAGCACGTCGCCGTTCAGCGTCGTCCGCCGGCTGTCCGAGATGTCGACGTCGATGGCGACGCTCCATGTGCCTGCCGCCGGCAGGTCGAGGTCGTCGATGCGCCACGTGCCGTCGCCGGGCTTGTAGCCCTCTGCCTTGATCTCGGCGGATCCGGGCCGGCTTAGCCTGAGCATCACGCCGCGTGCATCCAGCGGGCCGAAGTCGCCGGTCATCACCACGATCGAAGCGCTCGCCCTGCCGGCATGGCCGGGGCTGATGGCGAGATCGGCCATGGCCTCGGCCGCATGGATATGGGTCGCGGCGGGCTCGGCCGCTTCGATCGCCAGTACGCGCGGCGGCGGCGTGAAGCGGAAACCGGCGACGACGCCGAGGATCGCCACCATCAGCATCGTCTCCACCGCGATGCTGCGCACCAGCCAGCGTTGGGCGGCCGCCTGCTCGGCCAGCGCCGGCCTGGTCAGGCGCCAGCGGTTGATGCCTGCGAGCAGCAGCAGAAGCGCCGCCAGCGCGAGCTTCAGCAACAGCAGCCGGCCGTAATCCGAGCGCCAGAGCGCAAGCGGCGTTTCGACCTGGACGATTGCCAGCACCAGCCCGGCAGCAAGGAGCGCAGCCAATACATAGGGGATGGCCATGGAGAACCGCCGCAACGCGGCTTCCGCGGCTTCGCCGCCCTCGCGCCAGGCAAGGCCGAGCGGCAGCAGCGCGCCGGTCCAGAAGGCGATGCCCGTGCCATGGACGAACACCATCGGCACAGTCAGCCATTGCGGGGCAGCGGCGCTGGCATGGCCGCTTGCCGCCAGCGCCATGCCTGTGCCCGCCAGGCCACCGAGCGACAACCAGCGCGCCGGCCGGCCCGTGACGGCCAGCGCCGGCAGAGCCATTGCCAATGCCAGGAAGGCCATGGTCGTGGTCGAGCCGTAGCTGGTCGCTGTCGCCGCCTGCCAGGCCATCACGCTGCCGAAAAAACCGAGCGGCGCCCCCATTGCATCGAGCCCCTGGAGCCCGAAGGAGACCGGCGCGGCAATCAGGCCGAGCACCACAAACGCAGCCGTGGCGCCGCGGCCAGAGTTCTTGCCGGGCTCCAGCCAGGCGAGCGCAAAGGCGCCGCCGACGCCGAGGAACAGGCCGAGATAGAGTGCCAGCCTGGCGCTCCAGATGGCGAAGGTGCGCGCGCCGTCGTTCGGCTCGGCCGCGGTGGGCGGTGTTGCGCTCGGTCTGCCGATGGAGAAGGACAGTGCGCCGCCGACGGGATGACCGTCGGCGGAAACGGCGCGCCAGGAAAGCAGGTAGGTGCCCGCGGTGTCCTGCGCGGGCCAAGCGATCGTCAGATCGGTGCCGACGGCCTTGGCCGCCAGCCGCGCCGCGCCGCCGTCGGGCGCCGAAAGCTCGATGACGAGCGGCATCACGGCTTCGCTGAAGCCGAGCACGATCTCGGCGGGTGCAGCCGGAAGCACGACGCCCTCGTTCGGTGTCGAGCGCAACAGCGATGCATGGGCGTTCGCCGTCGCCGTTGTGCCGAGGAAGGCCGCGACCGCGACGACGAGGCAGCAGATCAGCAGCGGCAGGCGCGCGTCAATCCCGGCAAGGCTGGTCCCGGGACGTGAAGGACGGCGCGCGCTCACCATGTCAGTGGCCCGAGTGGTCCTGGCTCTGGCCGCCCATCTTGTCGACCGCGAACTCGACCGTCACCGTTCCGGCCTTCTCGAAGGTCAGCGTGCCCCGGAACTTCCCGCCCTCCTTCACCGGCGCCTTCAGGCCGATGAACATGATGTGGTAGGAGCCGGACTTGAAGGCGACCTCGCCGCCGGCCGGGATTTCGACGCCGTCGGTGATCTGGCGCATCTTCATGACGCCGTCGGCGCCGACGCTCATCTCGTGGATCTCGGCCTTGTCGGAGATGTCGGACTGGATCGAGACCAGGCGGTCGGCCTCGCCGCCCTTGTTCTTGATGACGAGGTAGCCGCCCGCGACGCGCGCTCCGGGCGGCGTTGCGCGAGACCAGGGGTGGTCGATTTCGAGCTGGCCGCCCTTGAATTCGTGAGCGAAGAGGCCGTGGGCCGTTGCAAACAGCAATGTCAGGGCAAGGACGAAGATGCCGAGGCGCTGTTCGATGCTGCCGAAAAGCGGGCGCGCGATGGCGGGGGCGGAAATGTTCATCTGGAACTCCGATGGCAATGGCGCCGGTACTGGCGGCGCATGACTTGATTCAGAAGGTCGGGTGGCCGCTCGGTCGCGGCTGCGGGCGTCAGGCGGCCATCGGCGGTGCACGCGGCCTGCCCGGGTCGTGGTCCGGTGCCGTCGGCGGGGCGAGCCGCGCAGGCTGGACCACGACGGCCACGTCGCGCAACCGCCCGGCGGGAAGGGCGGCGCCATCCGGCGGCGAAGCCATCGGCGTGGCGAACATGTTGCAGCCGAGCGTGCAGCATTGCGGCAGGCTCGCGTGGTTGCTCTTGGCCGGTGCCGTGTGGTCTGCGATCGAGGTGATGCAGAGCGGATTGCCGAACATGTCGAGCGGCGGGGAGCCCTGGCCGAGCGTGAGCGCACCCGCCGTGGTCTTCAGCATGACGATCAGCGCCACGGCGAGCGCGGCCCCGATACTCCATCTCTTGCGAGCAAGTGCGATCATGCAAACCTTCAGCTTGGGTGGAGAGTTAGCATTTTCGCCAGCGGCGGAAAATCGCCGGCTGCTGCGACATTTTCGGGAGTGCGGCCTTTCTCGCGAATGGAAGCAGTTTCGGGTCTGTGCTTGACCCCTCGTCTCCGACATCTCACCTTCGGCGTCGAATTGGGCCGATCGACCCATGCGCGTACGGCGAGGCAACAATGAGCGGCGAGACCGACCTCCAGCTTCTCCTGGCTTCCATGGCGCCGCACCTTGCGCCCGATGTCTATGTCTTCGCCACGGTGCCGCGCGGAACGCCGATGCCTGCCGGTGTGGATGCGGTGATGAGCTTTCGCGAAGCCGAGGGGACGACGCTCATCTTGCGCGAGGAGGATGCGCGCAATGCCGGCGTCGAGGCAGCCTTCGCATGCCGGATGGTGACGCTCGACATTCATTCGTCGCTGGAGGCGGTCGGCTTCCTCGCCGCGATCACCACGCACCTCGCCGCCGCTGGCATGGGTGTAAATCCGGTCTCGGCCTTCTACCACGACCATCTTTTCGTGCCGGCCGCCCGGGCCGACGAGGCCATGGTCTTGCTCAAGCAACTGGCGGCAGAGGCCGCCCGGCCTCACGAATAGAAATAGTTCTCGGCGGCGAGCATCTGCGGCGGCGTCTCGCCCAGCGCCTCGAACACGGAGATCTCGCAGACACGGCAGAGCCCGTCGAGCGCGAGGTCGTTGGCCTCCATGCCGAACGGGTCTTCCAGTTCCTCCGACAGCGCGTCGAGGCCGAAGAAGGTGTAGGCGATGAGCGCCGTGAACAGCGGCGTCGCCCAGCCGACGGAACCCGCCAGGCCGAAGGGCAGGAGCAGGCAGAAGATGTAGGCGGTGCGCTGCAGGAGCAGCGTATAGGCGAAGGGCAGCGGCGTGCCCATGATGCGCTCGCAGCCGGCCTGGAGGGCGGCGATGGCCGACAGCCTTTCGTCGAGGATGCGGTAGTCCATCGCCTCCAGCGCCTTGGCCCGCTTCAGCGCCGCGATATTCTGGCCCATGCGCCGCATCACGGCGTCCGGCCGGTTGGTGGCGGCATGGATTTCATCGACAGCGTCGCCGATGAAAGGCCGCGCCGCCTCGCGCGTGTCGACCCGGCGCAGTTCGCCGCGGAGGAAATGGCAGAAGGCCAGGGCGTCCATCAGCAGCGGCCGCAACTCGGCCCGGTCGGAAATCATCGCTGTGGCTGCGCGCGAAAAGTTGCGGATCTCGAAGACGAGCTGGCCCCATAGCTTGCGCGCCTCCCACCAGCGGTCGTAGGCGGCGTTGTTGCGGAAGCCGAGATAGATGGACAGCGCCACGCCGAGCAGGGCGAACGGCGCCACGCCGGCATTGCCGAATTCGAGACCGAGCAGCCTGACGGCCACCACCACCACGGCGCCGTAGCCGGCAAAGCCGATGATCTGCGGCAGGATGCGCGGCACGACCGAACCGCGCATGACGAAGAACAGCTTGAGCAGGTTCGTGCGCGGACGGACGATCATGTGGCAGGTACCTCTTTGCGCCGGATAGTGTGCCGCAGGACAGCCAGATGTCATCCTCCAATCGCGACATGGGCGGTGATTTCGTCAGGTGGTTCAGAAGCTACGGGACGAAGCGATGACCAGTTCGAATGGCGGAGGCTTCGCGAACATAAAGAACATCCGGCAGGCTTTCTTCGTTGCCGGAGCCGTCGCCGAAGGTTTCCGCGGCGAAGCCGTGGCGTTGGTAGAAGCGCCTGGCGCCTGAATTGGCCTGGAAGCAATGGAGCTGGACGCGCGGCATGCCTGATGTGGCATGGCGCAAGAGGCGGCTGCCGATGCCGCGGCCGGTAAAGGCGGGGTCGAGGTAGAGCTGCTCGATCCGGTCGTCCTTGACCGAGACAAAGCCGACGATGCGGCCCTCGCAGGCTGCGACGGTGAGTTGCTGGTGGGCGAGGAGAACATGCCGGACGAAATGCAGGTCTTCATCCGGCGTGTGCAGTTGCGGCATCTAGTCGAAGGCGGCGAGTGCCGCCCTCAGGATGCGGGCGATGTCGCCTGCGTCATGGGCCTCGGCCGGACGCAGCACGACATCGGTCATGCCGTCAGGCTGCCTTCTGCTTCGGCTTGATCAGGCCGCGCGCGACCAGGAGCTCGGCGATCTGCACGGCGTTGAGGGCCGCGCCCTTGCGCAGATTGTCGGAGACGATCCACATGGCGAGGCCGTTCTCGACCGTGCCGTCCTCGCGGATGCGCGAGATGTAGGTGGCGTCCTCGCCGGCGGTTTCGACCGGGGTGGCGTAGCCGCCGTCCTCGCGCTTGTCGATGACCAGGCAGCCGGGCGCCTCGCGCAGGATGTCGCGCGCCTCGTCGGCGGTGATCGGGTCCTCGAACTCGATGTTGACGGCTTCGGAGTGGCCGATGAACACCGGCACGCGCACGGCGGTGGCCGTCAGCTTGATCTTGGGGTCGAGCATCTTCTTGGTCTCGGCCACCATCTTCCACTCTTCCTTGGTGTAGCCGTCCTCCATGAAGACGTCGATGTGGGGAATGACGTTGAAGGCGATGCGCTTGGTGAACTTCTTGGCTTCCACCGGATCGGCGACGAAGACGGCGCGCGTCTGGGTGAACAGCTCGTCCATGCCTTCCTTGCCGGCGCCCGAAACCGACTGGTAGGTCGAGACGACGACGCGCTTGATCTTCGCCTTGTCGTGCAGCGGCTTCAGCGCCACCACCATCTGGGCGGTCGAGCAGTTCGGGTTGGCGATGATGTTCTTCTTGGTGAAGCCGGCGATGGCGTCGGGGTTCACCTCCGGCACGATCAGCGGCACTTCGGCGTCATAGCGCCAAGCCGAGGAGTTGTCGATGACGACGCAGCCCTGCTTGCCGATCTTGGGCGACCATTCCTTGGAGATGTTGCCGCCGGCCGACATCAGGCAGATGTCGGTGTCGGAGAAGTCGTAGGTGTCGAGCGCCTTCACCTTCAGCGTCTTGTCGCCATAGGACACCTCGGTGCCCTGGCTGCGGCGCGAGGCGAGCGGAACCACCTCGCTGGCGGGGAAGCCGCGTTCCTCGAGGATATTGAGCATTTCGCGGCCCACATTGCCCGTGGCGCCGACGATCGCAACCTTGAAACCCATCAGATCACTCCTGTCCCTCTCCGCTCGTTTCCTGGAGAAAACCCGCTGGCCAGCGCGGGCTTCATCTCCCGGGCCGGGCCCGGGAGAGGGTGAGCAGGCCAAGGGAAATCACACCGTTTTGGTGGTGGTGGTTTTGGCCATGGTTTTGGTCGAAAGCAGGGAAACGGCTCCGCGCCCGGCACGATTTCCGTCGTGGCCGGGGAAATCGAATGCGAAAAGCGCCATCAAGAGGCCGCGCATCGGAGGGGTTCCCTGTTCGCCGCCGCTTTTATCCGGTTTCGGAAAAGAGTCAATCGCGGCAAGGCCGCTTCGGCCGCAAGATGGCGGGTGGCAAGGCCTGGCAGTTTCACGCTAGAATTGCGGCATGCGCCAAGCCGGGCAGGATGCGAAGCCGATGGGCCAGCCAGCCGATGCCAACGTGCCGGTCGCGACCGTCATCGACGGGCGCCATGGCAGGCTCAGGCCGCTCGGCGTAGCGGATGCCCCCGCACTCTACCGGCTCTCGCACGACGGGAACGTCGTCGCCACCTGGGCCGAGATGAAGGTCGGGCCGTTCGCCGACGAAGCCGCGTTCGCCACGCACGTCAACGACCTCCTGGCCGACCCGAAGCGCGCGTTCTTCGCCGTCGTCGATCTCCAAGGTGCCGTACTCGGCTGGCTGTGCCTGATGGAGGCCAGGGTCGCGCACCAGGTCGTCGAACTCGGCTACGTTCTGTTCACGCCCGGCATGCAGCGCACGACGCTTGCGACCGAGGCACTCTACCTCGTCATGCGCCACGTGTTCGAGGAACTCGGCTATCGCCGCCTGGAATGGACCTGCACGGCGGAGAACGGCAGGTCGCGCACCGCCGCTGCCCGGCTGGGCTTCACCTATGAGGGAACGCATCGCGAAGGGCTGCTGCTCAAGGGCCGGCCGCGGGACATCTGCATGTATTCGATGCTGTCGTCGGAGTGGTCGGGCAGCCGCGCCACGATGGAACGCTGGCTGGACCCAGGCAATTTCAGGGACGGCGGGCAGTTGCGCTCGATGGACGAGATCAGGGCAGGGTTCTAGCGCGGTCCGCTGCGCTCGTTCCTTGTCGCCGCTACGCTTGCAGCGGGCGATCTCCGCCGCCAGCGCCTCCAGCTTGTGAGTCCATGGTCCGCGAAACCGCTCCAGCCACGCATCGACCTGCTGCAGCGGCTCGGCCTCCGCGCGCCGTCGACGTGCATCGCGGCATGGGTGGTGCCGCGATGCACTTGCTAGGATCGACGACATTGCTCATCCTGTGCACTCACTTGCTGGATGGGGGCATCGATGCGAGGAGAAGTTCTGCACTACAACCAGGCCGAAGGCTTCGGATTCATCACCGGGGCCGACGGCAACCGCTATGCCTTCGCCCGCGAGGACATGCGCCAGGCAGCCACGATGGGCAAGGGCACCCAGGTGGAGTTCACGCCGTCCGGCGGGCAGGCCCGCGATGTCTTCGCCATCCATGCTCCGATTGAGCGCCCGGCAGCCCCCATTCCCCAAGCGGGGCGGTCGGTGCCGCGGTTCGGCCGCAGCGGCGCGACGGACAGCATGTCGCCGCTAACGGGCTACGCGCCCGCGCCAACCCCGAGCTACGCGTCTGACAGCGGCGCATCGACCGGGCTGTGGTCCTATTTCCGGCAGGCGATCACGACCCATTACGTCAATTTCCGCGGCCGGGCGCGTCGGAAGGAGTATTGGGGCTACGTTCTGTTCTGGCTGATCGCCGTAACGGCGCTTGCCATCGCAGGCTTTGCCGTCGATGCCGCGACGGGCAATCTCGACGCGGGCATGGGCGAGCCCGTCATCGGATTCGCGCTTCCCGGCCTGTTCGTCGTGGCAACGCTCCTGCCCGGCCTCGCAGTCACGATACGCCGGATCCACGACCTCGGCCTTTCGGGCTGGTTCTATCTGCTGATCCTGCTGCCCTATGTGGGCGGCCTGATCATCTTCGTCTTCACTTTGATCCCGTCGCAGAAGCACGAGAACAGGTGGGGGCCGGTGCCCGCGGGGGTGAGAATCCCCACGCCTTACGCTCCGACCGCCTGAAGACTTCCGTCAGGACAAAACAAAAGCGGCGCCCCAAGCAGCGCCGCCTTTTGTTGTTCGGCCAGGTTTCAGGCGAAGAACTTGGCCAGGATGGCGTCGCCCATCTGGGTGGTGCCGACCTCGGTCTTGCCTTCCGACATGATGTCCCTGGTGCGCAGGCCGTCGTCGAGGACCGCGGCGATCGCCGCCTCGAGGCGGTCGGCCTCTGCCACCATGTTGAACGAATAGCGCAGGCACATGGCGAAGGACGCGATCATGGCGATCGGGTTGGCGATGCCCTTGCCGGCGATGTCGGGGGCCGAGCCGTGCACCGGCTCGTAGAGCGCCTTGCGCTTGCCGGTCTTGGCGTCGGGCGCGCCCAGCGAGGCCGACGGCAGCATGCCGAGCGAGCCGGTCAGCATGGCCGCCACGTCCGACAGCATGTCGCCGAACAGGTTGTCGGTGACGATGACGTCGAACTGCTTGGGCCAGCGCACCAGCTGCATGCCGCCGGCGTCGGCCAGCATGTGGTCGAGCTTGACGTCCGAATACTTGGCCTTGTGAGTGGCGGTCACCACCTCGTTCCACAAAACGCCCGACTTCATGACGTTGCGCTTTTCCATCGACGTCACGTGGTTCTTGCGGGTGCGGGCGAGCTCGAAGGCGACGCCCGAGATGCGCTCGATCTCGAAGGTGTCGTAGACCTGCGTGTCGATGCCGCGCTTCTGGCCGTTGCCGAGGTCGATGATCTGCTTGGGCTCGCCGAAATAGACGCCGCCGGTCAGCTCGCGCACGATCAGGATGTCGAGGCCCTCGACCACCTCCTGCTTGAGCGACGAAGAGGCGGCCAGCGCCGGATAGCAGATCGCCGGCCTGAGGTTGGCGAACAGCTCCATGTCCTTGCGCAGGCGCAAGAGGCCGGCCTCGGGGCGCACCTCATAGGGGACGGCGTCCCACTTCGGGCCGCCGACGGCGCCGAAAAGCACGGCATCCGCCGCCATCGCCTTGGCCATGTCGGCGTCGGAAATCGCCTGGCCGTGGGCATCGTAGGCCGAGCCGCCGACGAGGCCTTCCTCGGTGGCAAAGCCGCTGCCGAGCTTCTCGTTCATGGCGGCGATCAGCTTGCGGACCTCGGCCATGGCCTCGGGGCCGATGCCGTCGCCGGGCAGGAGAAGAAGATTGCGCGTCGCCATGGGAAACCTTTCCGAAAGATGCGTGAACCGCGGCCTTGCTAGCCTTGGCGGGGCGCCGGTGCAAGCAGGAAAGGGCGTGCCACAAGGCGCAAATGGCTCCGCCAGCGCTTGTTGAGCCGGATTCGTGTTCCGACCGGCTTGAGAACGGCTCTACCCGATCTCAAGCAGCAGCGCCCGATGGTCGGAGACCTCCGGTTCGGCCACCACCTCGAAATTGCACACCTCGACGTTGGCGCTGACCAGCATGTAGTCGGCGAAGCGCGGCGTCTTGCGGTAGAAAGAGGTTCGCGTGTCGGTGAAGCCGCGGGACGTGACCAGCTCAGTCAGCCCGATGTCGCGCAGTGCTGAGAGCATCCGGCCGTCGGGCAGCACGTTGAAGTCGCCGCAGACGACCAGCCCATCGCCATCGCGGCGCAGCGTGCCGATGATCTCGATCAGCCGCGCCGTCTGCGCGTCACGGGCCGGCGTGTCGTCCTTGCCGTCCAGGTCGCGCAGGCCATGCAGGTGGACGACCACAGTCGTCCGCCCCGAGGCATAGTCGTGCAGTCGGACGGCATGGGCGTTGCGCGAGCGCGGATGCTCGCCGAAGCCATCGGCCGAAAAGCCGCCATGGATGAAATCCTGCGCCTGCCCGACGATCGGCAGCGCGCCCCTGACGAAGGTCGCCAGCCCCCAATCCGACGGAACCGCCCGGTCGCCGTCGTAGAGTGGGCCGCGCGCGGCGGGACAGAAGAAGGCCTGGTGCCCGGGCAGGGCGCCCGCCACCTCGGCGAACAGGTTGGCTCGCTGCGCAAGCTCGCTGCCGCCATCGCGATAGATCAGCCACGGCGTCGTCGCCTCAAGCGTGCTGGTCGCCTCCTGCAGGCAGAGCACGTCGGGGTTCTCCGCCCTGACATAGTCGACCAGCTGCTCGCCGAGCCTGCCGCCCCAGCCGTTCAGCGATAGGATGCGCAAGCAGCTCTCCCCGCGGTCACCTGCGCTTCAGCGCCGTCACCTCGATCTCGATCTTCATCTCGGGCTTGTTGAGCTGGCAGACGATCATCGTCGCGGCCGGGCGGATGTCGCCAAAAGTCTCGCCGAGGATCGGGAATACCAGGTCCACATGGGCCTGGTCGGTGATGTAGTAGTGCGTCCGCACCACGTCGGCCATGACGAAGCCGCCCTCCTGGAGCGCCTTTTCGATGGTCGCCAGGCAGTTGCGCGTCTGTGCTTCGACGCTGTCGGGCATCGTCATCGTGGCATAGTCGTAGCCGGTGGTGCCCGAGACGAAGCACCAGTCGCCCTGCACGACGGCGCGCGAATAGCCCGCCGTCTTCTCGAAGGGCGAACCGGTGGAGATCAGCTTGCGCATGGTGTCCGCCTCACTGCGAGACCAGGGCCTTGGTCATGGCGTCCTTCACCTCGCCCGGCCATTCGGCCAGCGCCGGCCAGGTTTTGGGCTCCGGCGTGTCGCCCGCCTGGGCGAAATAGAGCTTCTTGCCTGCGGCATCGACGCCTATGAAGGCATCGGCGCTGCCGCAGGCGTGCGGCACGCAGCCGCTGGCGAAGAGTACCCCCGAGGCCGTCTTCTCCGGCTCGCCCGACACCGACAGGCCGAGCGCCACCTGTTCGAGCTGGTCGCCGAGCAGCGCCGCCGCCGCCGCATAGAGTTCGGCATTGGCGAAGAAGTCGGCAGGATAGGTGATCTTGTCGGGCGCAATGTCGGCCCAGGTGGTGCCGGGCTGCGGCGTGAAGCTCAGCTCGCCCGCGACCTTGAGGCCGTCCTGCGGCGACCAGCTGCGCACCGGTGCCTTCGATCCCGGCCTGAGATAGGGCACGAAATAGAGCGCATCGCTGGTGGCGGCCGCCGGCGGGGTGCCGCATTCGTCGGCGCCGACGATGGTCGACTGGATGCCCGCCTCCGTTTTCCAGGCCAGCACCGTCGCCGGGCCACAGGCATTGCCGCCGTCGCCGACGTCGAAGATGGCGACCTTGGTTCCGTTGAGGTCCACGGTACGTTCGAAGTAGGCGACGTAGTTGCGGGCGAGTTCCTTGCCGTCATAGGTGAGGATCTTGTCGAGGTCTTCGGTCTCGTTGATGGTGAAGGTGCCGCCCTCGAAGGGGATCTCCACCGGCTCGTCCGACTGGGCCAGTGCCTGTACCGACAGGCTGCCCGCCAGCGCGATCGAGGCAAGGAGGGTGGACGGCTTCATGCGACGCTCCCGAAAATCCAATGTGATGTCCGGAGCGGCCTTGGCCGCACTCCGAATCGCGGAGCGCGACAATGCCATGGCGCCGCTGTGGTGTCAGCCGTTCGGCATTGCACCAAATCGACGTTTGTGGCTTGCCAGCATCACGGAATCGCGAGCGTCGACCGCCCAGCAAAACGAAGAAAGCCCCGTTCTGATGGAACGGGGCTTTCGGGCAATCTCGAATGCGAAGCGGGCGATCAGGCCCAGGGGCGGCTTTCGCCGACCTTCTTCTCGTAGCTGTCGATCGAGCCGGCCTTCTCCATCGTCAGGCCGATGTCGTCGAGGCCGTTGAGCAGGCAGTGGCGACGGAAGTCGTCGAGGTCGAACTTGACCACGCCGCCGTCGGGGCCGCGGATTTCCTTGGCTTCGAGGTCGACCGAGATGGTGGCGTTGGCGCCGCGCTCGGCATCGTCCATCAGCTTGTCCAGATCTTCCTGGCTGACGGTGATCGGCAGGATGCCGTTCTTGAAGCAATTGTTGTAGAAGATGTCGGCGAACGAGGTCGAGATCACGCAGCGGATGCCGAAGTCGAGCAGCGCCCAGGGCGCATGCTCGCGGCTCGAGCCGCAGCCGAAATTGTCGCCGGCGACGAGGATCTCGGCCTTGCGGTAGGCCGGCTTGTTGAGCACGAATTCGGGATTCTCCGAACCATCCTCGTTGTAGCGCATCTCGGCGAAAAGCCCGGTGCCAAGTCCGGTGCGCTTGATCGTCTTGAGATAATCCTTGGGGATGATCATGTCGGTGTCGACGTTGACGATCGGCAGGGGGGCGGCGACGCCTGTCAGCTTGGTGAATTTTTCCATGGCTTTTGCCCGTCTGGCTGTTGCGGGGATTTTGGCTTGCCCCGCTTTACACAAGCTTGGCCGGGAATCAAAGCGTTTAGGCGTTGCGGAAGCCGGGGCGCGCCGTCGATGCTGCGGCGCTTCGCAGTCGATCGACCGGCGCTCGTGGCCCTGCAGGGCCGTTCGCCATAGAATGGATGCTCCGGGCGATGGGGAGGCGGGATGGAATCGTTGACGAAGACGCAGATTGTCAGGCTCGCGCTGCTCGCCGGTGGGGTGGGGCTGCTCGCCGGTATTGCCGCGGCAGCGATGCTCTGGCTGATGCAGGGCGTCAGCTCGCTTGTCTGGGCGGTCAGCGATGCCCGCTGGTACATTGCCGTCGCGGCGATCGCCGGCGGAGCGCTGATCGGCCTCACGCGGATGAAGGGTGCGACCGACGGTGTCGACGAGCAGCTCGCGGCCCTGCGCGACCCGGCGCATATCCATCGACGCAACGCCCTCTATGTCGGCATGGCGGCGGTGGTCGCCGTCGCGTTCGGCGGCGCGGTCGGACCCGAGGCCGGATTGCTGGCGGTGGTGGCGGAACTGACCTCCGCCATTGCGATCTTCCTTGGCCGGAGCCATGCCGATATGCGGGTCATTGGCGAAGCCGGCGCCGCCGGAGCGCTTTCCGGTTTCTATGGCTCGCCGCTCGGCGGCGCGGCCTATGCCGACGACAAGCCCGAGGCGCCGCGCGCCATGCTGCTGCTCGCCGGAGTTTGCGGGCTGCTCGGGTTCCTGCTGGCGGCGCTGCTGCTGCTGTCGGGTGGCTTCCATCGCATCGAGCTGCCGGCGTACTCCCCGCCGGGAGATGGAAGCGATCTCGTCCTGGCCGTCGTCCCCGCGATGCTTGGCGCCACGGTGGGCGTGCTGTTCCTCTTTGCCCTGCCGGCGGCAAAGGGGCTGGTCCATCGCGTGTTGCCGTCGGTTTTCTGGCAGCCCGTCGCCGGCGGCGTGGCCTTCGGCCTCCTCGCTGCGATGCTGCCTATGCTCAGGTTTTCCGGCCACAACGAGATTGCCGGCATGCTCGAATGGGCGGCAACTGCCGGCATGGCGGCATTGCTGCTGCTGGGCGCGCTCAAGGTGGTGGCCGCCGTGCTTTGCCTGTCGACGGGATGGCTGGGCGGGGCGATCTTTCCGCTGATCTTCGCCGGCGCTGCCGCAGGGGCGTCGGTGCTTGCCATTGCACCCGGCATCGCACCGGCGGTGGCGATCGCCGCCGGCATAAGCGCCGCCGCCACGGCCGGGCTGGGCCGGCCGATCGCTGCGGTGCTGATCATGCTGTTCGTGGTCGATGGTTCGCTGTTCGGCCCGATCTGTGTCGGGGCGCTGTGCGGTTATGCCGGCAGCCTGCTCGCGCCACGGCCGGAACACTAGCTGACGAAGCGTGCGGGCCGCCGCCGTGACGGCGGCCCATGCCGGTCAGGCGCGGGCGAGCGCCATCACGCCGGTTTCGGTGCCGGTCAGCCGGCGCGAGCGGCCATCGGCGCCCACCACCATCTGGATGCGCCGGCGTTCCGACGAGAACAGTTTCGAGGTCGACACGTCCACCGGCGGGTTGAAGGCTATGGTGACGCGCCAGAGATCCGGCTTGATCGTCTCTTCGAGGCCGATGACGCGGCCCCTGGCCGGGTTGCCGTTGAAGGTGCCTGCGACGGTCTCGCCGACGCCGAAGGGTACGGCCCCCTTGGGCTCGTCGGCCTTCGCTGTTACCGGACGCGCCGCAAGCGTGTTCCAGTCGCGGGCGCCGTTCTGCCTGGCGACCAGCTCGAGGGCCTTGGCGTGGCTGATGTCGAAACCCTCGGCGGCGAGCGCGTCGCGCAGCCTGCGGGCATTGGTCTTGTAGTCGGTCGGGGTCTGACCGTTGGTCATGGTTTCGCTCCTTCGCGATTGGCGAACGGCGTCTTTCGAAATCGGGAGCCCGCATTGCCGCTTCGGCCGTCGCATCGACAGGGAAACGAGATTTTCGAGGGAAGCTTCACCGTGCCTTGCGGCTGCGGGCGGCAGGGGCTTCCCGCCCTTGACCGCGCTCAGATAGGGAGAAGCCGACGCAACGTCAATGGCTTGGTCGCCCATTGCATCGGCTGCGCCAAGCACTACCTTGAGCCTTGGGCGGACGACGCGGGAGAATTGGATGCCGAATCTTGCGAAAAGCTCTCTGCTTGCCGCCGCCGTTCTGCTAGGCGGCATGGCGCAGGCGTTCGCAGGCGGCCTGGTGGGCCAGCCCGACCGTGACACGCTGATCCGCGAAGGCCGCTTCGACGAGCTGCAGATCCTCGAGAACCGCGAACGGCGAATCGAATTCCAGCAACGGCAGCAGCGGCTGCGCGAGGTCGACCGCCAGACGGCCAACCAGCCGACCCCGAGGCCGGACGTGCCGGTGGTCCGGCCGGGCTGCCGGATCGATGTCTTCGGCAGCAATTTTCTCCGCGCCTGCCGCTGAAGTTTTCTCCCCGGCCGCGCGAGGACCCGCCCGAGGCGCGGGATCGTGGCGGATAGTGGTGCTCTACCCGGCCGCCACCCGTTCTGCCAGCACGTCGTCGAGCCGGTCGTAGCCGGCGGCTACGCCATCGGCCATGCCAACCTGGATTGCGCCGTCGCGGACCTTTTCCGAGCTGTAGAGAACCGTCGTCACCGAGGTGGGGCGGCCGTCCCTTTCGGTCAGCACCAGCGTCACATGTGCCTCGCCGTCGGTCCAGTCCATGTCGAAGAGCTCGGTGCTGGCGAGCCTCTCGGGCCTGACGATCTCGCGATAGGTGCCGGTCATGCCCATGTCGCGGCCGTCGACGTGCTGCCAGACGAAGCGATAGTTCCCGCCGACGCGCAGGTCGATGTCGCAGACCGAAAAACGCCAGCCGTCGGGGCCGGTCATCCAGCGCTTCAGCAGCGCCGGGATCGTCCAGCAGTCGAAGACGAGGTCGCGCGGCGCGTCGAAGACGCGCGTCATTGCGATCTCGCGCGCGCTCGGCGTGGTCACTTCCAGTCGGTGCGTCATCGTCCTCTCCTCGTGTCGGTTTCGGCTCAGGCCTTGCCCTTGTGCGCCTGCAATTCGGCAAGCAGGGCATCGAGCCGCCTGTAGTTGCCTTCCCAGACCTTGCGGTATTGCTCCATCCAGCCTACGGCCTCGGCGAGCGCCGCGCCCTCGATGCGGCAGGGCCGGCGCTGGGCGTCGCGGCCGCGCGAAATCAGCCCGGCGCGCTCCAGCACCTTGAGATGCTTGGAGATCGCCGGCTGGCTCATGTCGAAGGGGTCGGCCAGCTCCATCACCGTCGCCTCGCCCCCGATCAGCCTGGCGAGGATCGCCCGCCGCGTCGGGTCGGCAAGTGCTGCAAAGGTGGCGTCGAGGCGTTCGGACGGCGTCATCGTATGAACTCGATGTTGATAACAAATTGGTTATATAAAAGATAGGCTGCGTTGTCCAGACAGTCGCCGGGGCTTGTCCAGAGCGCGGGCAAGGAAAGGCCCTCCCCGTTGGGGGAGGGCTACTGCGGGCAGAGCCCTTGGCGGAGGCGCTACGCCGCCTTGCGGGCGTGCCGCGCCTTGAGGTTCTGGTTCAGGCGGAAGAAGTTCTTCGGGTCGTATTTCTGCTTGACCTCGATCAGCCGCGCATAGTTGACGCCATAGGCGGCCTCCACCCGGTCCGCTTCGTCCGACGGCATGAAGTTGATATAGGCGGTGCCGATCGCCTGCGGCTTGGTCGCCTCGTAGATGCCACGCGCCCAGGCGATGCAGGCGTCGTCCATCGCCGCCTCGCGCCAGCGCCCATGTACGTTCATGACGTAGTGAGAGCTACGCTGCGGGAAGGCGGTCGCCTCGGTGGCGACCTGTCCGGCGACGCCGCCGACATGGCCGATGAACACCTCGCACTCCGGTCCGGGCAGGTTTCGGATCGCCTGGTCGAGCGCATCGATGGTCTCGTCGGCCAGTTCGATGAAGTCGTGGCTCTTCCAGTAGTTGCGGGCGCCCGGCGCAAGCAGCGCGTCGAAGGCCGCCTGCCATCCGACGAAGGGGTTCGGTCCGACCACGTCGACGATCGGCTTGCCGATGCCGCGCAGGCGGGCCGTCGCCTGTTCGCCCGCCGCCATCTCGCCGCACCAGCACATGGCCAGCACCAGCACCTCCTTGCCGTGCCAGTCGGCCGGCAGGAACGGCAGCGGCGGGGCGCGGCGCGCAACCGTCCAGCAGGTCAGCTCGTCGGGGGCGTCCTCGAGCGCGGCCCGGTATCCTTCGAGCACCGCCTTGGCGTCGTCGAACGGGTGCACGACGAGGCCCGAAAGCACTTGCGGCCCGAGCTTGTGCAGCTTGAACTCGAAGGCGGTCACCACGCCGAAATTGCCGCCGCCGCCGCGGATGGCCCAGAACAGGTCCGGATGCTCGGCGGTGCTTGCCCGTAACAGCTCGCCGTCGGCCGTCACCACGTCGGCGGAAAGCAGGTTGTCGATGGTGAGCCCGAGCTTGCGCGCCGTCCAGCCGAAGCCGCCGCCGAGCGTCAGGCCGGCTATGCCGGTGGTCGAGTTGATGCCGGTCGGCACCACCAGCCCGAAGGCCTGCGTCTCCTTGTCGACGTCGGCCAGGATCGCGCCCGGCTCCACCCAGGCCCTGCGAGCTACTCGGTCGACGCGCACCGATTTCATCCTGGAAAGGTCGATCATCAACCCGCCGTCGCAGACGGCGTTGCCGGCGATGTTGTGGCCGCCACCGCGCACGGCGACGAGCAGGTTGTTCTCACGCGCGAAATTGATAGCGGCGATGACGTCGCCCGCGCCGGCGCAGCGCACGATCAGGCCGGGCCGGCGGTCGATCATGGCGTTCCAGATGGCGCGTGCCTCGTCGTAGCCGGGATCGCCGGCATTGAGCACGTCGCCGCGCAGGCTGGCGGCGAAGGCATCGAGCACAGGCGCGCTGAGCATCGCCATGCCTCCGTCCAGCGTGGTCAGGCTGAGGTCGTTCATGGGGCTTTCCTCCGTTGAGAGAAATGCCTCCTCGTCCGCATGGCGGCGGATTGTGCGCCTCGCCCGCCGCCGCGACAAGCCAGACGGCGGCGTTATGGCCGAATTTGATGAGCCGGGGCCTTTGACGGCACGCCGCCGGGCCCGTTCATGGCCCGAATGCCTACACCACCGCCCGCCGGTAGAGGTGCCAGGTCGCGTGCCCGAGCACCGGCAGCACCACCAGGAGCCCGAGGAACAGGGGTGCGCAGGCGGCGAGCACCGCCACCGTCACGATGAGGCCCCAGCCCAGCATCACCAGCGGGCTCGCCAGCACCGTGCGGATCGAGGTCAGCATGGCGGTGACGAAGTCGACCTCGCGGTCGAGCAGCATCGGGATCGAGATCACGGTGATCGAAAACAGCACCAAGGCAAGGGCTGCGCCCTCGATGTGACCGACCGCCAGGAACACCCAGCCCTCGTTGGTGGTCAGCACAACGTCGGCGAAGCGGTCGAGCGTGGCATAGGACATGCGGCCGAGGATCAGCGCCATCAGCAGCCTGATCTGGTACATCCATACCCAGAACACGAACAGCATCGTGAAGGCCATCCACGACACCTCGCGCCGGCGCTGGGCCCAGATGACCCGCCACACCTCCCGGGCCGTCGGCATCCGTCCCGCCTCCAGCCGGCGGCTGACCTCGTAGAGGCCGACCGCGGCGAAGGGGCCGACCAGCGGAAAACCGATGGCGAAGGGATAGATCAGCCACGGCTCGCGCAGCACCAAGAGCGAGGTGGTGATCGCCAGGCCGATCACCACGAAGACGGCGGCGATGGCGAGGCCGATCGCCGGCCGCCGCGCGAAATCCGCGGCACCCTCGGCCAGGCTGTCGCGGATGTCGGCCATCGTCAGCGCCCGCACCTCGGGCAGTGCCCCCGGCCGCCTGGCATTGCCGCTGCCCATGTCGACCATCGCTTCCTCCCTCGCTCGGTCCGCCACGATCCCAGCTTGCATCCCAGGGGACGGACGGCCTTGATCGAGATCAAGGGTGCGCGGAACCATTCACCCTTTGCCGCAGCTACTCCTCCGGCAGGCCGGCGCGCCGCCAGCCCTCGACGAAGGTGTCGAACAGGCGCGGGATGTGCCGAAACGGATGGCTTTTCTTCATCACCGCGATCGACACGCCGGGGTTTGCCGCCCTGAGCGTCGCGATGGCGCGGCGGGCGGCTTCGGGATCGCCGGCGAAGACGGAGTAGGCGGCGAGCTGGCGATAGGCCCAGGTCACCTGCGGGTTCTTGTCGATCATCTCCTGCGTGATCCTGGCTGCCCGGGCGAAATCGCCATCGAGCCCGCTCGCCGCCGCCAGCCCCATGGTGAAGTTGTGTTCCAGCGGATCGAACGGGCTCAGTGCCATGGCGCGCTCGAAGTCGCGCCTGGCCGCCTGCGGCTGGTCGCGGTAGATCGCGACCCATCCGGATCGGGCCCAGGCCCAGGCGCTGTTCGGGTCGAGCGCCAGCGCCCTTTCGATATAGGCGCCGGCGCGGCTCTGATCGGTGGTGCACATGCTGAGCGCCGCGCCGGTGGCCGTCAGCGCCATCGGGTCGTTGCTCGCCAGCCGCGCGGCCGTCTCGGCGTCCGCCAGCGCCAGCTCCCTCTCCCTGTCGGGGTCGGACGACCAGAGATAGGCGAGGTTCTGGGCGTGGCCCCAGGCGCGCAGCGCATAGGCGCGGCCATAGCTCGGGTCCGCCGCGATCGCCTGTTCGAGCAGTGCGATCCCCAGCCGGTTGCCGTCGCTCGTCGCGCTCCAGATGTCGGGATAGGCCCGTAGCACCAGCTCATAGGCCCTGAGGCTCTCCGGCGGCTTGCGCCTGGCGGCCTCGATCTCGGCCTTGAGCAGGGCCGGGTGCATGGCGCCGGCAACCTGCCCTGCAATCTCGTCCTGCAGGGCGAAAATGTCGGATGCGGCGCGGTCGTAGCGTTCGGACCAGATCTGGGCGCGCGTTTGCGTGTCCTCCAGCTTGACGGCGACCCGCACCCTGTCCATCGACCGGCGCACCGAGCCTTCGACGGCATACTGGACGCCGAGTTCGCGCCCGATCTCGGCAAGGTCGACGAAGCGGCCGCGATAGGTATAGGCCGACTGGCGAGCGATGACGAAGAAATCGCTGACCCGGGAAAGCGTGGCGGTGATCTCCTCGACCACGCCTTCGACGAGAAACTCGTCCTCAGGGCCGCTCAGGTTCTCGAACGGCAGCACCACGACCGAGGGTTGATCGGTGCCGCGCGACGGCGGCTGACGGTCCGTCGCCGGCACGGCCGGAACCTCGGGCGGGCGGGCAGCCTCGCGTTCTCCCGCGATCAGCGCGCTCGTGGCGGCCTCCGGCTCGGCCCCGAGTTCGCGCCGCAGCGCCTCCTGGCACAGCTTGTATTGCCTGAGCGCCGCGTTCGGCTGGCCGCGCTGCAGGCATAGCCGGATGATGGCTCGGTGCGCCTCCTCGGCTGTCGAATCCGCCGCGAGCAGCCTTTCCGCCAGCCGCTCGCAGGCCGCCGCTTCTGGCGAACCGGGTTGCGGCGCAGCCTGGCTCAGCCGCTCAGCCACCTGCAGGGCGATGCGCCGATAGGTACGCTGGTGCGGCGCGAACCAGTCCAGCCCGTCGTGGATCGCGTCCGTGGCAAGCAGGTCGCCCCGGTATAGTTCGGCGGCAGTCGCAAGACCGCCGTCGTCTCCTTGCGCCGTCTGCTCGAAAACCCAGATATCGGCTGTGCCTGGCTCCGCCTTCAGCGTGACGGTGTCGAGGTCGCTTTCGATCTCGACCCTGGCGGCGTTTCCGGCCGGAAAGCTGCGCCTGATGTCGACAAGGGCCTGGCGCAGGCTGTTGCGCGCCTGCGCCTCGCCGCGCCCCGGCCAGAACGCCTCGCACAGCGCCTCGCGCCGCACCGGCTTGCCGCCTGCCAGCACCAGGGCGGCGAAAACCTGCGCCGTCTTGCGCGTGGCGAAGCGGACAGGCCGGTTTTCCGGGGAAACCACCTCGAGGCCACCGAACAACCGAATGCGCATCAGCGTGCTCCAGCACTGGCGATGTCATGCAACAATAACACTGCCGAGGCCCGATTTAACGCCGATTTAGCGCGGTCACGCAGCCCTTTGCACGCGCCGTTCACGCCGCTTGAACGCTGGCATCACAGCCGGATGGCAAAGTCTCCCCATCAACTTCGCTATGGGAGGCCACGATGGCTTACTCGGCATATTCCGGCCACAAGCTGCCGGCATCCGGTTTCACCGCACGCTTCGTCGAAGCCGCAGCCACGCGTTTCGCCGCGATCGGCGACTGGTACCGGCTCGTCCGTACCCGCAGGGCGATCGAGGCGCTCGGCCCAGAGCAGCTCAAGGACATCGGCTATCCTTCGGCCGAAGCGAAACCCTCGATGGAGGTCGACCGCGGACTGATGGATAAGCTCATGACCATGCGCTAGACGCGTGGAGCGGCGATCGCCGCGGCGCCTCGCAGGGGACCGCCGTATCGCAAAAGCAATATTCGGGCCGTCCGGCTCGCGAACGATCAAATTCGTCGAATTCGCCTATCTTATGGTTAACCACCTTCTAGGGCCTTTGTGGACGCCCCTGCGGCATCGGCCTACGCTTCCATCGTTGCGAGTACCGATGGAGGCGAATATGGCAAAGCGGCCCTTTACTGTTTGATTTCATCCGCGGTCTCGCCTCTCTGCCGTGCGTCGGTGCCGGCGGCGATATGGGCGGCGGGCGCGAAAGCTGATCCGGCATTCGTGCCGGGTACGACTGAGCCGTCCGGGTCCGAGCCCGCGACGGCTCTTTCATTTTCCCGGTCGCTCGCAGCCTTCGGCCGCCCTGCCGAGTTCGCAGGCGGGGATAAATTTCCGGCCATTGCCGAGACAACCTGTTGTTATTGCGTGGACTTCAAAAAAACTTCCGGCGGATTTCTCCACGCCTTCGAGAGCCGGCTTAAGATCGGGTCATCTCCCTCG
Source organism: Mesorhizobium sp. CC13 (assembly GCF_039907765.1). NCBI lineage: Bacteria > Pseudomonadati > Pseudomonadota > Alphaproteobacteria > Hyphomicrobiales > Phyllobacteriaceae > Mesorhizobium > Mesorhizobium sp. CC13. The sequence continues at coordinate 124,128 of NZ_JARDJI010000010.1, read as the reverse complement.
CGGGAAGCCTGGTGCGCACCGGGTATCAGGTGGGGGAGACGGTGTCCTGGCCGGTGGCGCTAACGGTGGCGTCGCTGGGTGTTGAGCCCCCAGGCCAGGGCCCCGCCAGCCGTCGCGCGAAAACGCGTTTCCACGGCACGAGGGCGGGGCAAGAGCACCGGCGGACGCATGGCGGCGTGCCGCACACATAGTATCAGGAAGGCGCGCGCCATGCGTCGGCTTCCCACATGACCAAATCCCGGCTGGTGCGCCAGGCCGGGCGGCTTGCCTATGGGCTCGGCGCATCCGTCACAGAAGGTATTCCGCAATGAAGCCATCGACCGACAACCGGGTTGCGTGACCTCATCCTCCGGCATGCTCGGGATGAGGGGCAGAAAGCTAGATCACGTTCAGCTCGCGGAACGCCCGGCCCTCGGCGATGCGCTGGTAGCCGAAGGCGGAGCAGTCGATGCTGCGGTAGCTGCCATGGACGATGAGCTCGGCCAATGCCCTGCCGACGGCCGGCGCCTGCTGCAGGCCGTGGCCGGAGAAGCCGTTGGCGAAGATGAAGTTCTCGACCTCGGGATGCGGGCCGATGACGGCGTTCTGGTCGAGCGCGTTGTAGTCGTAGTGGCCGACCCAGGCGCGCGTCGGCTTGATCGCCTCGAAGGCCGGCACGCGGGTGGCGAGCACGGGCCAGATCACCTCTTCGAACAGCGGCCAGTCGGGGTTGAAGTCTTGCGGATCGGCCGCCTGCTCGCCGTCTTCGCTCTCGGCACCGCCGGTGATGTAGACCGAGCCCTCGGGCCGGACATAGACGCCGCTCGGGTCGACCATCAGCGGCATGTCGTCGAAGCGGTCGCGCGCCTCGAACACGAAGACGTTGCGCTTGCGCGGCTCGACCGGCAGCACGAGGCCTGCCATGGCCGAGACCTTGCCGGCGTTCGGGCCGGCGGCGTTGATGATGGTGCCCGCTTCGAGCCTTTCGCCGTTCGTCAGCGTCACGGCGGTGACGCGGCTGCCCTGCCGCTCGATGCCGGCGACTTCTGCCGTGATCAAGTCGATATTCTTGGTCTTCAGCGCCTTGCGGAACAGGCCGAGCATGGCATGCGCGTCGAACCAGCCTTCGCCCGTCCGCCCGTAGGCGCCGGCGGAAAGGCCCTCGGTCGAGATCCACGAGAAGCGCTTCGAGAGCTGTCCGGCGTCCTCGAGCACGATGTCGGCGCCCTCGGCCATCTGCGCCTCGTGGTTGGCCTTGAGGATGGGCAGGCCGTTCTCGCCGGCGAGGATCAGGTAGCCGCCCTCGCGGAAGCCGATGTCGGCGTCCTCGCCGAACTCGTCCTTCAGCCGCCGGAACAGGCCGAGCGTGAACTGCGACAGGCGGATGTTCTCGGGGATCGAGAACTGCTGGCGGATCGAAGCGCAGGACAGCGTGGTCGCGGCCGTGGCGAATTGTGGATCGCGTTCGACCAGCGCGATCGAGCCGGTAAAGCCCTCGTCGCGCAGATAGTAGGCGATCGAGCTGCCGACGATCGCGCCGCCGATGATGACCACGTCGTAGCGTGCCATGAAATGATTCCGTCTGTTCGGATGGAGGAGGAAAGCAGTTACGCCACCGCCCGGCAAGCACTTGCAAGGGCCAGCATTGCCGGGCAAGAAGACCAGATGTCACATTCTCCGTCCCGCCCCCGCCGTTCGGCGCTGTTCGTGCCCGCCACCAACGAGAAGGCGATCGCCAAGCTGCCGCAGCTTGGCTGCGACGCCGTCATCTTCGACCTGGAGGACGCCGTGCTGCCCGAGCACAAGGCTGTGGCGCGCGACAGGCTGGCGGGCTTCTTCGCCGAAAGGCCGGCGGGCCACCGCGAGTTTCTCGTCCGCATCAATTCGCTGGCGAGCCCCTGGGGCGTGGAGGACCTTACGGCGGCGAGCGGATGGGCCATCGACGGCGTGCTCCTGCCCAAGATCGCGACGCCGCGCGACATCATCGAGGCGGGCGACGTTCTCGACGACAACGACGCGCCTGACAGCGTCCGGCTCTGGGCGATGATCGAGACGCCGCGCGCGCTGGTCAACATCGCCGCCATCGCCGAGCTCGGCCGCGATCCCGCCGCGCGGCTCGCCTGCCTGGTCGCCGGGCTCAACGACCTCGCCAAGGACACCGGCGTGATGCTGACGCCCGACCGCCGCTACCTGCAGGCCTGGCTGATGCAGATGGTGCTCGCGGCGCGGGCCGGCGGCGTCGACATGCTCGACAGCGTCTCCAACGATTTTCGCGACCTCGACGCCTTTTCGGGCGGATGCCGGGAGGCGGCCGCGATGGGCTTTTCAGGCAAGACGGTGATCCATCCCGCCCAGATCGGCCCCGCCAACGAGGCGTTTTCGCCCTCGGCCGAGGCGCTCGCCGAGGCACGCGCCGTGGTCGAGGCCTTCGCGCTTCCGGGAAATGCCGGGCGCGGTGTAATCTCGCTCGAAGGCAAGATGGTCGAGCGGCTGCATCTCGCCCAGTCCGAGAAGCTGCTCGCCCGGGCGGCGATGATCGAGAAGCTGAAGAACTGACAGCGCGATGCGGAGACAAGCATGAAACTCTACCGCTTCCTGACCGGCCCCGACGACGCCACCTTCTGCCACAAGGTGACGGCGGCGCTGAACAAGGGCTGGCACCTGTTCGGCTCGCCCACCTATTCCTTCGATGCCGAGACCAGGACCATGCGCTGCGGCCAGGCCGTGGTGAAGGACGTCGACGGCGTCGAATACGATCCCGCCATCAAGCTCGGGGATTTCTGAGCGGGTGAATGCGTGGAGGCGCCGCGTTCAGTCGACCGACGCTTCCAGCTTTTCCATGTCGTCGTCGGAGAGGCCGAAATGGTGGCCGATCTCGTGGATCAGCACATGGGTGACGATGTCGCCCAGCGTCTCCTCGTTCTCGGCCCAGTAGTCGAGGATCGCCCGGCGGTAGAGGGTGACGCGGTTGGGGCCTTCGCCGGTCTGCGGGTTCCAGCGCTCGGCGATGCCGCGTCCTTCGAACAGGCCGAGCAGGTCGAAGGGCGTCTCCAGCGACAGGTCGTCCATGATCTCGTCGGTCGGGAACTCGGCGATCTGGATGACGACGTCGCCGGTGAGCGCGCGGAATTCTTCCGGCAGGTGGGCATAGGCTTCGAGCGCCAGGAGCTCCATCTCCTCGATCGAGGGCGACAGCTGGTCGTGCCAGGCGCGGGTCTTGTAGATGCGGGCCATTCTTCTTCCTTTTGAGGGCATATAGCCTTTCACCGCACGCCTTACGAGGCCTTTGCCGTGGCGGGGATGATTTAGGCGCCGGAGGCACTTGCCCGGAGAGGAATAGATTCTCATCGAATCGGCTTGACTCTCCTTGATGGCTCTGGAATCTATAAGAACATAACGGGAACATATTGAGGAAGGCAGACCGACATGGCGACCAGCGCCGTGGCGCGGGACGTCGTTTTTGCCCTGCGCCGGAAGATAGCGAAGATCGAGGGGACGCTGGCCGAAAGGCTGGCCCCGCCTTCCGACGGCCAGTCTTCCGCCGGCCAGCCTGTTGCCGGTCTCCTGGTCCGCCGCAACGGCCTTGCCTCGGCGCGCGACTTCTTCCTGCCGACCGGCGTCGAGCGCCTCGACGAAATCCTGGGTGGTGGGTTGCCGAAGGCGGCGCTGACCGAGATTCACGGAACCGAAACCCGCAATGCCGGCGCTGCCGCAGGGCTCACCCTCTGCCTGGTCAGCCACATGCTCAGGGAGCGGTCGCGGCCGCAGGATCTGGTCCTGTGGGTCGGCACGGCGGAGATCTTCAGGGAGGCGGGTTTCCCCCATGCGCCGGGCCTGGACAGGCTTTTCGGCCTTGCGCCAGGGCAGCTGCTCTTCGCCGAGGCGCCCAAGCCGGCCGACGCCCTGTGGATCGCCGAAGAGGCCGCGCGCATCGACGAACTCGCCGCGGTGATCGTCGAACTACGCGGCAATCCGCGCGAACTGGATCTGACGGCGACCCGGCGGCTGCACCGGCGTGCGCAGGATGCCGGGCGGCCCGTGTTCCTCTTGCGCCACTCGGCCGTGCCCGAACCCACCGCCGCGCCGGTGCGCCTCGTCGCCGCGCCTGCGCCGGCTGTGTTGCGTCGCACGGTGCTCGGGCCGCTCGCCGGCTCCATCGGCCCGCCCGCCTTCGCGGTCGAGATCGGCAAGAGCCGCACGGCGCTTCCCGGCAGCTTCATTCTGGAATGGAACCCCGATGCACGCACCCTCGAACCAAGAAGAGACGCCGTCCCAGAGAATCGTGTCGCTGTGGTTCCCCCATCTCGCGGCCGAACGCATCCTCAGGCGGCGGCTGGGGCGGTCCTGGCGTTCCGCAACGCAGCCGAACCCGCCGCTGGTGACCAGCCACCGGGAGAACAACACCCAGCGCATCGCCGCGCTCGACGCGCGGGCTGAAGCGCTCGGGCTGCGGCGCGGCATGGGCATCGCCGAGGCGCGCGCCATGCACCCCGGCATCGACGTCGCCGAGGCCGATCCCGAAGCCGACCGGAAGCTGCTCGAAGGGCTCGCCGACTGGTGCGACCGCTACACCCCGCTGGTCGCGCTCGACGGCGCCGACGGGCTGTTCCTCGACGTCACCGGCTGCGCCCATCTCTTCGGCGGCGAAAAGGCGCTGCTCAACGACCTCATGATGCGGTTCTTCCACCAGGGCTTCGACGTGCGCGCCGGCCTCGCCTCGACGCCGGGGGCGGCATGGGCGGCGGCGCGCTACGCCACCGGCCACATCCTCGCGCCGGGCAGCGAGCGCACTTTCCTCGCCCGCCTGCCGCTGTCGGCGCTCAGGATCGATGCCAGGACGAAGACGAGCCTCGAGAGCGTCGGGCTGAGGACAGTGGGTTCCATCATGGACGGGCCGCGCGCCCCGCTCGTCCGGCGTTTCGGAGCCGTGCTGATCGAACGGCTCGACCAGGCGCTCGGCCGGCTCGAGGAGGCGATCTCGCCGCGCCTGCCGGTGGCGCCGCTTTCGGTCGAGCGCCATCTCGCCGATCCGCTGTCGCTCATCGACGACGTCGAGCGGCTGGTCGGCCTGCTCGCCGCCACCCTCAAGGTCGATCTCGAACGCCGGGAAGAAGGTGCGCGGGCGCTCGAACTGCTGCTGTTCCGGGTCGACGGCATGGTCAGCCGCATCACCGTTGGCACTTCGCGCCCCATCCGCGAGCCGGCCCTGGTGCGAAGGCTGTTCCACGAACGGCTTGCGGCATTGGGCGAAACCATCGATGCCGGCTACGGCTTCGATCTCGTCCGCCTGTCCGCGCTGTCGACGGCGCTGTTCGACGCGCGCCAGGGCGACCTTGCCGGCGCCGGCTCCGAAGAGGGCGAGGGACTGGCGATCCTGGTCGATCGCGTCGGCGCCCGGTTCGGCGAATCTGCGGTTCTGGAGCCTGTTCCGGCCGCAAGCCATGTTCCCGAGCGGGCGGTGTCGGTCATGCCCCGGGCGCGGTCGGAGACCCGCAAGGCTGCGGCGTCCGGGACGGGCACAGGCAAGGCCCGGCCAGCTGCCGAGCGCCCCATCCGCCTGTTCCGGGTGCCCGAGCCCATCGAGGTGCCTGCCACCGAGGTGCCCGACGGGCCGCCGCTCAACTTCCGCTGGCGTCGCGCCATGCACAGGGTGGCGCGGGCCGAGGGGCCGGAGCGCATCGCCCCGGAATGGTGGCGCGAGGGCGGCGCCGATGCACCGACGCGCGACTATTACCGCATCGAGGATGCCGACGGCCGCCGCTACTGGCTCTACAGGCAGGGTCTCTACAGCGCGCAGGCAGTGCCGCGCTGGTTCATGCATGGGGTCTTCGCATGAACGCGGTCTCTGTCACAGGCTATGCCGAGTTCGGCATCCGCTCGAACTTCTCCTTCCTGCGCGGCGCCTCGACGCCGGAGGAACTGGCCACGACGGCGAAGTTCCTTGGCTTTTCGGCCTTTGGCCTGGCCGACTGCAACACCGTGGCGGGCGTCGTCCGCGCCTGGAAGATGGCGGAGGAAGAGAAGCTCGCCTACCACCCGGGCTGCCGGCTGGTCTTTTCCGACGGCACGCCGCAAATGCTCGCCTATCCGCAGGACCGCGAGGGCTGGGGCCATCTCTGCCGCATGCTGACCCAGGCCAACATGCGCGGCGAAAAGGGTGCCCCCGATCTGCGCCGCGAGGATCTCCTCGAGTGGGGAAATCTTCTGTCCCTGGCCGTGCTTCCGGACCTTGCCGGCGAGGTCGAGCAGGAGATGCCGCTGCTGCGGCAGCTCAAGGAGCGTTTCGGAAACGCCCTCTGGCTGGCGGTCGCCCCTGCCTTCGGCGGCAGCGACCGCTTCAGGATCGAGCAGGCGGCGGCCATGGCCGCGACGGTTGGCCTGCCGCTGATGGCGACCAACGATGCGCTCTACCATGTGCCGGGCCAGCGGCCGCTGCATGACGTGCTGACGGCGATCCGCCTCAACGTGCCGGTCGCGGAAGCGGGCCTGGGACTTGAAGCGAATGCCGAGTGTCATCTCAAGCCGCCAGCCGAGATGGCGCGGCTGTTCCGCCGCCATCCGGAGGCGCTCGCAGAGACGCTGCGTTTTGCCGCGAGCCTGCATTTCTCGCTGGGCGAGCTCAAACACAACTATCCCGACGAGCCGACGGAATCGGGGCTCGGGCCGCAGGCGGAACTCGAAAGGCTGACCTGGGAGGGGGCGCATGAGCGCTATCCCGGCGGCATCCCGGAAAAGGTGAAGGGCCTCATCGGGCACGAGCTCGGCATCGTCGAAAAACTCAACTATGCCCGCTATTTCCTGACCGTCCACGACATCGTCAGCTATGCCCGCTCGCAAGACATCCTCTGCCAGGGGCGGGGATCGGCGGCCAATTCCATCATCTGCTACTGCATCGGCATCACCGATGTCGGGCCTGAGATCATTGATATCCTGTTCGAACGCTTCATCTCCGAGGAGCGGGGCGAGCCGCCGGACATCGACGTCGATTTCGAGCATGAGCGGCGCGACGAGGTCATCGCCTTCATCTACGAGAAATACAGCGCCAAGCGGACCGCGCTCGCCGCCTCCGTCGTCACCTATCGCGGCCGCTCGGCGCTGCGCGAAGTGGCCAAGGCCATGGGGCTGTCGGACGATGTCAGGAGCGCCATGTCGGGCTCGATATGGGGGTGGTACTCGTCCGAACTCGGCGAGCGGGAAGCCGGGGCCGGCGGTCTCGACAAGGCCGATCCGGTGACGCGGCATGTCATCGACCGCGCCAACGAGATCATGGGCTTTCCCCGCCATTTGTCCCAGCATGTCGGCGGCTTCGTCATCACCAGGGACCGGCTCGACGAGATCGTGCCCATCGTCAAGACGGCGATGGACGAGCGCAAGATGGTCGAGTGGGACAAGGACGACCTCGACGCCGTCGGCATCCTCAAGGTCGACATCCTGGCGCTCGGCATGCTGACATGCCTGCGCAAGGCCTTCGACCTGCTCAAGGCACATTACGACGAGCGCGATCCTTACGGCCGGCCCTATACGCTGGCGACGCTGCCGCCGGAGGACCAGAAAGTCTACGACATGATCTGCCGGGCCGATACGCTCGGCGTCTTCCAGATCGAGAGCCGGGCGCAGATGTCGATGCTGCCGCGGCTCAGGCCGCGCGAGTTCTACGACCTCGTCATCGAGGTGGCGATCGTCCGGCCCGGCCCGATCCAGGGCGACATGGTGCACCCCTATCTGCGGCGCCGGCAGGGCAAGGAGAAAGTGGATTTCCCCAAGGAGGAGCTGCGGCAGATTTTGGGCAAGACGCTAGGCGTCCCGCTGTTCCAGGAGCAGGCGATGAAGATCGCGATCGTCGCCGGCGGTTTTTCGCCCGGAGAGGCCGACAAGCTCAGGCGCGCCATGGCCACTTTCAAACGCACCGGCACAATCGGCAATTACCGAGAGCGGATGATCGAGGGCATGGTCGGCCGGGGCTACGAGCGCGACTTCGCCGAACGCTGCTTCAAGCAGATCGAGGGGTTCGGCGAATACGGCTTTCCCGAAAGCCATGCCGCGTCGTTCGCGCTGCTCGTCTACGCCTCCTGCTGGTTCAAGGCCTTTTATCCGGACGTCTTCTGCGCGGCGATCCTCAACTCGCAGCCGATGGGCTTCTACAGGCCGGCGCAGCTGGTGCGCGACGCGCAGGACCACGGCGTCGAGATCCGCCAGGTCGATGTCAATCGTTCCGTCTGGGACTGTACGCTTGAGCGTTCGGGCTTCGACCCAAAACGCATCCAGCAGCGCCACGCCGAAATGCGCGACGTCATCAAAAGCCGGCATGCCGTCCGGCTCGGCTTCCGCCAGATCAAGGGCCTGTCCGAAAAGAAGATGGAGGCGTTCGTGGCGCGGCGCGGGCAGGGCTACGATTCGGTGCGCGCCGTCTGGCTGCGCTCAGGGCTGGATGTCGGCGAGATCGAGCTGCTCGCCCAGGCGGACGCCTTCCGCTCGATCGGCCTCGACAGGCGGGCGGCGCTGTGGGCCGTGCGGGCGCTCGACGGCAGGAGTGCTGCCGAGATGCTGCCGCTGTTCGACCGCCCCGATGTCCAGCTGGCCGACAACGAGCCCGAGACGCAACTGCCGCGCATGCCGCTCGGCGAGCACGTCATCCACGACTACCGCTCGCTTGGCCTGTCGCTGAAGGCGCATCCGGTGGCCTTCCTCAGGCATCATCTCGACCGTGCCGGCATCACGCCCAACGCGCGGCTCGGCTCGGTGCCCGACGGGCGGCGTGTCTCCGTCGCCGGGCTGGTGCTGGTGCGCCAGCGGCCGGGCAAGGGCAACGCCATCTTCCTCACGCTGGAGGACGAGCATTCGATCGCCAATGTCATCGTCTGGGCGCGCGTCTTCGAGCGCTTCCGGCCCGTCATCATGGGGGCGAAGTTCATGCGAGTCACCGGCAAGCTGCAGGCGGAATCGGGCGTCATCCATATCGTCGCCGACAGGATGGAGGACTTGACGCACTGGCTGGCGGCGATGTCGGAGGAATTGCAGCCGGAGGCAGGCGCCGGGTCTTTGCCGGAAGGGCGGGCAAGTGCCGCGGACAAGGCGGCGCGCGACCCGCGCATGCTGCAGAGCTACGAAACTCTGGCCCGCAAGGCGAGCAGCGTCATGCCCAAGGGCCGGAATTTTCAATGATGCGGGTTTTACCGATGCGGGAGACGGGCTGATGGGTGTTCATGCCCCGCCTCATTCCGGCGACGGCCGCCGCTTGGTTCCCGTCTCCGCCTCGTCGACCGGCCTTGCCTCGGAAGGCAGCATGACCGGGATGCCGTCGCGGACGGGATAGGCGAGCCGCGCCAGCCGCGAGACCAGTTCGCCGCGCTCGGAGTCCCAGACGAGCGGCCCCTTGGTCAGCGGGCAGGCGAGCAGCTCGAGCAGCTTGATGTCGATGCCGCGTCCCTTAGTTTCGGTCATCCATACCTCCGCCTGTCGACCGCTTTTGTTCCGCCGCGCCCGTCGCATCCGGATGCTGCCATTTCCCCCCGCATCGTCCCCCGAAGCACGGCGGGATACGGTCACGCGGTTCCTTCGCTCGGCCCTGCCTATTGCAGGCTCGAACCGAAATCGTCGTTGTCGCGCGCCAGCGTCATCTCGGTGATCGCGATCAGCGTCTCGGCGCGGGTCTTGAGGTCGGGCGCCTCGAGCAGCGCCTGCTTTTCGGCGGCGCCATAGGGCGCCATCATCGACAGGGCATTGACCAGCATCGCATTGTCGGCCCGGCTGACGCTTTCCCAGTCGGCCTCGAGTTCGTTGGCCTGCAGATAGGCGCGGAAGGCGCGCAGCAGCGCCGGGCGGTCGATGTCGGTGGCGGCCCTGTCCTCGGCGAGATCGGCGACGAAGGGAGCGATCTTGCACTGCCTGAACGGGGTCTTGACCGCAAGCTCCTGCACCACGCGGAACCGGCACACCCCCTGCAGCGAGATCAGGTAGCGCCCGTCGCCGGCCTCGGTGAAGGAGGTGATGCGGCCGATGCAGCCGACCGGGCAAAGCTCGGGCTCGCCGTCGGCCATGAGCGTGCCGTCGAGCGCCGGCTGGATCATGCCGATCAGGCGCGAGCCGCCGATCGCCGCGTCGACCATCTGCAGGTAGCGCGGCTCGAAGATGTTCAGCGGCATGCGGCCGCCGGGCAAGAGCAGCGCGGCCGTCAGCGGAAACACCGTGACAGTCGCCGGGAGATCGGTGCCGAGCCTGTAATGCGCGTTACCTGCCTGCATGGTACACCCTGCCGGTCTCTATCTGGGGCGGTTCCGGCGCGCCGCAAGCCCGTTCCGCCCAATCGTCACGAAAACAGCAGCGACGACAGCTTGCGCCGGGTGGCGAGCGTCACCTCGTCGGTCATGCCCCAGGCCTCGAACAGCTGCAGGAGCTGCGCCCTGGCACCATCGTCGTTCCAGCTGCGGTCGGCCTTGACGATGGCGAGCAAATTGTCGGCAGCCTCGGTCCGCTGGCCCTTGGCGTTCTGGATCATCGCGAGGTCGAAACGCGCCTGGTGGTCCTTAGGGTTCTCGGCGATGCGGCGCTCCAGCTCCGCGGCGTCGCCCAGGCTGGCGGCCTGCTCGGCCAGCGCCAGCCTGGCGCGCACCGAGGCGATCGGCGCGGTGTCCTTCTTGTCCTCCGGGACCTGGGCCAGCACGTCTTCGGCTCCGGCCTTGTCGCCGGCCTCGAACAGCAGCTCCGCCAGCGCGGCGATGGCGTCGACATTGTCGGGCGCCTGCGCCAGCACGGCGTCGTACATCTGGGCCGCGGCCTGCAGGTCGCCCGCAGCGCGGGCTTCCGCTGCCGCGGCCATCGCGTCCTCGACTTGTGCGCCGCCGCCCTTGCCGGCGACGCGGTCGATGAATTCGCGAATCTGGGTCTCCGGCACCGCGCCCATGAAGCCGTCGACCGGTTGGCCGTTCTTGAAGGCGATGACGGCCGGGATCGACTGTATGCCGAGCTGGCCGGCGATTGCGGGATGGTCGTCGATGTTCATCTTGACGAGCTTGACGCGTCCGCCGGCGGCCTGCACCACGCGCTCGATCACCGGGGTCAGCTGCTTGCACGGCCCGCACCAGGGCGCCCAGAAGTCGACCAGCACAGGCTGCTTGCGCGATTCCTGGATGACGTCGGCGGCAAAGCCGGCCGTGCTCGTGTCCTTGATCAGATCGGCCGCCGGCGCCGCACCGGTTGCCGGCGCGCCGCCATATTGCACGTTGGTGGAGTATTGGCCGCTGACGCCGCCGAAGGGATTGTTCTGGTTGCTCATCTTCGATCTTTCGGTAGAGGCGGCCGCTCGCGATGGCCGTTAAAGCCAAGCATGTGGCGATCAGCCGGAGACTTTCAAGATAACAGGGTCGTGGCCGGTCGCACGGACGAAAAGCAAGAGGTCGTCGCGGCAGATCGAGGTGGTCGCCTCGTTGGTCAGCGGGTGGGCATTGACCACCTCGTTCTCCATCAGGGCGCTGTCGAGCACGACCTTCACGCGCGCCGCCGTATCGTTGATCAGGCCGAAGACGGTGACGGCTCCGGGGATCACGCCGAGCAGTTCCATCAGCGCCTCCGGCTTGCCGAACGACACGCGGCTCGATGCGCCGATCAGGTGGTGGATCTGCTTGAGGTCGACCTCGGCCTCCTCGTCGACGGTGACGAGGAAGAAATTGTCCTTCTTGTCCTTGAGGAACAGGTTCTTGGTGTGCCCGCCGGCGATCTCACCGCGCAGCGCCTGCGAATCGGCGACGGTGAACAGCGGCGGATGGGTGCGCGTCCTGACCGCGATCCCCAGTCCGTCGAGGAAAGCCATCAGTTCGGCCTGGGTCTTGGGGTTGGCTGGAGCTGTCATGGAATCTCGCCCGGATTGCTGTGCGCTACGGTTTATGGGCAATGCCAGGAGCCGACACAAGACTGCTCGTGCCGTGAGGCAAGCCTCCCCATGGGTCAACACCCGGTTTTCCGCGCCCGCGAAAAAAGATGAAAAAAGAGCGCTGATACCCTGTTGCATTCACCGCGCTCTTCGGCCATATAGGCGCCGTTGCGGCGGCGAGCCGCGGCGAGCGGGTGTAGCTCAGGGGTAGAGCACAACCTTGCCAAGGTTGGGGTCGAGCGTTCGAATCGCTTCACCCGCTCCAATTACTCCACGAAAAAGGCCGCGGTTCTCCGCGGCCTTCGTCGTTTCTGGGGATGCGAAAACGCGAGCAGAAATTCGGCTTCTCGCGTCAGGGTCACCAGCGGGTTACGAGTTGGCCGAAGTGGCGGGCATGAAGTCGGCGCGCTCACTTTGGCATGAATTGAGACGCTACGCCGGATATAGCTTGTAAGTCGTTATCGCTGATGGGCTCAGTCCGAGATAGGTCCGAGCAAAAATGTACCTGGGTCACTTCTGCTGGCACGCCTTCCCGGATCGCGGGCACGGTCGCCAGGTTATAGAAGCGCAGCGATGCCCGGGCCAAACGATCATCGAAGCGCGCCTCCATTGCAGTTGGCAGGCTCACAGCTATCGTCTCCTGAACCTTAAGAATAAGGTCGTCGTGACCTGAGAGTGCAGCTTCGATTGCCGCAACGAGTTCGCGCAGAGATTGGCCACCGCCGCTCCCCTCAATGAAAAGTGAGGCCAACAACCCCACCGTTCCAGGAGGAGGCTGGCATTGCTCGACAGACAGATGACGCGTGCGCAGCCGGTCGCTCGAAGCCGTCGAGACGTACATTGCCGATAGAGAAGTCGAAGCGGTCGATGTCGGTGCTGCGCCACGCGGCGGTCGATGTGCGCACGTCGCGGCTTGCGGCGATCAGGAACAGTTCGCCCAGTAAGCCGTTGATCGAACGGGAGGCGGGCCTTGATGGGCGTCGGAAGAGTTCGACGAGGCGACGGACCACCTGCACGATATCGTGCAGCGAGGGGTTTGGGCCGACGATGCGAAGGATCGTCCCACAGATATGCAGGAAGTAAGCCTGCGTTTCCGCGTCTTGCGAGGTGCAGGTGATGACTGACAGCAACTCTTCACGCCGTTCGCCGTCCGCAAGGAGAATACGGTGCAGGCTGCCAAAGCGGACCTCAAGGAGCGCAAGCCGCACCGGCGCATGAAAAGCCCCTGACTGGATGGCATCAGCACGATCTTCTCGATCAGCGACCGCAATGCCGCAGCGGCTTGCGGCCGGTCGTCCGGATGGTTGAGCGCTTCGATCAGCCGGCCGACCTTCCGGGCGCAAACTGACGATATGCTTGGCAGAAGGTCCGGCTTGTCCCGGGGGGAGGACGCAAGCTGGTTGGTGAGCATGGCCTTGCGCGCGTCGAGCGCATCCACCTCGGCCCTCATGCTATCGTGAAATATGCCGGCCTTGATGGCCGCGATGATGCCGCGGATCTGCTTGCCGACCTTTGCCAGGTCCGCCTTCCAGCCCTCGGCGCTGGCGCGGTTGAGCCGGTTGGTCGAGCGCTTCTTCTCCAAGCTGAAGCACTTCCTCCGCGTTGCGACCCGCTACGACAAGCTGGCTGAGAACTTCCTGGACATGGTCCAACTCGCCGTCTTTGGCTGCGCGCTTATGAGTTCTACGACCTAGACTAGTCGGCGACAGGAAGTCGATCTACCAACAGCGAAGCCCAGTGACTATTCGCATCGTCTGCTTTGACGGCGCGTCATGAGAGTCAGGCAGCGCACGGGCAGTCGGGCCAGCTCCTCCGCACCGTGTTGGGTCGCGGCGTCGTAGAACAGACTATCCCCAGGCGTCATTCGATAAACATCGGTGCCGTGACGGTACGCCATCTCACCTTCCAGCAGGTAAAGGAAGACCAAGCCCTGGTGGCCGACTGTCGGAAAGACGTCGTTCTCGCGGGTGAGTGAGATCATGCAAGGTTCTACAAGAAGTCCATTCGAAGCGGCGGCATGGCCAAGGGACTTGTGGTGCTGTCCGGCAGACCCGCTAGCCTGAACACGATCAATGCCCGCCTTGCTGAAAACGGCGGTCCGTTCGACTTCGAAGGGACGCACCAGCCACGTTATGGGTATAGCCAGGCCGCGCGATATTGCTTGCAGCGTCGACAGCGAGGGCGAGATGTCCCCGTTTTCGATCTTCGAGAGCATTCCGATCGACAGGTTGGTGGCCACCGCAAGATCACCCACCTTCATGCCGTACCTGGTCCGAAAGGCGCGAACCTCCCGGCCGATTGCGCCATGCAATAATGGGTCTCTGGCTTTTTTCACGATCATCGGAATCTTGGGTCTATAGGCCGGACGCTTGTTTGAGGCCTTAAGCGTTCGCGGGGTTCGGGTGACCCATCCCGGATCACCCGACGCTCCATCAGTATCCGCCGCGCCTTGCCGGCATCACCATCGTCCTGGTCAGGACGTAGTGAACGATTGCTGCCACCAAGCAGGCGGGCACCGAGGCGCTCACCCAGACGAATGGACCATGCGCGGCCAGTGACTGCGGGTTGAACAGGGCGTAGTAGATGCTGCCGCCGGCGGCCAAGGCCACAAACGAAGCGGGATTGATGCCGCGCCAGAAGGCGTAGTCGGAATTGGCGCTGTCGTTGAACACGTCGCACTGCTTGATGCGGCCTCGCCGCAGGACCAGATAGTCCATCGCCGTCACGCCGGAGAGCGGTGCAAATCCGAGCGCGGTCCAGGCGAGAAACTTGAAGAAGTTGTCGTAGATCTGGCCCGGGAAGAAGGCGATGACGATCACCGGAACAAACAGGGCGCCGGTCAGCAACCCCCAAGGCATGGCTTCGAAGTAGCGGCCGCCGGCCTGTCGCATCGCCAGGCACATGCCGTAGAAGATGCTGACGATGGCGGTGATGTTGGCCAGTCCGACGAACAGCAGCGCGGTCACACCGACGAAGGCTCCGCCCAGCGGGATCATCCAGGCTGTCGGGTCATGCGACCCCAGGCTCAGGGCGGCAAACAAGCCGACCAGTTCGCCGAGCACGGCCGCGGCGAAGATGCCGATCAGATTGGGCCAAAGCGCAGCGCGGGGCGTGCGCGTGAAGCGAGAGATGTTTCCCAGTACCGGCCACCAGCCAAAGCCTGCCGCCAGATTGAATTCGACCGCAATCATGAAGTTGAGCCGGTGATCGTCAAATGGCGCAAGGGGAGCCGCGTTGGCGATGTCGCTCCAGCTCTTGTGGCTGAATATGAGGAACAGGATGCTGAAGCACAGGATGAGCTTGCCCGGCCCGACAAGCCGGTTGAGCCATTTGACGGCTGTTGGCCCCTTCCAGAGCAACAGCCAGGAGATTGCAATCGCCAGAATGGCGAAGAATGTCACGCCTAGATCGTTTTCGCCGATGTTCGTGCCAACGACCTGGTTCATGACGCCGCTGATCGCGCGACCGAACATGATCGACAGGACCGACGACCAGCCGACGCCGTAGATGGCGAGGAAGAAGCCGACAAGGATCAGGATGCCCACAGGCCCAAATACGCTGCGCATCAAGGTGAACTGCTCGATGCCGAACTTCCCGGTCGAGATGCAGACGCTGACGGCCATGATCGACACGCCGATCACGTTGCCGATGATGATCGCGTAGATCCCGTCCCGGGCGCCGACGACCAGGGCCGTGCTGCCGCCGAGCAGGAAAGCCCATGTGGCGATGGCGAGGCCGATATTGATCCATGAATTGTCGAGGAAGCCGAGCTCGCGTTCTTCCTTGAGCACGGGAAGCGTGCCGAAGGCGGCGCTCGCGCCCGTGAACTTTGGTGTGGCGGCCATCAGTTGCCTCCGACCCACATAGCAATCGCGCCAAGCAGGATAGCGGCAGTGACCGCGAACCATATCCCGAGCTCCCGGCCCGAAATATCCGTGCGGGCCGGGTCCATGTAGCTCGGGTCCGCGATGATGTTCAGTCGCCGGTTCAACTCCCGGCGCATTTCATTGTCTGGGCTTTCTGAAGCGATAGTCATTTCATCCTCCTCCAAAGATTAAATGAGCACCTGTCCCGGCTCTTGAACGTCCTTCAAAACCCCGGGTCTGGCATCGTCCTGTTGTCCTGGCAGTCCGGAATTGCGGCGGCTGCCCCTCCTGGCAAAAGGTTCGCCCGACGCATTGGTTCTGTTGAGGACCGGGAAGCTTGCAGGCGGGGTTCTCCTGTCTGATCGACCCCAGATTCCATCGGATTGTCGGATGTGCGGCGCGCGCTTTGTCTTCTTGCAGAGGGTCGCTGTCCATCATGCCATAACGTTGCGGCAGTTTGATTTCGCTGTCAAATTGTTTTCCTGACACGAATGTAAAAATATTAGCTTTGGCGCACATGTTTTGGTGGGTCGGGTGCGCATCCGGCCGCGCTGAGATGAGTGGAGAGCTCGTAAAATTATTATGCGTTTACAGCTAATTAACACGCACTTGCGCGCTTTTCCGGAAAGCCGTCAAAAATGTCTGGCGGGCAAGCCGTGTGTGGCTCAATCCCCGGGCGATCAGAAAAATCCTTGAAATAGCGTATTGACACGAATGTCAAAGCTACGTAGCGTCAAGATCGAAAGCGCAGCCTCGATGCAAGCGCCTCGCCGTCCGAAGCGGCAAAATCCCGTCTTGCTTCGGGCGCTGAACGCACGCAGCCGCTGCGAGCCTCTCCGGCAATGCTCAGGAAGTCATCAATGGAATCCGCTGCTCTCATTCATCTCGAAGATCGCGTGAAATCGGTCAAACGGGCCAAGACACGCTTCTATCGCAACCCGGGGGTCCGGGCGGAGTCGCTGCTGGAGGCGGCGCTGGAATGCTTCGCCGAGGAAGATTACGAGAGCGTCACGATCCCGCTCATCGCAAAGAAGCTGGGCGTTGCCCACTCGCTCATCTACTATTACTTCAAGAACAAAGACTCCCTGTACCAGTCTTCCGTTCTTCATGCGCTTGACCGGCTGATGACCAACTATGGAGAGGTCGTCGCCCGGCACGAGAGCCCGGCCGAGCTGCTGAGCGCCTATCTCGACCTCAATGTCGAGATGTCGGAGACGCTGCGTAGCCTCGTGCGTATCATGTTCGTCAATGCCGGCGGTGCTAAGGATTCCGGTCCCAAGTTCATCGACAGCTTCGTCGAGGATTTCTACGAGTCCGAGAAGAAAGTCCTCGCCGACTGCATCCGCACCGGCGTCGAGGTCGGCATATTTTCCTGCCCGGATCCCGACGAGATGGCTGCGTTCATTTCGCGCAACATCGACGGCATCTACTTCGGCAGCTTCATGCCGCACGGCGCTCCGATCCCTGCTGCGATGCGCTACCTCAAGCAGGTGGTTTGGGGGCTGCTGCATTATGCCGCCAACTCGTCCACCAGCAAGACGTCCACGACCAAGAGCGGGAGATAGCCATGTGCCAGGTATGCGGCTGCGGACCTGAGAACATTCGCATCGATGGCGATGCCGGGCTGGGGGGCGGCGATCATGGGCATCCCCATCACCATGGCGACGGGCACCACCATCACCATCATGGTGATGGTCATCGTCACGACCACGTTCACCACGCAGGCGAGGACGCGCTGCGCCACGGCGATCTGCATTTTGGCAAGGAGGCTGCCAAGACCCATGTTCCGGGAATGAGCCAGAAGCGCCTGGTGCAGATCGAGCAGGAGATCCTGGCGAAGAACGGCATGTTCGCTGATGGTGTGCGCGACGAACTCGGTTCGCAAGGCGTGCTTGCGCTCAATTTGATTGCAAGTCCGGGGGCGGGGAAGACCACCTTGCTGGTCGAAACGCTGCAGCGGCTGAAGGGAGCCTTCCCGACCTGGGTGATCGAGGGCGATCAGGAAACGGCGAACGACGCAGACCGCATTCGCGCAACGGACACCCAGGCCGTGCAGATCAATACGGGCAAGGGGTGTCACCTCGATGCCGACATGATCCAGCGCGCACTCGCTTCGCTGTCGCTGGAGCAGGGCGGCGTCCTGTTCATCGAGAATGTCGGCAACCTGGCCTGTCCCGCCGGCTTCGACCTTGGCGAGGCCCACAAGGTGGTGATCTTGTCGGTGACCGAAGGCGACGACAAGCCTGTCAAGTATCCCGAGGCGTTCGCCGCGGCGACCCTGCTGGTGATCTCGAAGTCGGACCTTGCGCCCTATTGCGATTTCGACATCGAGGCCTGTGTTGACCGCGCCCGCGAGATCAATCCGACAATCGAGAGCCTTGTCGTCTCGGCCCGCGACGGCACCGGGATGACCGAGTGGCTGGGCTGGATCGTTCGCGCCCGCCAGACGCAGTTGCAGGACCTCGCGCACAGCCTGCAGGCACGGATGGACATCATCCGCAACGCACTGCACGCCTGAGGTTGCGCCATGCACGAGCTCACGATTGCCTCGAGCCTGATCGAACTCGCCAGCGATCACGCGTCCAGGAACGGCCGCGGCCGGGTCACGGGAATGCATGTGCGCCTCGGCGTCATGTGCGGCATCGCCCGCTCGCTCTACTTCTGCTTCGGTCCGGCGACGCGCGGCACGCGGTGCGAGGGCGCCAAGCTGCACATCGAGGAAGTGCCGCTGACGATATTCTGCGAGCACTGCGCCGAGGCGCGGTCGCCGCGCTCGCTTTCCAATCTTCGTTGCCCCGATTGCGGGAGGCCTTCACGCAAGGTGCTGTCGGGGCGCGAGATGGAGCTCACCCACATCGAGCTCGAGGACGAAGCGCCGCACCCGGTGGCCCAGGCTCGGCAAACACTTCAGTAGTTTTCTGTTGGGAGGAACAGCATGCTTGATCGAAAAGCAGAGACAGCCAAGTGGCAGTTCACGCCGCATCAACATCGTGGCCCGGCCGAACAGTTCGGCGAGTATGACCATATCTATTCGCCGAAGCTGCACAATGGCTCGTTCAAGTCCAGAGGGCTCGCCACCTTCATGGGCGCGCCCTACTGCCCCCCGGACCGCCACAAGATCCGCGAGATGGGCGCCAAGATCTGCTTCTTGGCGGTGCCGTGGGACCAAGGCCAGATCGTGCGCGCCGGCGCCTCGCAGGGCGCCTCGGGCCTGCGTGAGGCGACGACCCAATATTTCCCCTACATGTTCGAATATGACGTCGACCTGCTGAGCTTCTTCCGGGTCGTCGACTGCGGCGACGTTCCGACGGTTCCGGGCAACAACGTCAAGTCGCAGGAGTACACCACCGACTACGTCACCGAGTGCCTCGAAGGCGGCGCCAAGGTGATCCTGTTCGGTGGTGACCATTCCCTGCCGATCCCCGGCGCCAAGGCGCTGTCGCGTTTCACCGGCAGCGGCAAGATGGGCTACCTGCATGTCGACAGCCATCTCGACGCCGGCCCCGACTGGGCGGGCAACCTGATCACCAACTGCTCGGGCGCGCCGCGGGCGCTCGACCTGCCCAACTGCAACGCCAGGAACATGGCGCACATGGGATCGCGCAACGGCCTCAATCCGAAGGATTGGTGGGATTTCTACGTCGACAACGACATCCGCGTTGTGACCATGCCCGAAATGATCGAGCGCGGGCTGGAGGTGTGCGCCAACGAGATCTTCGAACGGGTGAAAAAGGACGCCGACACGCTGTACTTCACATGGGACACGGACTCGATCGACATGAGCTGCATGCCCGGCTCGACCTCGCCGGAATGCTACGGCCTGAAGGGCCGCGAAGCGATCCAGTTCGCGCGCATCGCCGGCCGGCACGGCTGCGACATTCTCGATGTCGTCGAGCTCTGTCCGTACTTCGACTCGAGCCAGATCAGCGCCAAGATGACGGTCAACATGATCTACCACTATCTCGGTTCACGCGCCCAGACGCTGCGCCAGCAGGGCAAGCAACCGTAAGAATTCTCAGGGAGGAGACAAAGTCATGAACCCAGCAAAATCCTATGCCCATCTGTTCTCGCCGCTTGGCGGCGACGCCGGAGACAACTACCGGGCACCCGGCCTGATCACGTTCCTGCGTTCGGCTCACGTGCCGCTGAATGCCGAAGCGCTGAAGGCCTGCGGCGCGAAATACGCCTTCGTCGGCGTGCCGTTCGACGAGGGCAACATCGGCAAGCCCGGATCGGAGGACGGTCCGCGCGAGTTCCGCCTCGTCTCGCAGGAATATTTCTCCTACTGGTTCGAATACAATGTCGACCTGCATGGCAAGGCGGTCGACTGCGGCGACGTCTCGATGCCGAAGGTGAGCCCCGAGGTGGCGCACGAGCGCATTTATCGCGCCGTTCGCGAAGTGCTGAAATCAGGCCTCACGCCGATCATCTGCGGCGGCGACCGCTCGATCTCGATCGCCGCGGCGCGCGCGCTGTCCGACCATATCGGCGCGCAAAAAAAGATGGGCTACATGCATTTCGGCGCACAGCTCGACATGGCCGACAGCTGGGCCGGCGAGCGCAATCTCGCGCCGTGCGCCATGGCCCGGATCACGGAACTGCCCAATCTCGACATCAAGAACGTCGCGCATCTGGGCGCGCGCAATGCCATGAACCCGAAGGACCATATCGACCTCTCGAAGGAGAGGGGGCTGCAATACGACACAATGTTCGACCTGATCGACGGCGGCATCTTCCCGCTGGTCGAACGTTCCATCCACCGTGTCTGGAGCGGCACCGACGCGCAGTATCTCAGCTTCAATTTCAACGTCATGGATTCGTCGGCGGCGCCCGGCGTCACGTCCACCGAACCCGGCGGCATTGAATCGCGCGAAATGATGCGCATCGCCGACATGATCGCAAAACGCGGCAGCGTCAGCGTGATCGATCTTACCGAGCTCTGCCCGATCTTCGACATCAGCGGCACGGCGGCACGGCTCGCGGCGTGCGTGATCATGCGGCTGATGGCGTCACTGGCAGCGCAAGGCGGCGACGTGATCGACGCCAATCTGCGCCGCACCGACCTGGTAGCCGCCGAATAACGAATATCCACGTGGACAAGGTCGGGTCACACCGGCCCATGGAGTCGATGGTGAACACGATAATCACTCGAAAGATCACGCGGTTCGCAACAGCCGTCGCTGTGGCCTATGCCGCATCGACGATGCCGAGCTACGCGCATTTCCTGCACGGCGCCGGCGGCCTCGGGGCAGGGCTCTCGCACCCGCTCTCCGGTCTCGATCATATCCTGGCCATGGCCGGGGTGGGCATCTGGGCCGGGCAAAATGCCGACAAGGAGCCGGTGTTCCGCTGGCTGCCGCTAGGTTTCGTCATCGGCATGATCGCCGGTGCGGTCATCGGTATGACCGGGTTTCCGCTTCCCTTCGTCGAAATGGGTATCGCCGGATCGGTGGCTGTGCTGGGCGCGATCGTGGCGCTGGGCAACCGGGTGCCCTTTGGCGCGGCCTTTGCGATGACGGTCGCATTCGGCGGCCTCCACGGTTTTGCCCATGGCCAGGAACTTCCGATCGCCAGCAATGCCTTGCTCTACGGATTGGGATTTGTCGTTTCGACCGCCGTCCTGCACGCGATCGGCTTCTCGCTGGCAACCTTCGTGGCGCGCCTGTCCTGGCGCACAGCGCTCAGGGTAGGTGGCGGCGGCATCGCCGTAGCAGGTGTTGCGCTGGCTTCGAGCCTCGCCGGCTGAGCACGGATCCTGGCGGAGGGCCGCGCCGCCCTCCGCCACGCCTGCGCCCCCGAGGCGCCCAGAGCATCGAGGATCCAGGCAGGAGCCGGGCCACTTTTCCAGACACCTCATGCTCCTTCTCAAAGGGGGGAGCGAAAGACGTCACTGGTTGCCTCTGCCGCGCCAGCACGAAAGCTGTTTGCCAAGACATGACTGGAGGAAAAAATGACATTGAGCTGGCGTTTCTCAGCCCTTGCTGACCGTCATCGCGCTTTGGGCTCCAATCTCGAGGACTGGAGTGGGATGGGGACAGCCTGGACCTACGACGCGGACCCGTACGACCAGCATGTCGCGATCCGCACCAAGGCCGGGCTGATGGACGTGTCGGGGTTGCGCAAGACGCACCTGATCGGGCCGCATGCGATTGCGATCCTCGAATACATCACCACCCGCAGCGTCGCCAAGATCCAGCCGGGCCGTTCGGTCTATGCAGCCATCCTCAACGAGCGCGGCCACCTGACTGATGATTGCGTGCTCTACCGCAATGGCCCCAATTCCTGGATGCTGGTCTCCGGCACCGGCACCGCGCATGAGGAAATCGTCAAGCAGGCTGCGGGGCGCAACTGCGTCGTGCTGTTCGACGACGACCTGCACGACCTGTCGCTGCAAGGGCCGGTGGCGGTCGATTTCCTGGCTAGGCACGTGCCCGGAATTCGCGACGTCAACTATTTCCACCACATTCACACCACGCTTTTCGGCGCGCCCGTGACGATTTCCCGTACCGGCTACACCGGCGAGCGCGGCTACGAAATCTTCGTGCGCGGCCAGGATACGCGGCTGGTCTGGGATACGATCCTTTCCGAAGGAAAGGAAATGGGTATCATCCCATGCTGCTTCAGCACGCTCGACCTGCTGCGTGTCGAGAGCTGCCTGCTGTTCTATCCCTACGACAATTCCCAGATGTATCCGATCGCAGGGGAGCCGGTTGGCGACAGCCTGTGGGAACTCGGCCTCGATTTCACCGTGTCGCCCGGGAAAACCGGCTTCAGGGGCGCCGAGGAACACTACCGGCAGAAGGGACAGGAGCGGTTCAAGATCTTCGGCATGCTGATCGAAGGCGACCAGATGGCCTATCTCGGCGACGAGGTCTGGGCCGATGGCAAGCAGGTCGGTGTCATAACTTGTCCGTCCTACTCCAGGCTGACCAAACGTTCGATGGCCATCGCCCGTCTCGACGTGCCCTGTGCAAGGCAAGGGGTGAAGCTGGAGGTTCGCGGCAAGTCGCTTAGGACCAACGCCATTGCTCACACGTTGACCTTCGATGACCCGGAAAAGAAGAAGCGTACCGCAAAGGGCTAAAATCCGAAGCACCGCCTGTTCGGCAGCGGCGGCGCCCGAGCGGCAGGGGAGAAACCGCCAAGGTCGTAGTGGCGCCCCGAGTCCGGCGCTCATGGGTGACGATCATCGCTCGCACACTCCGACCAGGTCTGCCTCCGAGAGAAGGTGCTTGCGTGCTTCTCGCTCTACGTCCTTGCATGAGGCACTACCGTGCAGCGGCAGGCGATCTACCGACAGAGCGAGCAGCCGGAAATTGATAATGGTGGGGGCCGTGGCGATGGGGTGGACAAGGACCGCCATAGCCAGTCCTGCCGAAATCATTGATCGCCTGCTTGAAGCCTTCCTTGCCGGCCTGGCTGGCAGCACCTTCGGCCAGCCCCGCGCGATCGGCCGCCATGTCGTAGGCTGCCCAAAGATGCCAAAATCCGGCCGGGGCATCCGGATCATCGCAGAAAATGGCGAAACTGCGTGCCTCTTTCGGAGCATTCGTCCAGTCGAACGGCGGCGAAAGGTCCTCACCCTCGCAGGTGAAGCGCCGAGGGATCTTCGCGCTGTCTGCAAAACTGCTTGAACTTAGCCGCATTGCTTCCTCCATCGTACTTGCGGTCGCCGCAAAGGCCGGACAAGCCAGTGCTGCGTTCAGCCCGTCCCGGTTCGCGCCAGGTGCCGAGCAGCGGCGACGGGCTATCCCTGCCAATTAGGGCGCATCTGGCGCCGAAAAACGACGGCAACCAATTGTACGAAAATTGCTGTCGCAGGAGCATGGGCCGCGTTAGCGCAGGATATTCGCCAGGCTTTCTGCCTTGTTGCTGGCGCGGGCCAGATCCAGGCCGGACAGCAGGTCGACCAGGTGGCTGTTCATCAGGGCTGCAGCCTGGTTGGCCTCTCCCGCCTCAATGGCATCGACCAAGGCCTGGTGTGCGTGGCATTCGCAGGTCGTGTCTCTACGCTTCCAGTAAAGGGCGATGATGAGGGAGGAATGCGAAACCAGATCGCGAACCAGCTCGGTCAAGACAGAGTGATCGGCGATTTCGGCCACACCGACATGGAAACGCGCGGACAGCAGGATCGCTTCGCTGTCGCGGCCTTCATCGCGGGCTTCGTGCTCCTTTTCGAGATGGCGGCGCAGCAGCATCACGTCCCCTGGCCCAGCCGCCTCCGCCGCGAGTGCGGCGACCTTAGGCTCGATCAGCGCGCGCGCCTCGAATACCTCGCGCGCCTCCTTCGGCGAGGGCTGAGCGACGAAAGCCCCTCGATTGGGCTCGAGCCGCACCAGCCGGTCATGCGCAAGTGCCTGGAGTGCTGCCCGAATGACGGTACGGCTGACCGAATAGATCGAAGCCAGTTCGTCCTCCGGCAGCTTCGTGCCCGGAGCGAGGCGGTGACCGACGATGGCATCCCTGAGACCGTGGTAGATCGGCGACCAGCGCGCGGCCGGCCTGTCTGCATCGTTTTCCGGGCGAAGTATTGTCAGCATGTTCACCGCTTCCGCGAGCCTTTGGATCGGCGCTCGCCCTCGCAATCCTCCTGCCAACACGGAATCTCATGAAGCGTGCCGCGCGGTCAATCCCGTTACACGAAGCTTTAGGCCTTGCCAGCGCCCGGCGACAGGACCGCAAACAACCCTGCATAGGGCTTGACCAGGGGCGTGGCATAGCCACCGGCCTTGGACGTCTTCAACCCGAGCGCTGCCACCGCCTCGGCCAGGCGAACGGCACAGGCGACGCCGTCGAGCACCGGCACCCCATGCTCCCGCGACAGCTCGTCTGCCAGCGCGGTCATGCCGGCGCATCCGAGCACGATAGCTTCTGCCCGGTCTTCGGTTATGGCTCGACCGATCTCGGCCGAAATCTTGCGGCGCGCTTCTGAATTTGGAAGCTGCAGGTCGAGGACCGCGACATCGGAGGCCCTTACCCTGACACATCGCGCCGACAGGCCGTATTTGACCAGATTGTGCTCGATCGCCGGCACCGACCGCGCGAGCGTCGTGACCACACTGAACTTGCCGGCAACAAGCGTCGCCAGATGAAACGCTGCCTCGCCGATGCCGATCACGGGCGATACCGCTGCACTGCGCGCCGCCTCGAGCCCGGTGTCGTCGAAGCAGGCGATCACATAGGCATCCATGTCGCCGGCTCTCGCCATCTCCGCGATGATGCCGGGCACCGAAAACACCTCGTCGAAATAGCCCTCGATGCTTGGCGGGCCATCCTTCGGATTGACCGCGACAATTTCAGTCCCGGGCGAGGCGGCTGCCATGGCTGCCTTGCCGATCTTGTCGGTCATCGAGGCTGTGGTGTTGGGATTTATCACCAGGATACGCATGTTCATCCTGCCTAGACTTCGCCGCCGAGATAAAGCTGCTTCACCCGCTCGTCGCCCAGCATGTCCGCCGAGTTGCCGCTGAGCGCCACCCTGCCGGTGGCCAGCGCATAGGCCCGCTGCGAGATGCGCAGTGCCATGCGCGAGTTCTGTTCGACCAGCAGCACGCTGACCTTCTCGTCGCGATTGATCGCCATGATGGAGCGCGCGATGTCCTGCACCAGCTTGGGCGCTATGCCCAGCGACGGCTCGTCGAGCAGAAGCAGGCGCGGCCTTGCCATCAGCGCACGGCCAATCACCAGCATCTGCTGCTCGCCACCACTCATCGTGCCGGCCGCCTGGGAGTATCGCTCCCTTAGCCGTGGGAAGCGCGTCAGCACCATGTCGATGCTGCGCAGGATTTCCGCCTTGTCGCTGCGCGTGAAAGCGCCCATCAGAAGGTTGTCGCGGACGGTCATGAATGGGAACACGCGGCGGCCCTCCGGCACCATGGAGATGCCCATGCGGACGATCTCGTCGGGCGACGTTCCGTCTATGCGCTTGCCGCGGTATCGGATTTCTCCCTTGCGCAATTTCTTGAGCCCGGTGATGGCGCGCAGGATCGACGTCTTCCCCGCGCCGTTGGCGCCGATCAGCGCCACCGTCTCGCCCTCGTGGATCTCAAGCGATACGCCCTTCAGCGCATAGACGTGGTCGTAGTAGAGTTCGACGTCGTCGAATTTGAGCAGCGGCTCCATGGCTACTTTCCGATCGATTCGTCTTCGGCACCGAGATAGGCCTCGATCACCTTCGGGTTGCGCTGGATTTCGGCCGGCACCCCTTCGGCAATCTTCTGGCCGAAGTTGAGCACCACGATGCGGTCCGAGATGTTCATCACCGCCGTCATGTCGTGCTCGACCAGAAGGACGGTGATGCCGCGCTCGCGCACCTTGCGCACCAGCTCGACGGCGCGCCTCGTCTCATCACGGTTCATGCCGGCGAACGGCTCGTCGAGGAGGATCACCGCCGGGCCGGTGGCAAGACCGATGGCGATGCCGAGCGCCCTGAGATGGCCGTGCGGCAGGGTGCTGGCGATTTCGTGGCGCATGGATGCAAGCCCCAGGAAGGCAAGGATCTCGTCCGCCGAATTGCCGAATGCCTCCAGGTCCTGCCGGGCAGTCGCGGTGCCGAAATAGAAGCCGGCCAGGCTGGCGCGCGAGCGTAAGTGATGCGCCGTCACGACGTTGTCGCGAACGCTCATGTTCCTGAAGATCGTTGTCTCCTGGAAGGTTCGCACCACTCCCCTGCGGGCGACGATGTGCGGTGCGAGCCCGGATATGCGCTCGCCCTTGAAGCGCACTTCGCCGGCGGTCGGCCTGAGGAAGGAGGCGATCAGCTTGAACAGCGTCGACTTGCCGGCGCCGTTCGGCCCGATGACCGAGAGTATTTCCCTCTCGCGAACCGAGAAGCGCACGTCGCTGACGGCGACGAGCCCGCCAAAGCGCTTGGTCAGTCCGGCAACCTCGAGGATGTCGGCCATTGCTCAGTCGCCCCTCCTGGCGGATAGCGTCAGACTGAGCAGGCCGTTCGGCAGGACCAGCATCAGAACGATCAGCACCGTCGAGAAGATCAGGAGCTGGTATTCACCGGTCTGGAAAAGCATGTCCCAGCCGAAATAGAGCACGAACGTTCCCAGCATCGGGCCGAGAACATAGCCCAGCCCCCCGAGGAAGCAGTTGAGCATGAAGTTGACCGAGTCGGCGACGGTGAAGCTCGACGGATAGATCGACTGCGAGATGGCGGCGAACATCGCGCCACCGACTCCGCCCAGGAAGGAAGAGATCGCATAAGCGATGACACGCAGATAGGCGATGTTCACGCCGATCGAGGAGGCAAGCTCCTCGTTCTGCTGCAGCGACTGGCTTAGCTGGCCCACGCGGGAGTGAACCAGCCGATAGAGCCCCAGGAAGCAGAGCGCCATCAACAGCACGGCAACGATGTAGAAGGCGAGCCGCGGATTGGCGAGGCTCGCGAAATCGGGGACGAGGGTGAGACCGAAGATGCCGATGCCGGTCGGCAGCGGAATGCTCACGATCCCCTTGGCGCCATTGGTCACCGGAAGGGCCAGCGCCAGCAGGCGCACGACCTCCGTCAGCACCAGTGTGACCATGGCGAAATAGACACCGCGCAGCCTGAGGATGGGCAGCCCGATGAGCACGCTGGCCGCGGCGCAAAACAGGCCGGCCAAGGGCAAGGTCAGCCAGAACGAGACGCCGTAATCCACCACCAGGATGGCCGAGACATAGCCGCCCATCAGAGCATACGCGCCTTGGCCGATATTGATGCGGCCAATGTAGAAGGTAATCCACACGCCCGAGCTTGCGATGCTGAGGAGCGCAACCGAAGTCAGCGTGTAATAGAGATCGGTCCGACCGGTTGCGCTGATGAGGAGCGGTACGCCGACCAGCAGCGCCAGAAGGAAGAAGACGGCCGAGATGATCCTGGTGGTTGGCGTCGTTGTCATCCGTCATCCCCACGGTTTGCCCATCAACCCGTTCGGGCGGATGCTGAGGAAGACCATCAGCAGCGCGAAGATCACCAGATAGGTGACGTCGCCATATTCGCGCAGCACGCTAAGTCCGACCGACTCCATCATGCCAAGGATGAAACCGCCCGCGATCGCGCCGCCGACCACGCCGGCGCCACCGATCATCACCATGAGGAATGCCTTGATGGAGATCGGACCGCCGATGCCGGAATTGACGCCGGTGATGCTGACCAGCAGGCCGCCGACGATACCGGCAAGCATGGCGCCCAGCGCGAAGCCGATCATCGTGTAGCGGTCGACCTTCACGCCCATGAGCTGGGCGGCAATACGATCCTGGGCCAACGCCCGCATCGCGCGGCCGGGCTTGCTATACTGCATATAGAGCATGAAGGCGGCGATCATCAGGATGGCGACCAGGCCGACGACCACGCGGTCGTAGGGCATGATCAAACCCTCGGAAACGAAGACGCCGCTGACGATCTTGGGAACGCCGCGCTGTTTCTCGCCAAAGAGCAGGAGGATGACGGCGTCGAGGAAAAACGCCGTGGCCGCGGCCAGCAGCATCGTGCTTTCCTCACGCTTGCTGCGTCTTATGACCGTGCGGAAAAGGAATTTCTCCATCAGCGCGCCGATGACCGCGAGCGTCAGGCCTGAGCAGATGAGCGCGACCGAGAAGGGCAGCTTGAACTGACCGTAGATGGAATAGGTGACGAATCCGCCCAGGACGTACATCTGTCCATGGGCGAAATTGAGCACGTTCATCAGCGCGAAGATCAGCGTCAGGCCGAGCGCGACCAGGGCGTATTGGGCGCCGAGGTAGAATCCGTTGGCGATTATCTGTTCCATGGCGGCAGATCCGGTCGGCAGGAGGTCCGGGATCGCTCCCGAACCCCTGATGGAGTTCCGGGAAGGTCAGTCCACCTCGCCGACGAACAGCGTCTTGAAAGCGCCGTCCTGGAACTCGGTGACGACCATCGGAACCGAAACCTGCCGTTTCTGGCCGAACGAGGTCATGCCGACATATTTCAGCGTGCCGTCCTTTGCGTAGGGGTTGGGTGCCGAGAACGTGTCCATGGTCTTTTTGAACTCTTCGATGTCGTCTATCGCCTTGGGGTTCGCCTTGAGTGTCTCGATGATGTATTCGAGCGCATAGACCTTGGTGTTGGACTCGTCGTTGTACTCGCCGAACTTCTTGGTGTAGCGATCGATGAATTCCTCCATCGCGGGCGTGCGGATCTCAGGCGTCGAGGCGCCGCCGACCGAGATGAAGCCGTTGGCGAGTTCGCCCGCGCCTTCTTGAAGCACCGTCGCATCCTGCGCCGTTTCAGCCGACAGCAGGCCTTCGTAGCCGAGCTCGCGCGCCGCGCGGATGAGCAGCGGCGCATTGGCCGGGGCCACGCCGGAAAGTACCAGCAGATCCGGCTTCAACTGTACGATAGGCGTCAGCACCGGCGTGAAGTCGCGCGTGTCGTTCTGGTAAGTATCGGTCTCGGCCACCACCTCGAGGCCGAGTGCCTTCGCTGCGGCTACGCCGCTATCGCGCTGGCTGAGCGGATCAGATTCATTGGCGGCGACAAAGGCGATCTTCTTAACACCCTTGTTCTCCATCAGATATTTGTAGATTGCCGGGCCGGACTGATAGTTGGCCACCATGCCGAGAACCGCGTTGGAGGCCGGCGCGACATAAAGCGACTTGGGAAAGGCATAGGGGAAATAGATGATCCCCTTGGATTCAGCCACCGGCCGAACCGCTGCCGCGCCATCGTCGACGTTGGGGCCGACGACATAGTGGATGCCTTCCTGGGCCATCTTCTCCATGCCGGCAATCGCCCGTTTGGGGTCCTTCTGGTCGTCGAAGGTAACGATGGTGATATCATAGCTATCGTCGCCAATCTTGACGCCGCCGCTTTCGTTGAGCCAATCGGCGCGCGTCTGCATCGAGCGCACGTTCGAAGTGCCCCAGGCTGCGGCGGCGCCACTTGTCACGCCGACGAAGCCTATCTTCAGCTCCTTGTTTGCTGCCTGCGCCGAAAGCGTGCTTCCGGCTGCAATCGCCAGTACCGAAACGGCGCCGAGCGCCAACGATTTCAAAGTCGAACGCCTGGTGATCATGACATTCCCCATTGTTTCGTATCCGGGCGCATTGCTCCCTATTCCTTGCGGCTCGGATTACGTTAGGGAAGCTCTTAAATACATTATTGTCAACAGAATCGTATACAAAAATGAAAACCGTGCTGGCGGCATCGCCATGTGATGACGATAGTGTAGATGTCGGTTACACGAAGAATGGCGATGAAGGGAAGGGGTGAACTGGAAACATTAATCGATATAAAAATAATGTTTTACGAGATGGCGGGTTCAAATTAATTCAAAGATTAACTGGCTATATATTAATAACATTAAAATTAACGAAAGTTATTGTTTGACTTTACCGTTATGAAGCTTGGATTTGTCAAATCTATGAACAAGCTGCCTGATCGCAATGCTTTTGCGTGGGCGATCATTTCAGAAGCCGCCTGGTCGCCAAAAGATGCCGCGCTCGTGGCGTCCAATGCAACAACGGCCTTAACCAAATGCTCAATATTCCTGCCAATAATCAAAATCGTAGCTTTCAGCGCGAGGGGGGCCTTCGATGAAGGGCGTGGTTTTCAATCTCCTTGAAGAAGTTGTCCTGCGCGCGTTCGGACCGGAGGCGTGGGACGACCTGCTCGACGATTCGCGGGTTTCGGGTGCCTACACCTCGCTTGGGAATTACTCCGACGAGGAGATGGTGGCTTTGGTGGATGCCGCGGCGACCAAATTTGCAATGACCAGGGCGGAAGTTCTGCGCTGGTTCGGAGCGCGCGCGATGCCCGTCCTGAAGGAGCGCTATCCGACTTTGTTCTCCGGTCATTCTTCGGCGCGCAGCTTCGTCCTCAGCGTCAATAGCATCATCCATCCGGAGGTCCGCAAGCTCTATTCCGGCGCCAACTGCCCATTCTTCCATCTGCGCGAACGCGAAGAAGATGGAGTGGTGCTGATGGGGTACGAATCCTCGAGAAAGATGTGTGATCTCGCACATGGCTTCATCCATGGGGCGGCAAAGATCTTCTGCGAAGAAGTAGACATCAAGCACCATACCTGCATGAACGACGGCGCGGACAAATGCCTGCTCGAAATTCGATGGGTCCAGTGAGCGAAGCTGCCCAGGTCGTCGACCCGGTTGTCGAACTCAACTTACGAATTCTGAAGCTCGAAAACCGGCTGCAACGCGAGCGTGTGGCCCGCCTGGAAGCCGAAGCAATCGCCGAAAGGGGCCTGAGCGAGCGATATCATCAGCTCGTTCTCCTCGAGATGATTGCGACAAAGGCCAACCAAAGCGCATCGGTCGACGAGACCTTGCGCTTTGCGGTGGAAGCGATTTGTCAACACGTGGGCTGCCATTTCGGAGGCATCTATCTGCTTGCCGACGGTGACGTGCCGCGGCTGGTCCCGACGCGGCTCTGGCATGCCGACGATCCCGACGGGCTGGGCCAGTTTGTCGCAAGTCGAACCATGTTCCACGCCGGCGAGGGGCTCCCGGGTCGCGTACTGGAGACGGGGAAGGCGGTCTGGATTGCCGACTTTCCGCAAGATCCGGGATGTCCGCGTGCCTCCACGGCAAAGGCCTGCGATCTGCACGCGGCCTTCGCTTTTCCGGTGCTGGTCGGAAATGACATTGTTGCCGTGATGGAATTTTTCTTCGGCGACATATTGGAGCCGAACGAGTCGCTGCTCGGCGTCATGGGCCAGATCGGGACGCAACTCGGTCGGGTGATCGAGCGCAAGCGGGCCGAAGATCAGCTGATCTACGACGCCTCTCACGACCCTCTGACCGGCCTGCCAAATCGGCTTCTCTTCAGCGACCGATTGGATCGCGCCGTGGCTGCGCATCGGCGCCGGCCAGCGACAGGTTTCGCCGTTCTGTTCATCGATCTCGATCGCTTCAAGCTCGTCAACGACAGCCTTGGACATGCCGCCGGCGATGCGCTTTTGATCGAGATCGCCGGACGGTTTTCCAGCGTACTGGCCAAGGCGGCAGAGTGCGGGGAGGTTGACGTCTTGCCGACGCTCGCACGTCTTGGCGGTGACGAGTTCACCGTCCTGATGGAAGAGCTGAGCAGCACTGCAATCAGTATCGAGATAGCAAAGCGTTTGCAGGATGCACTTCGATATCCAATCACGCTCGACGGGCAGGATATCTACACGTCGGCGAGTATCGGAATTGCCACGAGCGAGACAGAATATGAGTGCCCCGCGGACGTCTTGCGCGACGCCGATCTCGCTATGTACAGAGCGAAATCCGATGGCCGAGCGCGCGTAGCGGTCTTTGACCAAAGCCTTCATGAAATCGCCATGCGACGTCTTTCCCTCGAGAGCGATTTGCGCGGCGCGTTGCGAAAGCGAGAGTTCGAGCTGCACTATCAACCAATCTTTGCGCTGGAGTCCCGGGGCATTGTTGGCTTCGAGGCGCTGGTGCGCTGGCGGCGCGGTGACGAGTTGGTTCCGCCTTCCGAGTTCATCGGTGTCGCGGAGGAAACAGGTCTCATCGTCTATCTGGGCAACTGGGTCATGCGTGAAGCGTTCGCCACTGCCAAGGCATGGCAGGACGAGCATCCGCGACCGAAACCACTGACGATGAGTGTCAATGTCTCGCCTCGCCAGTTCCACCAGACCGACTTTTTCGAACAGGTCGTGTCGGCGCTCGAGGACACAGGCGTGCGTCCCGATACAATTTGCCTGGAGATTACCGAAAGCGTCACGATCAAAGATCCCGAACGCACCTTCCAATTGCTTCAGCGCCTGCGCGAGGTCGGTGTTCGCGTCAGCATCGACGATTTTGGCACCGGCTATTCGTCGCTGAGCTACTTGCATCAGTTGCCCCTCGATGCCTTGAAGATCGATCGTTCGTTCGTCAACGCACTGCATCAACGGTCTGGCGGGCGCGAACTCATCCAGACCATCCTCGATCTGGCGAAGAACTTGCGCATCGAAGTGGTGGCCGAAGGCGCGGAGACGGAAGGCCACGTCGACCAACTGCGCCAGATGGGGTGCGGTTTTGCGCAAGGGTACTACTTCGCCCGTCCCCTCGATGGCGAGTCAACCAGCCAGCTGATTAGAAGTCTAATAGACTGACGCCTGCAAGCTGCGGGGCGTACGCACCGCTATCCCGAACGGGCGCCTCAATTTGTTCGGCGAACCTATCATGCCGGCGACCGTGGGCGGCAGGATGCCGAACCCGCGTGCGTAGCCCACTGCCGAACCGCCTCGCTGCACCCGGCACGAAAAAAACCGTTCGCCCGCACTGAGTTCGCGCGAGCGTTCGCCAAGTACGCAACAAGGCCAATCTACCCATATTATTTTTGCTGCAGAGTCCAGATTGAGATTACTGGAAGGTTATTCACATTTAATTGTTGTCAATGCCTGAGTAAAACCGGATAAGGATTCGCAAAAATCAGCACGCACCTTCGCGATTTGCCGATCGCAAAGGATGCTAGAACTGCAATAACAATAAAAACAAAATACTAGGGGAATATCATATGCCCGATCGGGCGCAGGCCGTCCTCGATGTTCGAGGGCTTGAGACCGTCTTTTGCACAAGAGGCGGAGACATCCATGCCGTCAACAAGGTCAGCTTTCATCTGAAGCCCGGCGAGCTGCTGGGCGTCGTCGGAGAAAGCGGTTCAGGCAAGTCGGTCACGATGATGTCGCTGATCGGCCTCCTGCCGTCGCCCCCGGCCGAGGTGCGCTCGGGCGAGGTCCTGCTCGGCGGCAAGGACATCCTGAAACTCTCGCCCGTCGAGCTGCGGCGCGTGCGGGGCGCGCGGGTGGGTTTCGTCTTCCAGGACCCGATGACCAGCCTCAACCCGGTCCTCACCGTGGGCGACCAGATCATGGAGCCCCTGCGCCGCCACATGGGAATGAGCAAGGCCGACGCGAGGCGGCGCGCGGCCGAGCTCCTGGTGCTCGTTGGCATCCCCGATGCCGAGAGGCGGCTGAAGAACTATCCGCACCAGTTCTCGGGCGGGATGCGCCAGCGGGTGATGATCGCAATGGCGCTTGCCTGCGACCCGGAGGTGCTGATCGCCGACGAGCCGACCACGGCCCTCGACGTCACGATCCAGGCGCAGATCCTCGAGCTGGTGGCGGAACTGCGCCGGAAGCTCGGCATGGCCATCGTCTGGATCACCCATGATCTCGGCGTCATCGCCGGGATCGCCGACCGGGTGATGGTCATGTATGGCGGCCAGGTGGTGGAACAGGCGCCGGTCAAGGAACTTTTCCGCAATCCGCGCCATCCCTACACGCGGGCGCTGCTCAAGGCCGTTCCCACGCTATCGGGCGCGCGCGCCGCGCGCCTCCAGGTGATCGACGGGCAGCCGCCGATGCTTGGCGCAGCCCCCTCGGCCTGTCCCTTCCGCAGCCGCTGCTCCCATGCCTTCGCCCGCTGCGCGACGGAAAATCCGGCTCGCCGCCCACTCGACGACAAGCCGCTCGATCACGGCCACGACGTCGCCTGCCACTGGAATCCGGAAACCGCCGATGCTTGATGCGACCGGCCCCGCGGCGAAGCCCCTGGTTCAGGTTCGCGACCTGAAGATGTACTTCCCGATCCATACCGGCGTCTTCCGCCGCCACACCGGCGACGTGAAGGCGGTGGACGGCGTTTCCTTCGACATCATGGAAGGCGAGACGCTCGGCCTCGTCGGGGAAACGGGCTGTGGCAAATCCACCGTGGGGCGGGCGCTGCTGCGGCTTTGCGAGATCACCAGCGGTCAGGTGACCATCGGCGGAGTGGACGTGGCCACGCTTTCGCCTTCGGAGCTGCGCAAGGCCCGGCCCATGATGCAGATGGTCTTCCAGGACCCGCAGGCGAGCCTCAACCCGCGCATGACCGTCGCCGCCATCATCGGCGAGCCGCTGGACGAGCACACGGCGCTCAGCCGCGACGACAAACTTGCCCGCATCTACGAGCTCATGGATGCGGTGGGCCTGAACCGCCGCTTCGCCAACCGCTATCCGCACGAGTTCTCGGGCGGACAGCGGCAAAGGATCGGCATTGCCAGGGCGCTTGCGCTCAATCCGAAGTTCGTCGTCTGCGACGAGCCGATCGCAGCCCTCGACGTCTCGATCCAGGCGCAGGTGGTGAACCTGCTCGAAGACCTGCAGGACAAGTTCGGGCTCACCTACCTGTTCATCAGTCACGATCTGTCGATGGTGCGCCACATCGCCGACCGGGTGGCGGTGATGTATCTCGGCCAGATCGCCGAGCTTTCGCCGCGCGAGGCGCTCTATTCCGAGCCGCTGCACCCCTATGCCAAGGCACTTCTCTCCGCCGTGCCCGAGCCCGACCCGAGCCGCGAGAGCGCCCGCCAGCGCATCATCCTGAAGGGCGACGTCCCTTCGCCCGCCAATCCGCCGAAGGGCTGCACTTTCTGCACCCGCTGTCCCGAAGCGCAGGAGCGCTGCCATGGCGTCGCGCCCCGGCTCTCAGAGGTGGCACCCGGGCGCTTCGTCGCCTGCCACCGCGTAACGAAATCCGCCGGATCAACCGGCGCGACCAAGGCCAACGAGCACAACCTACAGGGAGGAAACCAATGAACATCAGAACGGCCCTACTCGGGACAACAGCGGCGGCAACGGCCCTAATCGGCCTCGCGCCCGCCGCCCTTGCCCAGCGCGCCACCGACGGCAACGTGAACATTCTCTACTTCCAGGCCGTGTCGGTCATGAACCCCTACATGTCCTCGGGCACCAAGGATGTGCACGGGGCCAGCCTCGTCATCGAGCCGCTCGCCGGCTTCAACGAAAAGGGCGACCTGATCCCGCGCCTGGTGAGCGAGATCCCCTCGATCGAGAACGGCGGCATCTCGAAGGACCTCACCACCATCACCTGGAAGCTGACCCCGGGGCTGGTGTGGTCCGACGGAACGCCCGTCACCGCCGCCGATGCGGTCTTCACCTATGAATATTGCACCAACGCCGACATGGGCTGCTCGCAGGCCGCGCGCTTCACCGGGATCAAGACCGTCGAAGCCGTCGACCCGCAGACGATCAAGATCACCTTCACCGCGCCGAAGCCCAATCCCTTCAATGCCTTCGTCGGCGCGGCCTCGCCCGTCCTGCAGAAGGCGCAGTTCGCGGCCTGCACGGGTGCCGCGGCCCAGGCCTGTACCGAGCAGAACACCAGGCCCATCGGCACCGGCCCCTTCACCGTCACCGACTTCAAGGTCAACGACGTCGTGCAGCTGGCCGCCAACCCGAACTACCGCGACCCGGCGAAGCCCGCCTTCGCCACCGTGACGCTCAAGGGCGGCGGCGATGCCAGGGCGTCGGCCCGCGCGGTGCTGGAGACGGGCGAATTCGACTATGCCTGGAACACCCAGATCAACCCCGAGTTCCAGGCCCAGATGGCAGCCGGCGGCAAGGGCGAGCTGATCTCGGCCTTCAGCAACAATGTCGAGCGAATCGAACTGAACCTGACCGATCCCTCGCCCGACCTGCCCGAGGGCGAGCGCTCGACGATCAAGAACCCGCATCCGATCCTGTCGGACGTCCGCGTGCGCAAGGCGCTGTCCATGGCCATCGACCGCAAGCTGCTGGTCGAGGTCGGATATGGCGCGGCGGGCCGGCCGACCTGCAACGTGATCCCCGCGCCGGCGATCTATGCCAGCCCGAACACGGATTGCCTCGTGCAGGACGTCGAGGGCGCCAAGGCGCTGCTCGACCAGGCCGGCTGGACCGACAGCAACGGCGACGGCATCCGCGACAAGGACGGCAAGAAGCTCTCGCTGCTGTTCCAGACCTCGGTCAATGCCGTGCGCCAGGACTTCCAGGCGCTGGTCAAGGGCTGGTGGAGCCAGATCGGGGTCGAGGCGGAGCTGAAGGCCATCGAGCCCAGCGTCTTCTTCGGCGGCGATCCGGGCACGCCCGACACCTACCAGAGGTTCTACGCCGAGGCCCAGCTGGACACTCTCGACTACGACGGCACCGATCCCGAATCCTATCTGGCGCAATATGTCTGCGGCAACATCCCGGGACCGGGCAACGGCTGGCGGGGCACCAACATCAACCGCCTGTGCGACCCGCGCTACGAGGAGCTGCTGACGCAGCTGTCGAAGACCAGCGACATGAACGAGCGCGCCAAGATCGTCATTTCCATGAACAACATGCTGACCAAGGACGGCTATGTGAGCATTCCGCTGGTCGATCGCGCCCGCCTTTCGGCCAAGGCCAAGACGCTGGGCGGTGTGGTCCTCAACGCCTGGGACAGCGAGCTGTGGAACGTGTCCGACTGGTACCGCATCAAGTGATGTGACGGGCGGGGCGGGGCCGGACGGTCCCGCCCCGCCGACGCAACCAGACCGCCGCACCCCCCTGGACTGCCGACGACCATGCTGACTTTTGTGATCCGCAGGCTGTTGCTTGCCATCCCGACGCTTCTGCTGATCAGCCTCGTGATCTTCCTCCTGGTCGATCTGGCGCCCGGCAGTCCGATGTCGGAGATTCCCCGGACCGTGCCGCCAGAGGTGCGGGAAAGGATGATGCAAGCCATGGGCGCGAACGAGCCCGTCGTCGTTCGCTACCTGCTGTGGCTCAGGCAGTTCTTCCTGATCGAGCCCGCCTATGTCATCGACGGCTGGCTGGGGTCTAACCTCGCGGGCGATGCCCAGCGCGTCCTTTCCTGGCAGAGCCGCACGCCGGTGTTCGACATCATCGGCCAGCGCCTGCCCCAGACCATGATGGTGATCGGCACCGCCTATGTCTTAGGCATCCTCATCGCGCTTCCCATCGGCATCTATTCGGCCTACCGGCAATATTCCTGGTTCGACCAGCTCGGCACCTTCGTCGCCATGGTGGGCTCTTCGGTTCCTACCTTCTTCACCGGCGTGCTTCTGATCATCGTCTTCTCGGTCAATCTCGGCTGGTTCCCCTCGATCTACGACACGACGCTGCAGGTGACCGACTGGGCCTCCTTCAAGAAGCAGGTCATGCAGATGGCCCTGCCGGTCACCGTGCTGGCGCTGCACAACGCCACCGAGATCAGCCGCTACATGCGCTCCTCCATGCTCGAGAACCTCGGGCAGGACTACGTCCGCACCGCGCGCGCCAAGGGCATGGGCGAGCGGGTGGTGGTGCTGAAGCATGTTCTCAGGAACAGCCTCATTCCGGTGGTGACGGTGATCGCCCTCGGCATCCCGACGATCTTCGGCGGCGCCATCATCGCCGAACAGGTGTTCAAGGTGAACGGGCTCGGCACCGCGCTGATCGGCGCGATCAATGCCAGCGACCTGCCCACGGTCCAGACGCTTACCTTCATCTTCGCCGTGCTGATCGTGTTCTTCAATCTGGTTGCCGACATCCTCTACGGCATCCTTGACCCGAGGATCCGCTATGACTGACGCCGCAGCCACCCTCGTCGAAAAGCCGCGCAGCCACTGGCGCGACGTCTGGTTGCAGTTCAAGACCCACGGCGGCGCGCTCGGCGGGATGTTCGTCTTCCTCGCGCTGATTGCCTTCGTCACCGTCGGGCCGTTCGTCTGGGCGGTCGATCCGACCTACGTCAACCCCGACGCGGCCAAGATGATCATGACCAGGAACAAGCCACCCTCGTTCGAATGGCCGCTCGGTACCGACCAGCTCGGACGCGACATGCTGGCGCGGGTGATGGCGGGCGGCCAGGTCTCGATCGCCGTGGGCCTCGTCGCCATGTCGATCGCGGTCTTTCTCGGCACCACAGTCGGGGTTCTGGCGGGCCTGTTCAAGCGGCTCGACGGGCCGTTGATGCGGCTCACCGACCTCGTCCTCGCCCTGCCGCTGCTGCCGCTGCTGCTGGTCATGGTCTTCCTCTTCCGCGATGCGCTGGCGAGGGCGCTCGGGCCCGAGACCGGGACCTTCGTGCTCATCGTCAGCGCCATCGGCGCGACCTCCTGGATGCAGGCGGCGCGCATCGTCCGCGGCGAGGTGCTGGCCCTGAAGGAGCGGGAATTCGTGCTCGCCGCGCGCTCCATCGGCACGCCGCCGCACCGCATGATCCTGCGGCACATCCTGCCCAACGTGATCTCGCCGGTGATGGTCGCGGCGACGCTGGGCATCGCCAGCGCCATCATCACCGAATCGGCGCTCAGCTTCCTCGGCCTCGGCTTCCCGCCCGATTTTCCGACCTGGGGGCGGCTGCTGTTCGAGGGGGTGGAGTACATGCAGCTCTATCCCCAGCGCGTGCTCTGGCCGGGCCTCGCCATCTCGCTGACCGTCCTCAGCGTCAACTACATCGGCGACGGCCTGCGCGATGCGCTCGATCCGCGGATCAGGGGACGGTAGGGAGGGGCCCTGTTGCGCGGGTAAGTCGCTGCGACGCTGCGGTCCCTGAAGAGGAGAT
Organism: Mesorhizobium sp. CC13; assembly: GCF_039907765.1. NCBI lineage: Bacteria > Pseudomonadati > Pseudomonadota > Alphaproteobacteria > Hyphomicrobiales > Phyllobacteriaceae > Mesorhizobium > Mesorhizobium sp. CC13. The sequence continues at coordinate 85,107 of NZ_JARDJI010000010.1, read as the reverse complement.
CGTGCCGGCGACCCGCGCCTGGCCGATCGGAATCGGGCGTTTCATCAGGCCGACCGGATCTCGCCTGCCAGGGAGTTCCGCAAGGCAGTGACTGCTGACTGCAGGTCTTCTGGAACGGGTGGATTGTGTGTGTGCTGGAAGCCGACAAAGCTGGCCAGGTGAGCAAGAGCACGAAGGTGATCGCCCGCGTACTTCAAGGCGAGCGCTTCGTGGTACACGGCCCTCCAGATCAGGTCGGACTCGACAACGGCCGTGGACGGGGACAAGTCGATCTTTGTCCGGCAAAGGCTGGTCGCTGCGCGAAAATGGCGAGCGGCATCACGATATTCGCTACGATGAATCAATTTCAGCATGCCGAGATAGTACGTGGACGCTGCAATGCAGAGCGGCCAGCGAGCGGCAAAATCATCGAGCGTCGCGATCCCGCCCAGGGAAGGGTTGGCATCCGCCAGATTGGGCGCAAAAGCTTCCTCGGCAAGCCTGTAGTTTCCGGTATCTATGGCACTTCGGAAGAGACGATAGCGCAGGCCGATCTCCAGCGAGGACCCGGGACGGGCTTTGCTAAGGGCTTCTTTCAAATGGCGGTGTAGGAGTGTCGCCGATTGGCTTTCCGACCGCGCATGGAACCCAAGCGGTACTCTCGATGCATAGACCAACATGCTCGCGGCGCTTTTGTCGATCTCGACATATTGAAACCCTGCCTTCTTCAGAGCCTCCACCAATGCTTGGTCATTGAAGATGATGGTGTGCGCGCCGGGTGAGAGCAGAGCCAGCAACGAGCTGGGATCGGTTCGACTATGGATGCGATCCGCATCGGGTGTCGTCAGGATCAGGACGCCGTCTTCGACCAGGAAGGACTTGAGGATAGCGATGAACTCATGTGGGTCGTGCACATGTTCGATGACCTCAGAGCAGTGCACGACGTCATAAAGATCTTCGGACGTCGTATTCGTGGCTGCGAAGTCGTTGACGATGTCGAGCGCCAGTTGCTCTCGGCCAAGGTCTCCATAGTGCGAGGGCTCGAAGCCCTTCACCTGCCAGCCCATTATGGATCGAATGGCATCCAAGCCAAATCCGAAGCCGCAGCCAATATCGAGGAGCCTGCCCGGTCGACCACCGTCGGGTATCACCCTCAGGATGTTCTTGGCAACAAGATCTATTGCCCCGTTGAACTCGATGTAGTCTCGGATACTGAGTTCTCTGGATGTATGCTGGGCGTAGTCGATATTGGGATAGGGGTGGTACACCAGAGATCTGCAGGCTACGCAGAGATAAAGGAAAAGCTCTGATTCCGTGTCTTTTTCCGTCTGCGTATTTTTTGCTGTGAGCACGTACGCCTTGTCGCCGGAGTTTTCGCAAACCGGGCAGACAAAAGCAGACGGAATGGTCCGACCATCGCTGAATTCGACGGAACTGGTTCTCAAGTTCAGTATCCTCACGGCACTATGTCAGCGGAACGCGGCTGCAGTTAGACCAGCAGTTGTCGAGACCATAGCTTTGTTGCGGTGCTTGATCGTTGCCCGCCGCAATCATAAAAGAACTCAGATCGGGGCGGCACATGGCAATCGTTACGGTAGCGGCGATAATCCCACTATACAACGGTGGTCGTTTCATCCGCGAGGCGCTGGAAAGTGTCTTTGGTCAGTCCGAACCGCCGGACGAGATCATTGTCGTCGACGACGGCTCCACCGACGATGGCGTAGCAATTGTTGAAGAACTATCCAGAGTTCATCCAGTGGTATTGCTGAGAAAGGCAAATGGAGGGCAATCATCTGCCCGCAATCTTGCTGCCGAGAACTGCCGGAGCAGTCATATCGCGCTTCTGGACCAAGACGACATCTGGTATCCCGAGCACCTTGCGCTTCTCAAGCGGCCATTCGATCAGGCGTCGCCTACTGATAGACTCGCGGTTGTGTATGGGAACCTGGATCATGTCGATGCAAATGGTCTGATGGTTGCGCACAATTGCCTAGACGTTTACTCTTCCAAGCATCCCAAGACGACGCTGGAGCAGTGCATTGGACAGGACATGTTTATCTTGCCAGGAGCCTCGCTAGTCGATCGTAACGCCTTTTTTGAAGCGGGGCGTTTTGACGAAAGGCTGTCGGGGTATGAAGATGATGACCTCTTTCTAAGGATCTTCCGTAAGGGCTATCTCAGTACTTATATTGAACAACCGGTCACAAAATGGCGGATCCATAGTGGATCAACTTCATACAGCATGAGAATGGCTGTCTCTCGGATGATTTATTATCGCAAGCTCAAGGAGATGTTTCCGAACGAACCCCGCCTAAACAAGCACTGGGTCAGGGATTTCATCGCGCCCAGGTTCTTCCGTTCGGCCGTCCATGACTTCATCAGCGGATCCCGACTCGGAGAAGTTCAGCGCATGGAGCTCACTTGGGCTGACATTCAAGAGATTGCTTCGGAACTCCCTCGCCGCCATCGCAAGCGAATTCGCCGGGTCGCTCCAATCGTGAATCTGACTTATCGTGGGCGGTTCACGAACATCGCTCGGCTCATGGTTCGATTTGCGGCATCAACGCGCAAGTGAAAGGGGTTGCACGGCGCGCTTTTGGCAGGTCGCCCAGGCCTCTTCACGCACCTAGCTCCATCCCGCGCCGGCCCTGGTCGCTCAGGGGGCCTCGATCATGCGCCGGGCGCTGTGCTCGTCGGTGATCAGCACCGTCGGGCTGACCAGCTTCATCGCCCCGAGCAGGGCGTCGATCTTGTCGGCACCGCCGGAGGTGAGGATGCGCAGCGGCGCGCGGCGGATGCGGTCGACGTCGACCGACATGACCAGGTCGTTGATCGGGTGGTCGACCAGGTTGCCGTTGCGGTCGAAGAAATGGAACAGGAGGTCGCCCACCGCCCCCTTCGTGGCGAGCTTTTGGCGCTCGGCCTCGGTGAGGAAGCCGCCGCGGTAGAAGGTCGACGCGGAGGCGATGTCGCCGACGCTGACCAGGACCGCGTCGAGCGAATCGGCCAGCGCGAAGATCTCGGACAGGCCGCAGCGCTCGATCAATGCGCGCTTGGTGTCGATGCTGTCGACTACGGCCGGCGCCGGGATCAGATAGCCATCGCCCTGGAAGGCCTGGGCGAAACGCCAGGCGAACTCGGCCGGGTTGGTGCGGCGCGCGACGCCGACGCCGCCGAGCAGCGAAATGACGCGGAAGTCGCTGAGCGGCCGGGCGCTGATGTAGGGCAGGGTGCCGAACAGGGTGCGGCCCCAGCCGACGCCGACGGACATGTCCGACCGCATGGCCTCGGAAAGGTAGCTCCCGGTGGCCGCGCCAATCGCCGGGATCGGGTCGGCGCCCTCGGCCGACAGCGGCGCCACGATGGCGCGCTGGACCCCGAACTTGCGCTCGATCGCCCGCTCTTGCCTGACGATGCCGGACAGCTCGCCCTCGATGGCGATCTTGACCTCGTTGCGCGCGCGCGCCTCGGCCAGCATGCGGACCACCGTGACGCGCCCGACCCCGAGCACCTCGGCGATGTCGTTCTGGGTCATCTGCTCGATGAAATACATCCAGGCGGCGCGCAGGCGGAGCCGGTCGGCGCGGCTGTCGGCGGGGGAGCTGTCGGCGTCCGTCGGAGCCTCCGCGGCGCGCGACCTGGCGCCCGAACCTCTTGTACCCTTGCTCACGCCGCTCCCCCTGCTTCGGTTTCCATCACTTTTCAAGGAACGCCCCACAGGTCAAGCACCTGTGCGCGGCGCGTGAATTGAAGTTGTGGCCGAACAATGCTGCAATGCCCCGGTGAAAGCCTCGCCAGACGGGCTGGAAGGAACGCGCGCATGCTGAGAAGCCTCTCCGAAGACGTCGTCGTCAACATCAAGGATCGCCTGCGCGACGTGCGCCATTTCGTGCGGGCGAGCCGGCACGACAACCCCGGCGGGCCGCGGCGGCCGCCGGGCACCGAACCGTTCGCCCCGCCCGCCGAGATCGAGCGGCTCATCGGGCGGGCGGCGAGCGTGGTCGACGACACGCTGACCATGGCCGAGACGGTGTCGCTGTCGCTGCTGCCCATCGTCAGGCCCGACGACGGCGCGAGGCTGCATGGCTTCGACGTCTATTTCGCCGCCGGCGGCGGCACGGAGGGGGAGCGGCTGTTCCGCCGCGACCTCTACGCCGCGCTGAAATCCTGGCTGCGCCAAAAGAGCGGCCCGATGCCGCTGCTGCACGAGGCGAGTTTTTCGCAGGCGCATCTGGCCGTTCGCCGCAAGCACCCGGAACTGCTCGCGGCGATGCGCGCGGCCGGCCCCGAAGATCGCCGCGACGCCGTGGCCGGGGTCGCCGCGGTGACGCTCGTGGAACTGCGCGCCAGCCAGCCGCTGCAGGGCGACATGCGTGTGGCGGAGGTCGAGCCGATGCTGCAGCTTCTGGCGCCTGCGGCGCTTGCGGCCGGCATCGCGACGCTGTCGCCGTCGGGACTGAGCGATGCCGAACTGCTGGAGGCGGCGAGCATGGTGGTCGAGGCGCGCGGCGACCGGATTTCGCGTGCGCTGGAGAGCGCCGATCCGGCAACGGAGCTCGCCGCGATCTTCCGAGTGCTGCTTGCCCACCTGCCCTAGCGGCGATGGTTCGAGCAAGCGGAAGCTTCGCGTCGGCGCGGGACGTGCAAAAAAGACGCCGCAAAGGCGTGACAAATGGGCGAAATAGCGGTATGTGGCCGCCCGAACCGGACGAATGCTCGTCCAGTCCCGTCAACAATGACGGTGTAGTCGCCCCTGCCGAAAGGCCCGAAAGGGAATGAAGGCATAGCCGAGCGGTCAGATGGACTGCAAGGCGAGCGTCGGGCGCTCTGGCTGTCGGAAGAACAAGAAGTGGATTTTTGAGATGGATCTTATCCGTCAGCTCGAGGCCGAACAGGCCGCCAAGATCGAAGCCAAGCGCACCCTGCCGGAATTCCAGCCGGGCGACACCGTGCGCGTCCAGGTGCGCGTCACCGAAGGTTCGCGTACCCGCGTGCAGGCCTATGAGGGCGTCGTCATCGCCCGCTCCGGCTCGGGCTTCCAGGAAAACTTCACCGTCCGCAAGATCTCCTATGGCGAAGGCGTGGAGCGCGTGTTCCCGGTCTACTCGCCGATGATCGAGGGCGTCGAGATCGTCCGCCGCGGCAAGGTGCGTCGCGCCAAGCTGTACTACCTGCGCGACCGTCGCGGTAAGTCGGCGCGTATCTCCGAGAACACCGGCGTGCGCGCCCGCAAGCTGAACGACGCCGAGCGCGAAGCGGCGAACGCCGAGAAGGCCCGCATCGAGGCCGAGAAGATAGCCGCCGCCGAGGCGCTGGCCGCCGAGAAGGCCGCCCAGGAAGCCGCCGAGAAGAAGGCCGCTGCCGAGGCCGCCAAGGCTGCCGAAGCCGCCGCCGAGTAATCGCCGGCGCGACCGAGTTCCAAAAGGGCGGCTTCGAGCCGCCCTTTTTCGTTTCGGGGGGACGGAATTCCTGTTCTTTCATGCGCGACGCATCCGGCCTGCTTGCAAGCAAGCTTGAGACAGCTAAAGTCTCGCGCAATAGATCGGCGCAGCCGTCTAGTCATTTTGGGGACCTGACCATGAATAGTCTAAAGCTTGCGCTCGCCGGCGCCTTCGCCGTCGTGATTTCGCCCTTCGTTGCCCAGGCCCAGAGCCTGCCCGACCTCGGCGGCAAGTCGGTCGTTGTGGTGACCGAGAACGCCTATCCGCCGCTGCAGTTCGTCGATCCCAAGACCGGCAAGCAGATCGGCTGGGAGTATGACGCGATGGACGAGATCGCCAAGCGGCTCAACTTCAAGGTCGAGTACCAGAACACCAGCTGGGACGCGATGATCCAGGCGGTGTCGGACGGCCAGTACCAGATCGGCATGACCGGCATCACCATCAAGGAAGACCGCAAGGAGAAGGTCGACTTCTCCGATCCCTACATGCTCTCGCAGCAGTTCATGCTGGTGCGCGCCGACGAGAGCCGCTTCACCGACGCCAAGAGCTTCGCCGCCCTCAAGGACGGCCTGATCGCGGCGCAGCCGGGCACCTCGCCGTTCTACACCGCCGTTTACGAAATCCTCGACGGCAACGAGCAGAACCCGCGCATCAAGCTGTTCGAGACCTTCGGCGCCACGGTGCAGGCACTGAAGGCCGGCGACGTCGACCTGGTGCTGACCGACAGCGTGGCGGCACAGGGTTATGTCGACGCTTCCGAGGGCAAGCTCAAGGTGGTGGGCGAGCCGCTGGGCAGCGAGGACTTCGGCTTCATCTTCAAGAAGGGCTCGGACCTCGTCGCGCCGGTCAACCAGGCGATCGCGGCCCTCAAGGCCGACGGCACCTTCGACAAGCTGAACAAGAAGTGGTTCCTCGACTACAAGATGGGGCAGTGAGGGATTGCGCGTCACAGCCCGGATCGGTGTTCGTGCTCGACGTTGCGCCCCTCTTGCCGGCTCTTCGGCAGGCTCAGGACCAGAACGGGCAACGTAGGGCGCCGCCCGCAGCTCAGATGGTCGCTCCGTAGATGCCGCCCTCACCTCGTTCCGGCACGCAGGCGGATTTCCCCTGGTGGCTGGTTGCCGCCGGCATCATCGCCGTGGCCGCCGCGCTGACGATCGGGTCCGACGACCTCTATCGCCAGATCATCGCGACCCTCGCCAAGGGGCTGCTGGTGACGTTGTTCGTCACCGTCGTCGCCTTCGCGCTCGCCTCGGCGCTCGGGCTGTTCGTCGCGCTGCTCGGGCTGTCGAACTCCACGGTGCTGCGCCAGATCGGGCGCTTCTATGTCGAGATCGTCCGCGGCCTGCCGATCCTGGTGCTCCTGTTCTGGATCGCCTTCGTCGGCGCGCCGGCCTTCGTGGCGGCGTGGAACTGGCTGTCGGCGCCGCTGCAGGCCGCGGGCCTCGTCGAACCGATGCAGGTGCGCGACTTCTCGCTTCTGTGGCGGGCGATCATCGCGCTGACCGTCGCCTATTCGTCCTTCATCGCAGAAATCTTCCGGGCCGGCATCCAGGCCGTCGACACCGGCCAGATCGAGGCGGCGAAGGCGCTGGGATTGACGCGTTACCAGCGCTTCCGGCTGATCGTCTGGCCGCAGGCGTTCAAGACCATCCTGCCGCCCTACGGCAACGACTTCATCGCCATGGTCAAGGACTCGTCGCTGGTGTCGGTGCTCGGCGTCGCGGACATAACGCAGATGGCCAAGGTCTACGCCTCGGGTTCGTTCCGCTTCTTCGAAACCTACTCGATCGTGGCCTATGTCTACCTCATACTGACGGTGGGACTGTCGCTTGCCTTGCGGTCGCTGGAGCGGCGGCTGAAGCGGGGACAGGCGCGATAGGCGAGGATAGCCGATGAGCGAGGAAGGCGAGGCGCTGGCCCGGGTCTATGCGGCAAGGACCGACGGCGAACTCGCCGACGCCTATGCCGCCTGGGCCAACGGCTACGACACCGAGACGGCGGCGCTGGGCTACTGCCTGCCCTTCGTCATAGCGGCATGGGTGGCACGGCACGTGCCCAAGGGAGCCGGCCCGCTGCTCGACGCCGGCTGCGGCACCGGGCTGTCGGGGCCCTACCTTGCCGCGCTGGGCTATTCCGCGATCGAGGGTCTGGACCTTTCCGAGGAGATGCTGGCGCTGGCGCGGGCGCGCGGCGGCTACGCGGCGCTGACCCGGGCGGCGCTGGGCGGGCCGCTGCCCTGGGGCGACGGACATTTCGCGGCGTTCTTCTCGACCGGCGTGTTCACGGCCGGCCATGCGCCGGCGACGAGCCTGGAAGAGCTGGTGCGGATCACCCGGCCCGGCGGCTTCGGCATCTTCACCGTGCGCGACGCGGTGCTGGCGCAGGGCGGGTTCCTGGAAAAATTCGCCGAACTCGAGGCCGCCGGCCGATGGCGGCCGGTGGAGGTGAGCCCGCCGTTCCGAGCCTTCGCCGTGGCGGAGCCTCAGGTGCTGGTCAAGGCCTTCGTCTTCGCGATCCGCTGAGCGGACCTCGGGAACCTCGGCCGGCGCGGTGCGTTGGGGCCGAACCAGCAGAGGTCCCATGGAACAGCTCGCCCAGGAATTCGGCCACCCAACCTACACCGCCTTTCCGGTGATCGCGGCGCGGCTGCTGCTCGCCGCCGGCTTCGGCGCGGCGATCGGCTTCGAGCGCGAATGGCGGAACCGCCCCGCGGGGCTGAGGACGCATATCCTGGTCTGCGTCGCCGCCGCGACCTTCGCGCTGCTGACCATCGAGATCGTGCACGCGCCGATGTTCTCGACCGGCACGACAAACGAGGCGGTGAGGATGGATCCGATCCGTATCGTCGAGGCGGTGACGGCGGGCGTGGCGTTCCTGGCAGCAGGTGTCGTCATCTTCACGCGCGGCGCCGTCCACGGCCTGACCACGGGTGCCGGCATGTGGCTCGCCGGCGCCATAGGCGTCGCCTCGGGGCTCGGGCTCTGGCAGATCGCGCTGTTCGCGACCATCCTGGCGCTGGTCGTGCTCAGCCTGCTGCAGCTGCTCGAGCAGAGGCTCGACCTCAACAAGGGCGCCGATTTCGCGGCGCCGGAGGACGACGGGCAGAAAGCCAGGCGGGCGGCCAAGCCGAAGCCCGACGATCCCGTCAAGGCCGAGCCCGCGCATTGAGGTGGCGTGGGCGCTGCAGTCGCAATTGCCGGAAGCCCAAAAGATTGATATGAGCGGGCCATGGAAGAGCTCTTTGGAGATCCGGCCTACAAGGGTTTCGTGCTGCAGGACCACAAGCGCCTGCCGTCGCGTTTCTTTGCCCGGATTTCAGGCGCGCTGACGAGCCGACTTATCTAGTCGCCTCCATACGCCAAGCCGACGGGCCTTTGGCGCGCCCTTTCCCAGTTTCATATCGACGGATCTACGCACATGAGCGCACCGCGCACCCTCTACGACAAGATCTTTGACGACCACGTCGTCGACCGCCAGGACGACGGCACCTGCCTGCTCTACATCGACCGTCACCTCGTGCACGAGGTGACCAGCCCGCAGGCCTTCGAGGGCCTGCGCATGGCCGGCCGCAAGGTTCGTCACCCCGAGAAGACGCTCGCCGTCGTCGACCACAACGTGCCGACCTCGCCGGACCGCAAGGACGGCATCAAGAACGAGGAGAGCCGCATCCAGGTCGAGGCGCTGGCCAAGAACTCGGCCGACTTCGGCGTGGAATATTACTCCGAGAACGACAAGCGCCAGGGAATCGTCCACATCGTCGGCCCCGAGCAGGGCTTCACCTTGCCGGGCATGACCATCGTCTGCGGCGACAGCCATACCTCGACGCATGGCGCATTCGGCGCGCTGGCGCACGGGATCGGCACCTCGGAAGTGGAGCACGTGCTCGCTACCCAGACGCTGATCCAGAAGAAGGCCAAGAACATGCTGGTGCGTGTCGACGGCGTTCTGCCCGAGGGCGTGACCGCCAAGGACATCGTGCTGGCCATCATCGGCGAGATCGGCACCGCCGGCGGCACCGGCTACGTCATCGAATATGCCGGCGAGGCGATCCGCGCGCTGTCGATGGAAGGCCGCATGACGATCTGCAACATGTCGATCGAAGGCGGTGCCCGGGCCGGCCTGATCGCTCCCGACGAGACGACCTTCGCCTATGTCCAGGACAAGCCGCGCGCGCCCAAGGGCAAGGCGTGGGACGCGGCGCTGGACTACTGGAAGACGCTGCACTCGGACGAGGGCGCGCATTTCGACAAGGTCGTCATCCTCGACGCCGCCAAGCTGCCGCCCATCGTAACCTGGGGCTCGTCGCCCGAGGACGTGGCGTCCGTCACCGGCATCGTGCCGAACCCGGAGGAGATCCAGGACGAGACCAAGCGCAACTCCAAGAAGCGCGCGCTCGACTATATGGGGCTCTCCGCCGGTACCAGGATCACCGACATCGCCATCGACCGCGTCTTCATCGGCTCGTGCACCAACGGCCGCATCGAGGACCTGCGCGCCGTCGCCAAGGTCGTCGAGGGCCGGAAGGTGGCCTCGACCGTCAACGCCATGATCGTGCCGGGCTCGGGCCTGGTGAAGGAGCAGGCGGAGGCCGAGGGCCTGGACAAGATCTTCGTCGCCGCGGGCTTCGACTGGCGCGAGCCGGGCTGCTCGATGTGCCTGGCCATGAACGACGACCGGCTGAAGCCGGGCGAGCGCTGCGCCTCGACCTCGAACCGCAACTTCGAGGGCCGCCAGGGCTTCAAGGGCCGCACCCACCTGGTGTCGCCGGCCATGGCCGCGGCCGCCGCGATCGCCGGCCATTTCGTCGACATCCGCGACTGGAAATAGCCGTCGCCGACGCGCATGCGGACGAGGCGGCGGGCGCGAGCTCGCCGCCTTGTCCATTTGTTGAGGATATCGGCAGAACCCGTCTTCCGCCCAGTCACGTTAACGTCTTTTTCTCGCGCGTATGATTTGCTTGCGAGCATGGGAGGCGACCACAAGCGATGAGCGGTGCAGAGTTCATTCTCGCGATCAACCTGTTCGTCGCCGGCCTACTCGCCAGCGCGTTCATAGCGATCGCGATCTATGACGCGAGGCGCATTTCGGCGCGCTGGTTCGCGCTCTGCTACGGCCTCGGCATCGTCTATATCGGGACGGAATTCACCATTCCGCTGTTCCAGGACACGCGGGTGATCGTCGCGGTCAATTTCGCGATGTTCCTGGCCATCACCCTTTTGATGAATGTCGGCCTGGCACGCCGCTACGAGGTGTCGCCGCCGTGGCGATCGATGCTCGCGTTCTTCGTGCTGGCGACCGCTGCTGTCTACGTCACGCAAGGGCTCGACCGCGACTCGCTGCTGCGCATGATGACGTTCCAGACGCCCTATGCCATCGCCCAGGCCGTCGGCGCGGCGATCGTGCTCCAGGCGCGGACCAAGCTCAGCCGCTTCGACTACGCGCTCGCCGGCGTGCTCCTGGCAAGCTCGGTGCAGTTCTTCTCCAAGCCATACCTGGCGCTTGCGGTGGGTGGCTCGGGTTCCGACCCGCACTTCTACCTGCAGAGCACCTACGCGATGATCTCGCAGGCGCTGGGCACGGTGTTCGCCCTGTCCATCGCGCTGCTGATCATGGTCATCCTGATGCGCGACATCCTCGCCGACGTGTTGCAGAAGTCGGAGACGGATGCGCTGTCGCGGCTGCTCAACCGCGGCGGCTTCGAGCGGCATGCCGCGGCCGCCCTGCGCGATGCGTCGCGCCAGGGCCTGCCGGTGACGCTGGTGATATCCGATCTAGACCACTTCAAGTCGATCAACGACAACTACGGGCATGCCTCGGGCGACCGCGTCATCGAGGCATTCTCGCGCTTCCTGCACGAATCGAAGGCTGGCCACCACATAGCCGGCCGCATTGGCGGCGAGGAGTTCGCCATCATCCTGCCGGGCACGCACATGGCGGCGGCGCGCCTGTTCGCGGAAGGCGCCCGCAGCGCGTTCTCGGCCCTGCCGATCGACGGCCTGCCGGTGAACCGGCGGTTCACGGCGAGCTTCGGCGTGGCCGAGCTCGTTGCCGGCGAGGGCATCGACCAGTTGATGCGGCGGGCGGACGCCGCCCTCTACGAAGCCAAGAAGGACGGCCGCGACTGCGTCCGCATCGCCGGCATCAGCGTGCTCGAAGTTTCCTTCGAGGCGAGTGTGTCGAACGTCGTGCCGTTCGGGGGCAAGCCGCCGTCGGCCTGAACGGGTTCAGCGGCAGCGAAGGCCGGGCTGGGGAATCTCGCCCTCGGAAAAGCCGTACATGTAGCTGCGGCCCTTGAGCAGCATGGGCGGCCGGTAGCAGCGGCGGACCGAATCCTTGCCCTGCCGGTCGAGATAGACGACTTTCGGCCCGGCGCCGGCCGCGAGCTTGCGGGCCGATCGGCCCTCGCCGACGACGATGCGCTTGTATCCCGCACCGCTTTCGACGACGAGGTTGCCGAAGGAATCGGCGTAGATGCGGTCGCCGTCCCAGCCGCCCGCCGAGGCCGGTGCGGCAAGTGCAACGGCGGCTGCCATCGCCAGCGGCAGGATCCCAGTCAAGGCCAATGCAGTGCGCATCGCAGAATCTCCCTGGCTGGCGGCGCCGCTTCTCGAATCAAATCTTAACGCTTTCTTAACCTTTGTTAAGGGATTCCGGCCAGCCAGCCCGTTTCGATTAACAAACAGGGTTAATTTCGCTCGCGTATCAGGCGGGATGGCACCCCACGCCCGGGTAGGGCCGGTGGAGGCGGACGGGCAGGCAGCGGCGACGACCGGCTGCCGGCCCGTTCAGGCGTTGCTTACCCGGGCGGGTAGTGTGCCCGGGCTTCAATCGATTGAAGGCGCGATGCGACTAAATATGTGCGCCAGAACGGTTTTCCGACTTTGACGCGGTGCAAAAACCGCATTAGAAAGCGCCCATTCCGACGTCGCAAAACGGTGCGACGACGCCGTATTCAAACATAGCCACGCTCGGATGCAGACCGGGGGAGCCATGAGCAAATCACAAGCAACCCAATCGCGAGCGCGGCCGCTGTCGCCGCACCTGACCATCTATCGCCCGCCGATCACGATGACGACGTCGATCATCCATCGCATCACCGGCGCGGCGCTCTATTTCGGTACGCTGCTGGTGGCCTGGTGGCTGATTGCTGCGGCGACGTCGCAGGAATATTTCGACTTCGTCAACGGGATCTACGGCAGCTGGTTCGGCCGGATCGTGCTGCTGGGCTACACCTGGGCGCTGATGCAGCACCTGCTGGGCGGCATCCGCCACCTGATCTGGGACACCGGCGCGGGGCTGGAGAAGCACACCGCCTCCAAGCTTGCCTGGGCCACCGTGGTCGGCGCGGTGCTGCTCACGCTGCTGGTCTGGGTCGTCGGCTACATGGTGCGGGGAGCCTGAGATGAGCGGCAACAACAACGACATGCGCACCCCGCTCGGCAAGGTGCGCGGCCTGGGCTCCGCCCGCGAGGGCACCGAGCATTTCTGGCGCCAGCGGGTGACGGCGGTGGCCAACGTGCCGCTGATGCTGTTCTTCGTCGGCCTCCTGGTCGTGCTCAACGGCGCCGACTACGCCGCCGTGCGGGCGACGCTCGCCAACCCGCTCGTGGCGCTGGTCATGGCGCTGGTGCTGATCTCGGGCCTCTACCACATGCGGCTCGGCATGCAGGTCATCATCGAGGACTACGTGCATGGCGAGGGCACCAAGGTCGCGCTCATCATGCTCAACACTTTCTTTACCATAGCGGTCGGCGTGGCTTCGCTCTTCGCCCTGCTCAAGATGGCATTCGGAGGCTGATACGGTGGCCAAGGACGGCAAGAGCGGAGCAGCTTCCGCCTATACCTATGTCGATCACAAGTTCGACGTCGTCGTGGTCGGCGCCGGCGGCGCGGGCCTGCGCGCCACGCTCGGCATGGCCGAGCAGGGGCTGAGGACGGCCTGCATCACCAAGGTGTTCCCGACCCGCTCGCACACGGTGGCGGCACAGGGCGGCATCGCCGCGTCGCTGCAGAACATGGGCCCGGACTCGTGGCAGTGGCACCTCTACGACACCGTCAAGGGCTCGGACTGGCTCGGCGACGTCGACGCGATGGAGTATCTGGCGCGCGAGGCGCCGGCGGCCGTCTACGAGCTCGAGCACTACGGCGTGCCGTTCTCGCGCACCGAGGAGGGCAAGATCTATCAGCGCCCCTTCGGCGGCCACATGATGAACTATGGCGACGGCCCGCCCGTGCAGCGCACCTGCGCTGCCGCCGACCGCACCGGCCACGCCATCCTGCACACGCTGTACGGCCAGTCGCTGAAGAACAACGCCCAGTTCTTCATCGAGTATTTCGCGCTCGACCTGATCATGGAGCCGGACGGCACCTGCACCGGCGTCGTGGCCTGGAACCTCGACGACGGCACCATCCACCGCTTCTCGGCGAAGATGGTGGTGCTGGCCACCGGCGGCTACGGCCGCGCCTATTTCTCCGCCACCTCGGCGCACACCTGCACCGGCGACGGCGGCGGCATGGCGGTGCGTGCCGGCCTGCCGCTGCAGGACATGGAGTTCGTGCAGTTCCACCCGACCGGCATCTACGGCTCGGGCTGCCTGATCACCGAGGGCGCCCGCGGCGAGGGCGGCTACCTGGTCAACTCCGAGGGCGAGCGCTTCATGGAGCGTTATGCGCCGTCGGCCAAGGACCTGGCGTCGCGCGACGTGGTTTCCCGCTGCATGACGCTGGAGATCCGCGACGGCCGCGGCGTCGGCAAGAACAAGGACCACATCTTCCTGCATCTCGACCACCTCGATCCGGCGGTGCTGCAAGAGCGGCTGCCCGGCATCTCGGAATCGGCGAAGATCTTCGCCGGCGTCGACGTGACCCGCGAGCCGATCCCGGTGCTGCCGACCGTGCATTACAACATGGGCGGCATCCCGACCAACTTCTGGGGCGAGGTGCTGAACCCGACCAAGAGCGCGCCCGACCGGGTGTCGCCCGGCCTGATGGCCGTGGGCGAAGCCGGTTGTGCCTCGGTGCACGGCGCCAATCGCCTCGGCTCGAACTCGCTGATCGATCTCGTGGTGTTCGGCCGCGCCGCCGCCATCCGCGCCGGCCAGGTGGTCGACCGCAACGCGCCGATCCCCGCGCCGAACGCGGCTTCGGTCGAGAAGATAATGGACCGCTTCGACCGCCTGCGTCACGCCAATGGCGGCACGCCGACGGCCAGCTTGCGCGAAAAGATGCAGCGCGCCATGCAGGAAGACGCCGCCGTGTTCCGCACGCAGGAGTCGCTCGAGCAGGGCTGCAAGCGCATCTCCCAGATCTGGGGCGAGCTCAAGGACGTCAAGGTCTTCGACCGCTCGATGATCTGGAACTCGGACCTGGTGGAGACGCTGGAGCTCGAGAACCTGATGGCCAACGCGATCGCCACCGTCCATGGCGCCGAAGCCCGCAAGGAAAGCCGCGGGGCGCATGCCCGCGAGGACTTCTCGGCCCGCGACGACCAGAACTGGCGCGTGCACACGCTGGCCAACGTCGCCGAGGACGGCAAGGTGACGCTCAGCTACCGGCCGGTTCACACCGAGCCGCTGCTCAAGGAAGAGGACGGCGGCATCAGCCTCGCCAAGATCGCGCCGAAGGCGCGCGTGTACTGAGCCATGGCGCTGCCGGCGGCAGGATACTCGCCAACGCCACTTGCGGCCAAACTCGGCCTCAAGGACGGGCAGAGCGTGGTGTTCGTCGACCTGCCGGACGAGCTTGGCGAACTAGCTTCGTCGCGCGATTTTGCGGCGAGGAAGCTGACCGGCTGGACCGGGATCGATGCGGCGGGCGACGGGCATGACGTGGTTCATGCCTTCACCCGGCGCCGTGCCGACCTCGACGGCAATGCCGAGACATTCAAGAAGATGATCGCGCCCGACGGCGCGGTCTGGATCTCCTGGCCCAAGAAGGCGTCGAAGATCGCGACCGACATCACCGAGGATGTCATTCGCGACGTGGCGCTGCCCAAGGGGCTAGTGGACGTAAAGGTCTGCGCCGTGGATGCCGTGTGGAGCGGGCTCAAGCTCGTCATCCGCAAGGAACTCCGCGCCAAGATGTGAGGAACCGATCGTGGTCGAACTGACACTCCCCAAGAACTCGCAGATTCGCGAAGGCAAGACCTGGCCGAAGCCGGCGGGCGCGACCAATTTGCGCGAATACCGCATCTATCGCTGGTCGCCCGACGACGGCGAGAACCCGAGCATCGACACCTATTTCGTCGATGTCGACGACTGCGGCCCGATGGTGCTCGACCACCTGCTCTACATCAAGAACAAGATCGACCCGACGTTGACCTTGCGCCGCTCCTGCCGCGAAGGCATCTGCGGCTCCTGCGCGATGAACATCGACGGCTCGAACACGCTGGCCTGCACCAAGGGGTGCGACGACATCTCGGGCGCGGTCAAGATCTACCCGCTGCCGCACATGCCGGTGGTGAAAGACCTTGTGCCCGACCTCACCAACTTCTACGCCCAGCACCGCTCGATCGAGCCGTGGCTGAAGACGGTGTCGCCGGAGCCGGCGAAGGAATGGCTGCAGAGCCATGAGGACCGCCAGAAGCTCGACGGCCTCTACGAATGCATCCTGTGCGCCTGCTGCTCGACCTCGTGCCCGAGCTACTGGTGGAACGGCGACCGCTATCTCGGCCCGGCCGTGCTGCTGCAGGCCTATCGCTGGCTGATCGACAGCCGCGACGAGGCCACGGGCGAGCGCCTGGACAACCTCGAGGATCCGTTCCGGCTCTACCGCTGCCACACGATCATGAACTGCGCCCAGACCTGCCCCAAGGGCTTGAACCCGGCCAAGGCGATCGCCGAGATCAAGAAGATGATGGTCGAGCGCCGCGTCTAATCCGGGTCTCCATGCGCGTTCTCCTTGTATCCGAGGATCCTGCACATTTAGACACCCCCATCCTTCCCCATCTGGAGGCGCTGGGGGTCTCCTTTCGTTTCGTTTACCTTGGGGCGCTGCGCAAAGCCGGAAATACCGGCCTGGCCGGCAAGTTGCGCCGCTACCTGCCTGGCTCGAACATCGTCGACGCGATCAAGGCAGCCGTTGCGGAATTTTCGCCCGATATCGTGCATATCGGCCTCGGCCGCACCGTAGCACTTCCCGTGATGCTTGCCCTGCGCGGTACGCCGAGGGTGCCCGTCGTGTTCGCGCACGGCGCCATCGATGGGCTGAACATCCTCAGCCCCTTCGACTGGGCGACCTATTTCAACCGGCGCGTCACCCGGCTGCTGCTGCCCTCGCGCGCCCATGTCAACAATTGGATGGGCCGTCAGATATTCCGGCGCCTCATCGATCCGGGCCGCTGCCACGTCCATCCGCATCCGATCGAGGTCCTGCCATCGCCCAGCGAAGATGAGCGCAGCGCGTTGCGTGCCGGTTTCGGCCTGGGCGCCGACGAGATCGTCATCGGAACGGTTTGCTCAATACGTCCGATCAAGAACTTGGCTTTCGTTGCCGACGTCGTGCGGCGCCTGGGGGCTCCCTTCGTGTTTGCCGTCGTGGGCAGCGGGTCGGCGGCCGAGACTGCCCTGATCAAGCAGGCCGGCGGCGACCGCCTGAGGCTTCTCGGCAGGATTCCCGATGCCCGGCGGATGATGTCGGCCTTCGACATCTACGTCACCCCGACCCGGCTGCCTGGCGAGTCGTTCGGCCTTGCGCCCGCGGAGGCCATGGCCGCGGGCGTGCCGGTGGTGACGATGAATTTCGGCGGGACGGCCGAGATCGTCGAACACGGCCTTTCCGGGTTGGCGCTGCCGTTCAACCAGCACGCCTGGATCCAAGCGCTGAAGCTGCTTGCCGACGACGAGGATCGCCGTCGGGCGATGGGGATGGCCGCGCGCGAACGGATCGCGGCACGTTTCTCGGCCGAGGCGATTGCCGGCAACTGCTACGACCTATACGTCAATCTGATCGGCCAGAAAGCTTCGTAAGTGACTGTGCGCGACCGTGCCGGATCGGCGCGGCCGGGGCAAGAAGATGACGGTTGAACATCTGCGTAAGGCGAAAGCGACTGACATGAC
This sequence comes from Mesorhizobium sp. CC13, assembly GCF_039907765.1. Lineage (NCBI taxonomy): Bacteria > Pseudomonadati > Pseudomonadota > Alphaproteobacteria > Hyphomicrobiales > Phyllobacteriaceae > Mesorhizobium > Mesorhizobium sp. CC13. Next base: position 67,628 of record NZ_JARDJI010000010.1, on the reverse strand, counting down.
AGACACGGATCTTCCCCACCTCACAGCGGCCGAAGCACGCGTGCTCGGCTGCCTGATCGAGAAGAAGGAACTGACGCCCGACGTCTATCCGATGACATCGAATGCGCTGGTGGCCGCCGCCAACCAGAAGACGTCGCGCGAGCCGGTCATGGCGCTGGAGATGGTCGACATCACCCGGGCGCTCGGTACGCTGCAGGCGAAGGGGCTGGCGAAGCAGCAGTTCGCCTCGCGCGTCGAACGCTACGAGCACCAGATGGCGCAGAAGTTCTCGCTGACGCGCAACCAGGGCGTTCTGATCGGCCTGCTTCTGCTGCGCGGGCCGCAGACCGTCTACGAATTGCTCGCCCGCGCCGAGCGCATGGCGAACTTCGCCGATGCCGACGCCGTGCGCCACGAACTCGACATGCTGATCGGCCGCCGGCCGGCGCTGGTCAAGGAGATCGGCCGCTCACCCGGCCAGCGCGAGGATCGCTTCGCGCATCTCCTGGCAGGCGATGTCGATGCTGCGGTCGTCACGACAAACCGGGCGCCGAGTGCCGCCTCGCCCGTCGTTTCGGAGCTCGAGGAACGTGTCCGGGTTCTGGAAGGGGAAGTGGCGGCGCTGAAGGCGCGGCTCGACGCTGCCGGCGCATAGGCGCGCGGCGGAAAGATTGAAAACGGCCCGGTTGCGGAAGCAGCCGGGCCGTTTTGCGTTCTTGCGAATCGAGGGTTCGCCTCGCCCTTCGACAAGGGCTCAGCGCCAATAAGTGGCGGGGCAATCGCTTGTGATTCACCCCCACCCCTAACCCCTCCCCACAAGGGGGAGGGGTATCGGAGAGGTGGGCGCCGAGCACGTTGATTTCAAGGAAGCCGCTAAGCCGCTGGAGTCCCCCTCCCCCTTGTGGGGAGGGGTTAGGGGTGGGGGTACAAGACCTGCCAAGCCCTTCAACTATTGGTTCGTCCTGCCTTTGCGGGAGAAGCCCTACCTGCGCGCGGCCTCGACGATCTCGCGGGCCATGGCCTCGGCGACGTCGTCGGCGGTGCGGTCCTCGCGCTCGGCGCGCTCGAAGATCCTGGTCAGCGTCTTGGCGATCTTCTCGACGCGCGGCATCACCGCCTCGACGCTGTAGCCGCCGTCGGCCATCTCGGCCGCCACGTTGATGACGCCGCCGGCGTTGATGACGTAGTCGGGGGCATAGAGGATGCCGCGTTCGACCAGCAGCTTGCCGTCCTCGGCCGTCGCCAGCTGGTTGTTGGCGGCGCCGGCGACGATCCCGGCCTTGAGCAGCGGGATGGTTTCAGCCGAGAGCATGCCGCCGAGCGCGCAGGGGGCGAAGATGTCGACGTCGGCGGCGACGATTGCGTTGCCCTCGACGATCGTTGCGCCGAGCATCTCGGCGGCGCGGGCGGTGCGGGCCGGCTCGAGATCGGAGACGGTCAGGACGGCGCCTTCGGCATGCAGCTTGCGGCAGAGCGACCAGCCGACCGAGCCGAGGCCCTGGACGGCGACGCGGACGCCCTTGAGGTCGTCGCTGCCCTTGCGATGGCGCAGCGCCGCCTTGAGGCCGAAAAAGGTACCCTGGGCGGTGAACGGCGAGGGATTGCCGCTGCCGCCCCTGGTGGTGCCGGCGACATTGGGTGCGCGTTCGGCGAGGAAGTCGGCGTCGGCAAGCGTCATGCCGACGTCCTCTGCTGTGATGTACTGGCCAACGAGCGTTTCGAGCATCTCGGCATAGGCCTCGAGCATGGCCGGCGTCTTGTCGGTCTTCGCGTCGGCGATGATGACGGCCTTGCCGCCGCCGAGCGACAGGCCGGCGATGGCCGACTTGAAGGTCATGCCGCGCGACAGGCGCAGCGCATCGGTGAGCCCGGCCTCGAAGCTGGCATGGGGCCAGATGCGGGTGCCGCCCAGCGCCGGTCCGAGGACGGTGGAATGGATGGCCACGATGGCGGTCAGCCCGCGCACGGTATCGCGGCCGAGCCAGACCTGCTCGTGGGCGTCGAAGGCCGGGAGGCGTGCTGCTTCGGCAGTGATGTCGGTGATTTCGAGGGTCGTCGCGCCGGCGACTTCGTGGCGCGGTCTCAGGACGTTCAGCATGAGGGTTCCTCCCGGTGAGCTGGTCCCTGGAGGCTAAACTTTTTGGACGATCTTTGGTTTCGAAGTGGGGGCGCGGCACGACCGCGCATTGCGCCCGGCTGCTTTGCCGCGCAACAAACGCAAAGACGGCTCCCAGGGGGAGGGTGGCCGGACGCGGGTCTGCCCCCCGGCGCGTCCGGCCTGCCGGCTGGCGGATTGCCTCTGCCCTGGCATCCGCTGCAGCCGGACTGCGGCGACCGGCGGCGAAGCCCGCCGCCGCCGTCTTAGAGGTCTGCCTGCCGCTCAGGCCTCGGGTTCGTTCTCCTCCTTCGGCCGGCGTTTCCCGGCCGGTTCCGGCAGCTTGCCGCCGAGCGCCATGGGGGCGAGGAAGGCACGCGCGTTGAAGCCCGCCGCGGCGAGCGCCGCCACCGTCTTCCAGAACTGCAGGCGGGACATGTCCTTGCTCCTCGTGCTGGACCTACCACATCGATTCGCGAGGGCACGCTAGACGGATCGGAAAACCCGTTCTTGGACTCTGCGGTCCCGATTCCAGGCCTTGGCGGTACCAGCTTGACCTATCTGATGACGCGAAATATAAAGTGCGACTGCCCGCTTTGGTTGTGTATGGTCAAGTAGCCGATGACGAATTTCGACGGGCAGTCCTTCTCATTCCGCGTGCTCACCGACGAGCTTCCGCCGCAGGACCGGCTCGCGGTGCTGCGCGAGGTCTATGGCCGCGCGATCCTCAAGGCCGAGCTCGCACCGGTGGACGATGCGCCGGTGCACATGGACATGCGGGTTCGCCTGCTGCCCGGCGTAGGCATCGCCACAGGCACCGCCTCGCCGATCAGGGTGGCGGTGCGCAAGGAGGCGATCGACAATGACGACGTGATCCTGCTGGCCGCGCTTTCGGGCGGCAGCCACATGCAGATCGGCAGCTTCGAGGAGAGCATCCGCCCGGGCTGCGCGATGTTCGTGCCGGGCGGGCGCGAGGGCGCCAACGTGACCCGGCCCGGCTTCGGCTACATCAACCTGCGCTTCGAGCGGAAGGCGCTGCAGCCGCTGCTCGGCGACGTGACGAGGATGCTGATGCGCCCCATTCCGATCAACCACGGGCCCATGCAGCTTCTGATCAGCTACGCGACTGCCCTGCAGACGCTGGACGAGCCGCTGCCGGGCAACATGGCGCGCATGGTTTCGAGCCATCTGCTCGACCTGACGGCGCTGACTCTCGGGGCGGAGCGCGACGCCGAGCAGGTGGCGCTGGGGCGCGGCCTGCGCGCGGCGCGGCTGGCGGCGATCAAGGCGGACATTGCCGCCCGGACGGAGCTGCGCGGGCTTTCGGCCGAGGCAATCGCAGCCCAGCACAAGCTGTCGCCGCGTTATGTGCGCAAGCTGTTCGAAAGCGAGGGGCTGTCATTCACCGAATTCGCCCTCGGTCAGAAGCTGAAGCGGGCGCACCGCATGCTGGCTGATCCGCTGCGGACGCAGCGCAGCATCACCGACATCGCCTACGAGGCCGGGTTCAACGACCTGTCCTACTTCAACCGGGCGTTCCGCAGGCGCTTCGACGCGACGCCGTCGGAGATCAGGGCGGCCGTGCTCGCCGCCTGAGACGAGGGCGCCGGCCGGACCGGCGCCCCGGAAGGCTCAGGCGAGCCTGGCGTCGAGCGACACCTTGATGGCGCCGAGGGCCTTGGAGACCGGGCAGTTCTCCTTGGCCTTGGTGGCGAGTTCCTGGAACTTGGCGTTGTCGATGCCGGGCACGCTGCCGACGAGGGTGAGCGCGCTCTCGGTGATGCCGGTGCCGGGGATCAGCGTCACGACCGCCTGCGCGTCGAGCTTGTCGGCCGGCGTGCCGTTCTCGGCGAGGAAGTGCGACAGCTGCATGGCAAAGCAGCCGGCGTGGGCGGCGGCGATCAGCTCTTCGGGATTGGTGCCGGACTTGCCGGTCTCATCCTCGAAGCGTGCCTTGAACGAGTAGGGCTGGCCCTTGAGCGCACCGCTCTGGGTGTCGAGGGTTCCAGACCCTTCCTTCAGATTGCCTTTCCAGACGGCGTTGGCGCTGTGCTTCATGATGTTCTCCCTGATTGCTGGCTGGGCCAGGTGCGGCGACCGGGGAGACTATAGCGCCGGCCGGCGCGGCTGCCAGCATCCGAGCCGTCACGAAAACAACGGGCCACGAAAAAAGTGTCTTGCGAAAATGTCGGCTTGTATTCGCGAAGGGCGTTCTTGGGGCGCACGAGGTCCGGGGAATGGCGACGCGGCCCTAGATCGCCTCGCCCTTGAGCAGGCGCGGCGTCTCGCCGGTCGTGCCGGAAGCCTGGCGGATGAAATACTCCTTGAGGCGCGGCACCCGGTCGACGAGGCCGAGGCCGAAGTCGCGCAGCGCGCGCACGGGGGCGATGTCGTTGGAGAACAGGCGATTGAGGACGTCGGTGGTGACCCCCATGCGCACCGTGTCGAAGCGGCGCCAGACCTCGTAGCGCTCGAGCACGTCCATCGCGCCGATGTCCTGGCCGAGCCGATCGGCCTCGACGATGGTTTCGGCGAGTGCCGCGGCATCCTTGAAGCCGAGGTTGAGGCCCTGGCCGGCGATCGGATGGATGCCATGGGCGGCATCGCCGGCGAGCGCGAAGCGCGGCGCCACGAAGGCGCGCGCCAGCGTCAGCCCCAGCGGCCAGGCGCGCGGCTTGTCCTCGACGCGGATCTCGCCGAGCTTGAGGCCGAAGCGCTGCTCGAGTTCGATCTCGAAGACGAAGGGATCGCCCTTGACCAGCTTGTCGGCGTCCTCGGTGCGCTCGTTCCAGACGATGGAGGAGCGGTTGACGCCTTCCCTGGTGGGCTTGAGCGGCAGCGTGGCGAAGGGGCCGGCGGGCAGGAAATGCTCCTCGGCGCGGCCGTTGTGGGGCCGTTCGTGGGCAACCGTGCAGACGATGCCGGACTGGCCGTATTCCCAGCGCACGGTCTTGATGCCGGCCATGTCGCGCAGCCTGGAATTGACGCCGTCGGCGGCGACCAGCAGGCGTGTGTCCATGCTGATGCCGTCGGCGAGATGCACCCTGGCGGCGGCGGTGCCGGTCTCGAAGGCCTGGACGGCGACGCCCTCGATGATGTCGATGCCGAGTTCGGCGGCGCGGCGGCGCAGGGCGCCGTTGAGCACCCTGTTCTCGACCATGTGGGCGAATGGCTCGCCCGGGGCGATCTCGCCGTCGAAGGTGAGGAAGACGGGGCGCACCGGATCGGCAGCCTTGGAATCGGTGATGACCATGTCGGTGATGGCCTGCGCCTCGGGCTCGATCTCCTCCCAGCAGCCGAGATGGTCGAGCATGCGGCAGGCAGCGGCGGCGATCGCCGAGGCGCGGCCGTCCTTGCGCCAGACCTCCGGCGGTGCGGCGTCGACGATGGCGATGTGGAGGCTCGGGCGCGCCTCTTTCATCGACACGGCGGTGGCGAGGCCGACATAGCCGGCGCCCGCGACGAGCACGTCGAGCTGCGTCGATTTGTTGTCGTCACCGTCGCGCGTGGCCATGGCGGATCCTTCCTGCGTCAGGCTTCCCGCCTTGACTCGGCGGGGGCTTCCTGCTGGAAACCGGGTGTATTTCGTCCCGAAAAGGGGAACGCATGCCGGCCGCCATACAAGAGCTTCTCAGCATTCTCAATCTCGAGGAGCTGGAACACAACCTGTATCGTGGTCGCAGCCCGCAGGTGAAGTGGCAGCGCGTCTTCGGCGGCCAGACCATAGCCCAGGCGCTGGTGGCCGCACAGCGCACCGTCGAGCCCGACCGGCACGTGCATTCGCTGCACGGCTACTTCATGCGCCCCGGCGACATCACCGTGCCGATCGTCTACGAGGTCGACCGCATCCGCGACGGCTCGAGCTTCACCACCCGCCGCGTGGTGGCGATCCAGCACGGGCACGCGATCTTCTCGCTGGAAGCCTCGTTCCACCTCGACGAGCCGGGCCTCGAATACCAGATGCCGATGCCGCTCGACGTGCCGGCGCCTGAGACGCTGAAATCGCAGCGCGAGCTGCTGCAGGAGGCGACCCACGTGCCCGACATGATCCGCATGTTCTGGGCCAAGGAGCGGCCGCTGGAGCTCAGGCCGGTCTATGCCGAGCACTATTCGAGCCGGGACAAGCTGCCGCCCCTGCAGAAAGTGTGGATCAGGCTGACCGGGCCGGTGCCGAACGACCGGGCAGTGCGCACGGCGGTGCTTGCCTATCTCTCCGACATGACGCTGCTGGATACGGCAACCTTTGCCCACGGGCGCGGCATATTCGATCCCGACATCCAGGCGGCGAGCCTCGACCACGCCATGTGGTTCCATCGCGAGCATTCGCTCGACGGCTGGCTGCTCTACACCCAGGACAGCCCGTCGACGAGCGGGGCGCGCGGCTTCACGCGCGGGGCGATCTATGCCCAGGACGGCACGCTGATCGCTTCGGTGGCACAGGAAGGGCTGATTCGCCTGCGCACTAAGCCTACAAACTAGGCATTTTAGGAATTTTGCACATTGTGTGAGCAGATGCCTTGCTGCGTCTGCGAACGCGCGCCTGCGGCCAAGAGAAGTTTACATTCAATTTCAGTGGCTTAGCCAATGCCAATGCAAACTGGCACGGAGCTTGAATCCTGTTTGTCACTCACCGGTGGCTTTCGGGTCCGCTGGGGATGACTGAAATCGCGGGGGACCCGCATCAGCAAGGGGTGAAACCTGATGAAAATCGTGATGGCTATCATCAAGCCGTTCAAGCTCGACGAGGTGCGCGAAGCGCTGACCAGCGTCGGAATCCAGGGCCTGACCGTCACCGAGGTCAAGGGCTACGGGCGCCAGAAGGGCCACACCGAAATCTATCGCGGCGCCGAATATGCCGTGAGCTTCCTTCCCAAGATCAAGATCGAGGTCGCCGTCTCGACCGACCTCGTCGACAAGGCGGTCGAGGCGATCACCGGTGCCGCCAAGACCGGGCAGATCGGCGACGGCAAGATCTTCGTCTTCGGCATCGACCAGGCCGTGCGCATCCGCACCGGCGAAACCGACACCGACGCGCTCTGAGCGGCCAGCAATCTCATGGAGACCTCGATGACAATTCCTTCCTCACTGAAGTCGGCGGCGCGCTCGGCGCTGCTCGGCACGCTGGCGCTCGCCGCCCTCGGCACGGTCGCGGCGCTGGCCCAGGAAGCCGCTCCCGCCGCCGCAGCGGCCCCGGCGGCTCCGGCCTTCACCGTCGACAAGGGCGACACCACCTGGATGATGGTTTCGACCGTGCTCGTGCTGCTGATGACGGTGCCCGGCCTGGCGCTGTTCTACGGCGGCCTGGTGCGCGCCAAGAACATGCTGTCGGTGCTGATGCAGGTGTTCACCATCACCGCCGTGGTGATGATCATCTGGGTCACCTACGGCTACAGCCTCGCCTTCACGCCCGGCAACGCCTTCATCGGCGGCTTGTCGAAGGCCTTCCTGGCCGGGGTGGACGTGACCACCGTGTCCGAGACCTTCACCAAGGGTGTCGCCATTCCGGAACTGGTCTTCGTCGTCTTCCAGATGACGTTCGCGGCGATCACGCCGGCGCTGATCGTCGGCGCCTTCGCCGAGCGCATCAAGTTCTCGGCGGTCATCCTGTTCACCATCCTGTGGGTGACGTTCGTCTACTTTCCGATCGCGCACATGGTGTGGTTCTGGGGCGGCCCGAGCGCCTATTCCGATCCGTCCGGCCTGATCTTCGGCTTCGGCGCCATCGACTTCGCCGGCGGCACGGTCGTGCACATCAATGCCGGCATGGCGGGCCTGGTCGGCGCGATCATGATCGGCAAGCGGGTCGGCTACATGCGGGACCTGATGGCGCCGCATTCGATGACGCTGACGATGGTCGGCGCGTCGCTGCTGTGGGTCGGCTGGTTCGGCTTCAACGCCGGCTCCAACCTCGAGGCCAACGCCTACGCCGCGCTCGCCATGATCAACACCTTCGTGGCGACCGCCGCAGCGGCGGTGACCTGGATCGTGCTGGAGACGCTGCTGCGCGGCAAGGCCTCGATGCTCGGCGCCGTGTCGGGTGCGGTTGCCGGCCTCGTCGCCGTCACCCCGGCCGCCGGCTTCGCCGGTCCGATGGGCGCCATCGTGCTCGGCGTCGTCGTCACCGCGATCTGCTACTTCTTCGTGTCGGTGGTGAAGAACAAGGTCGGTTACGACGACAGCCTCGACGTCTTCGGCATCCACTGCGTCGGCGGCATCTTCGGTGCGCTCGCCACCGGCATCCTGGTCAATCCGGCACTCGGCGGCGCGGGTATCGTCGACTACTCGACGGCCGACTTCGCCGCCGGTTACGCCGGCGTGGCCACCCAGCTCCTGGCCCAGGCCAAGGGCGTGCTGGTGACCCTGGCGTGGTCGGGCATCGGCAGCGCCATCCTCTACAAGGTCGTCGACATGGTGGTCGGCCTGCGCATCACCCCGGACGCAGAGCGCGAAGGCCTCGACCTCACCTCGCACGGCGAGGCGGCCTACCACGCCTGACGCCGGTGGCGGCCGGAACAGGCCGCCGCATCCTCCCCATCCCGTCGTGCCCTCCGAGTGGTGGTCACGCCTTGAGGCCCGGAACGATCCGGGCCTCCTTTTTTACCGGAACGTCGGGGCCCGGAGCGATCCGGGCCTCGTCATCGCGGCAATCTCTGGTTCCGCGCCGGCGGCCGGAAATTCCGCGAAGTTTCCGAGGTCCCTTGCTTTCGAAGAAGAACAATAAAATATGCATGCGGGCTAATTCGGGGGTGCGTGTGGGGATGAATATCGACCGCAAGCTGCGGCTGACCGCGGCTTTTGTTGGCGCGGGGACACGGAAAGACCTTGCCGCGGCGTTCCGGCGCATCAACCCCGCGACTGCCTTCGACGTCGACCGGGCCGACAAATGGCTGCAGGGGCGCTCGACGCCGCGACAGTTCAGCGTCTACGACGACTGGATCAGGCTGCTCGACCTGCCGAAGACGGCGGACTGGATCGGAGACAGCGACCTCGAGACGTTCATCGACGAAATCTGCCGGCATCACGGCCGCGATCGCCAGCAGCTCGAGCGGCGGGCGCAGGCCTTCGGCAAGGCGCAGGCCAACGGACATGACGACAGGGGCGGCTCGCCTGCCGGCGCCTATGTCTGCTACTCGCACAGTTGGTCGCCCTATTTCCGCGGTCAATTCATCCGCGGCTCGATGCTGATCGAGCCGGAGCAGGGGCAGCGGCTGACGGCGACCTATACGGAAAACCTGCCGACGATGCGCCTGCAGATAAAGGGGCAGGTCACCATGACCAGGCGCAGCCTCTACATCCATGTCGGCGGACCGGCCGACGACACGCATTTCTTCTGCGCGCTGTTTCCGTTTTCGCCGCCCGGCAGCGTGCTCGGCGGCTACCTGACGGGCACGACCGTGCTGGGGCCGGATTCTCAGCCTTCGGTGACGCGCATTGTGCTGGTGCGGCTCAAGGAGCCGTCCGCACTCGACGATGCCGGCCTGGGCTATCTCGAACCGGGAACGAGCATTCCGCAGGATCTCGATCGCTTCGAGGTCAGGCTTGAGCAGCCGGACCTCGCCGCAGCGCACCTGCGGCAGTTCCTGACCCGCGACGGCAAGGGCGGGGCAGACCAGATCGCCAAGGAAGACTTCCAGAAACTGGTCGACGTCTTCGATCGCGCCTGGCTGGGGCGCTGAATTGGGCGCCGTGCCCGGCCGTCGAGGCCGCACGGCGTGAACGATGGCTTAACCTTAATGCGGCCTTAACCTTCGCCCCGATAGTCTGGTTGCCGAATCTGCCCGCGACGCGTCCGCGCGTGGGCCAAAGGCATCTTTGGACGGGGACAAGCATGCGTTCTGGGGTTTCCTCACCGTTCGCGCTGACCGAGACGGGGCACGGCATCCAGGCATTCGCGCGACGGCAGGCAGGCCGCGCGGCCGGGCTGGGCCTTTTCGCCTTCGTCGCCTTCGGTCTTGCCGCGCTCGGCACCTGGAACGTCGCAGACCCCAGCTTCAGCCATGCCACCGACAATCCGGTGACCAACGCGATGGGCTATGCCGGCGCCGTCTTCGCCGATATCGCCATGCAGTTCTTCGGCCTTGCGGCGGTGGCGGCGTTGGTGCCCGCGGTGATCTGGGGCGTGCTTTTCGCGACCGCGCGCGGCGTCGACCACATGCCCCGGCGCGGGCTCGCCTGGTTCGGCTCCGCGGTGCTTGCCGCCGCGATCTCGGGATGCGTCGGGGCGCCGCCCACCTGGCCGCTGCCGACCGGCCTCGGCGGCGTGTTCGGCGACATGGTGCTCAAGGTGCCCGGCCTCTTCCTCGGCGGTTATCCGACGGGACTGGTCGCAACGGTGATCGGCGTGCTGCTGCTCGCCCCGACGCTGTGGCTGTTTGCCTACGGCGCGGGCCTGCTCAAGCGCGAGAACGGATTTGCCGCGGTCCACGCCAAGCCCAAGCCGGACATGCGCGAACAGGATTTCGCCAGTTTCGACGAGGAGGACGAGGACGACAGCGAAGGCGTGCTGGCGCTCGGCGCCATCACCCATTGGTGGCTGTCGGCCAGGGCCTGGATCCGCCGCCGCGCCGCCAAGCGCCGCGAGGAAGAGGGTTTCGACCAGCCCGTGAGGCGCGAGAGCGCCTGGCGCCAGGCCGCCCAGCGCGTCGAGAAGGCGGAGCGGGCCGAAGCACGCGTCACCAGCGCCGGCCGCGCCCGCGTCGAGCCGGAGTTCTTCGCCCAGATGGTTTCGCATGACCGGTCGGCGTCGATCGATCCCGACGACCAGGACGTGTTCGGCGACGACGACGATTTCGATCCGGTGACCGGCGAGATCCGCAGCGGCGGCGCGCAGGTGCAGAGCTTCCGCTCGCCTCCCGGACAGGCATCCGCCCGCGTGGCGGGGCCGGCGCCGCGGCCGGTTCCCGGCGCCCGGGTGCAGCGCGAGGCGCAGACCTCGCTGATCGGCTCCGACAAGTTCGAGATGCCGTCGCTGCATTTCCTTTCCGAGCCCAAGAACGTGGCGCGGGATGCGAGCCTTTCCAAGGATGCGCTGGAACAGAACGCGCGGCTGCTCGAGGGCGTGCTGGAGGATTTCGGCGTCAAGGGCGAGATCATCCATGTCCGTCCGGGTCCGGTGGTGACGCTCTACGAACTCGAGCCCGCTCCCGGCATCAAGTCGAGCCGCGTCATCGGCCTCGCCGACGACATCGCCCGTTCGATGAGCGCGATCGCCGCCCGCGTGGCGGTGGTTCCCGGCCGCAACGCCATCGGCATCGAGCTGCCCAACACCAAGCGCGAGACGGTCTATCTGCGCGAGATCATGGCCAGCCGCGACTTCGAGACGACCAAGGCCAAGCTGGCGCTGGCGCTCGGCAAGTCGATCAACGGCGAGGCGGTCATCGTCGACATCGCCAAGATGCCGCACGTGCTGGTCGCGGGCACCACAGGCTCGGGCAAGTCGGTGGCGATCAACACGATGATCCTGTCGCTGCTCTACCGCATGACGCCGCAGGAATGCCGGCTGATCATGATCGACCCGAAGATGCTGGAGCTTTCCGTCTATGACGGCATTCCGCACCTGCTCACCCCTGTCGTCACCGACCCGAAGAAGGCGGTGGTGGCGCTGAAGTGGACGGTGCGGGAGATGGAGGACCGCTATCGCAAGATGTCGAAGGTCGGCGTCCGCAACATCGACGGCTTCAATGCCCGGGTGGCTGCGGCCGACAAGAAGGGCGAGAGGATCTCGCGCACCGTGCAGACCGGCTTCGACCGCCAGACCGGCGAAGCGATCTACGAGACCGAGGATCTCGATCTCGAGCCGATGCCCTACATCGTCGTCATCATCGACGAGATGGCCGACCTGATGATGGTCGCCGGCAAGGACATCGAGGGCGCGGTGCAGCGCCTGGCGCAGATGGCGCGCGCCGCGGGCATCCACGTCATCATGGCGACGCAGCGTCCCTCGGTCGACGTCATCACCGGCACCATCAAGGCCAACTTCCCGACCCGCATCTCCTTCCAGGTGACGTCGAAGATCGACAGCCGCACCATCCTCGGCGAACAGGGCGCCGAACAGCTGCTCGGCATGGGCGACATGCTCTACATGGCCGGCGGCGGCCGCATCCAGCGCGTGCACGGCCCCTTCGTCTCGGACGACGAAGTCGAGAAGGTGGTCGCCCATCTCAAGCTGCAGGGCGTGCCGGAATATCTCGACGCCATCACTGAGGACGACGGCGAGGACGAGGACGACCAGTCCTCGGGCCGCGGCGGCGGCGGCGGCAACTTCGAGGATTCGGACGATCCCTACGACCAGGCGGTGGCGGTGGTGCTGCGCGACGGCAAGGCCTCGACCAGCTACATCCAGCGCCGTCTCGGCATCGGCTACAACCGCGCCGCCTCGATCATCGAGCGCATGGAGAAGGAGGGCATCGTGGGCGCGGCGAACCATGCCGGCAAGCGCGAGATCCTGGTGCCGACCGAAGACGACAAAATGTGAAACCGGCGGAACCGGCGATCACGTTTTCGCGTTCGGAGGGCATGGCGTGAACCATGTCAAACTTCAGCCCTACTAAGTGCCGATAGAACCGTCGAACTGGAGTGAGAGAGTAACCGGCATGAACGACGACATTGGCACCATGACCCGCCGCCGCCTGCTTGGCTTCGCCGCAGCGACGGCGCTGACCGCCGCGCCGGTGATGGCGTTGCAGAGCCCGGCGCAGGCGGCTTCGGACGCCGCGCAGCGTATCGCCGACCATTTCTCCAGCGTGAAATCGATGTCGGGCGAGTTCGTCCAGTTCGGGCCGCGCGGCGAGCAGACCGGCGGCAAGTTCTTCCTCGAGCGCCCCGGCAAGATCCGCTTCAACTACGAGGCGCCATCGAATTTCAAGGTGATCTCCGACGGTCAGTCGGTGGTGATCCTGAATTCGAAGATGCGGACCTCCGACCTCTATCCGCTGTCGAAGACACCGCTGAAGCTGCTGCTCGACGACCGCATCGATCTCAGCGGCAACAAGGTCCAGAGCGTCGCCGAAGAGGACGACCTGACCACCATCAAGCTGTCCGACAAGCAGGTGTTCGGCAACTCGACCATCACCATGATGTTCGATCCCAAGACCTACGAGCTGCGCCAGTGGACGATCACCGATGCGCAGGGCAAGGACACCACGGTGATGGTGTTCAACGTCCAGCAGGGCGGCTCCTTCCCGGCCGACACCTTCACCATCGACTACAAGCTCAACCGCGAACTCAACACCCGCAAGAAGAACGACTGACGCCGGGACTACGGCTTAGCTGTGGAAAGCGGCGCGCCCTGCGCCGCGTGAGCCGCCGCGCCTTGTCTTTGCCGCGCGCGGCTGGCAGGTTCCGGCGTGAATTCCCGCCGGACGAAGCCAGCCATGCCCTTCTCGATAGCCACCTGGAACATCAACTCCGTGCGCCTGCGCATGCCACTGGTCGAGCGGCTGCTGCTCGAAAAGGCGCCCGACGTTTTGTGCCTGCAGGAGACGAAATGCCCCGACGACCAGTTTCCCTCGGCGGCGTTCCGCAAGCTCGGCTACGAGCACATCGCCTTCCACGGCCAGAAGGGCTACCACGGGGTGGCGACGGTGGCGCGGCGGCCGATCGAGATCGTCGAGAAGCGCCGATTCTGCGAGATCGACGACAGCCGCCACCTTTCGGTGCGCTTCGACGCCGGCGGCAAGCAGGTGACGCTGCATAATTTCTACGTGCCGGCGGGAGGCGACGAGCCGGATGTCGAGATCAACCCGAAGTTCCGTCACAAGCTCGACTTCGTCGCCGAGATGAACGCCATCCGCGCCGCTCACGACGACAGCTCGGCCTCGGTGCTTGTCGGCGATCTCAACATCGCTCCGCTCGAGCACGACGTGTGGTCGCACAGGCAGTTGCTCAACGTCGTCAGCCACACCCCTGTCGAGACCGAGAATTTCGAGGCCATGCGCAAAGCCGGCGACTGGGTCGACCTGATGCGCCTCAACGTGTCGGACGACCAGAAGATCTACACCTGGTGGAGCTACCGGGCGAAGGACTGGGAACTGTCCGACCGCGGCCGCCGGCTCGACCATGTCTGGGCGTCGGCCAATCTGGCGCCGAGCCTCGCCGGCATCGACGTCCTGCGCGAGGCACGCGGCTGGGAGCGGCCGTCGGATCATGTGCCGGTGCTCGCGCGGTTCGATTTGGACTGAGATTCAGGTGAGGCCGGCCTGCAAATGGCGGCTTTCTCTGCTTCCGGTGCTCACGGTGGTGACGTCACGTGCTTGGTCTGAATTCAGGTCGAGCAGCCCCTCTCCCCGTCCTTCATGAGGGTAAGGGTGAGGGGCGCTTTGCGGCGCAACAACGTCTCGGCCTATTTCCCGAACCTGGGCGCCATGCTCTCGATCCGCGCGATCATGTCCTGGAGGTCCTCGAGGATATGCTGGTGCAGGCGGGCCGCGACCTCGGGATACTCCTCGAGGATGCGATGGAACATCTTGCGGTTGAGGCGGATGATTTCCGAATCGACCTCGGCGGCGGCGCTGGTCAGGCGCCTTGTGTCGGCGATGAGGGCGAGTTCGCCGAGCATGGCGCCGGGACCGGCTGAGCCGACCTCGGCGCGCGTTCCATCGATGTCGCGATAGAGGCCGATTCGGCCGCTGACGACGACATAGGCGGAATCGGCCTCGTCTTCCTCGCGATAGAGCTTGCGGTCGGCGGGCAGATGGATGTTCTCCGCGCCGAAGGCGAGCAAGCGCAACTGCTCCTGGGTGAAGCCCTCGAACAGCCTCACGCCGGACAGGATGCGGATGTCGTCATCCAGCGCCATTACGTCCCCGACTTTTCAGACCGGTTTTTCCTCCCTGTCGTTTGCCGGCGGCCCCACCTGCCGCCAAGAACCGGTCAGGGGACCAGCTTGTATCCGCCGCTTTCTGTCACAAGTATTTCCGCATTGGAAGGATCGCGCTCGATCTTCTGCCGCAGTCGGTAGACATGGGTTTCCAGCGTGTGGGTCGTGACCCCGGAATTATATCCCCACACTTCTTCGAGAAGTACGTCGCGGGTCACCACCTTCTGGTCGGCCCGATACAGATATTTGATGATCGAGGCCTCCTTTTCGGTGAGCCTGACCTTGCCGCCGCGCGCGTCGATGAGGAGCTTCTGGCTCGGCTTGAAGGTGTAGGGCCCGACGGAGAAGGTGGCATCCTCGCTCTGTTCGTGCTGGCGCAGCTGGGCACGGATGCGGGCAAGCAGGACCGCGAAGCGGAACGGCTTGGTGACGTAGTCGTTGGCGCCGGCTTCGAGGCCCAGGATCGTGTCCGAATCGGTATCGTGGCCGGTGAGCATGATGATGGGCGCCTTGTAGCCGCCCTTGCGCAGGATCTTCACCGCCTCGCGGCCGTCCATGTCGGGCAGGCCGACATCCATGATCAACAGGTCGATGATGCCGCCGCGCGCGACGTTGATGCCCTTTGCGGCGCTTGCTTCCTCAAGGACTTCGAACTCCTCGTAGAGCGCCAGCTGCTCGACGAGCGTGCCGCGCAGATCGTCGTCGTCGTCGACGATGAGGATGGTGCGTGAGGTCATGGATCAATCCGTTATTGAAGATCAGAATTCTGTTGACCGTAAACTATGGATGCGGAAGCTGGTCGCCACAACCGCCCGACGGGTGATTTGTGTTTCGGTTGGCGATCATACAAGAAAAATCAACGGCGTAATTGGGGCGGACGATCTTTTTGCGGCAAGGCATTTCCACGATCGTCGTCCGGGCCAGGCCCGGCGACCGGACCAAGGGGCTGCTGCAGGCCGGCGGCTCGGTGTTTCCCTGCGCACTGGGACGCGGAGGGATCACGGCCAACAAGCGCGAAGGCGACGGCGGCACGCCGCTCGGCGCGATGCGGCTGCTGTCGGGCTACTTCCGCCGCGATCATTTCCGCGGCGGCGGCACGCGTCTTGCGATGAGCCCGATCGGCGGCGACCTCGGCTGGTGCGAGGTGCCCGACGACCGCAACTACAACAGGCCGGTGAAGATACCTTACGGCGCCAGCCATGAGCGGATGAAGCGCGACGACCGGCTCTACGACGCCTGCATCGTGCTCGACTGGAACATCAGGCCGCGCCGGCGCGGACGCGGCAGCGCGATCTTCTTCCACCTCGCCCGGCCTGGCTTCACGCCCACCCAAGGCTGCGTGGCGGTGACGGCAAAGGTCATGGCGCGGCTTCTGCCGCATCTTTCCAGCCGCACGGTCATGAGGGTGGTGCGCTAAACGGGGCGCATTCTGACAATGCAATCTGGCTGCAACATGCTGTAAAAAAAGCGGCCCGAAGATCCGTTGGGGATCGTCGGGCCGGTGAGGTACTGCCTTCCAACAGCAGTGGGAGATGCGGGAACTGCAGGTAAGGTCAGTGGCGGTTCGGACGGCGCGGCGGCTGCCAGCCGATGTCGAGCAGCCCGAGGCGGCCAAGCTCGGCGTCGACGGCGTGGCCGACGTCACGGCAGGGGATGCCGGTGTCGCGGCGGTACTGTTCGGTCAGGCAGCCGAAGCTCTGGGCCGGCAGGCGCAGGGCAGCGCGCATCTGGCGGAGCCAGTCGAAAAGCGGCTTCTGCGGGTTCGGCTGCGCATAGGGTGCCTTGAAGACATCGGTGGACATGGTCGGCTTCCATTTCGCCCGGACATCAAATCCGGTTTGACATTGTTTCAACTGGTCCCATGATGGGGCCTGAAAAGACAAAAGAGAAACGAGTAGTTCTTTCTCGATTATCAAATTTGGCTTGAAGATCACGCGATGCGGTCGATGCCTGGGACACGTGCGCTGAGGACACTTGAGGCTGCCGGCCGGCACCTCAACTTCACGCGCGCCGCCGACGAACTGGGGCTGACGCCGGCTGCGGTGAGCCACCAGATCAAGGAAATCGAGGACCAGCTGGGCGTGGTGCTGTTTACGCGCACCAGCCGCAGCATCAGGCTGACGGAGGCGGGGGCGGCGCTGTGCGACGCCTCGGCGGACGCCATCGAGGCGCTCAACCGGGCCGTCTCCAAGGCGCGCAAGCTGACGCGCGGCACCACGCAGCTCAAGGTGACGCTCGACGCGCAATTCGCCTCGAAATGGCTGATGCGGCGCGTCGACGGTTTCCGCAAGCTGCACCCGGACATCGAGCTCAGGTTCGACATCAGCTACGAGGTGCGCGACTTCGACCTCGACGACGTCGATGTCGCCATCCGCTTCGGCATGGGCAAGTATCCGGGCCTGTGCGCCGACCGGCTGTTCGACAACATGATCATTCCGGTGTGCAGCCCGAGGCTGCTGGCATCAGGACCGCCGCTCAGGGTGCCGCGCGACCTGTTCCACCACACGCTGGTGCATATCGAGTGGTCGCAGCAGGGCGTGACCTGGCCGAATTGGCGGATGTGGATGGCGGCCGCCGGCGTCGACGACTTCGACGACAGCCGGGCCATCGTCTTCACCGCCTCCTCGGACGCGGTGCAGGCGGCGATCGACGGCAGCGCGGTGGCGCTGGCCGATTTCGCGATGGTCGCAAACGACCTCTCCGAGGGGCGGCTGGTGCGCCCCTTCGACCTCGGCATCCGCGTGTCGCGCGAGTTCGCCTATTTCCTGGTCTATCCGAAAAGCACCGAGGACGATCCACGTATCGCGGCCTTCAGGGAGTGGATGCTGGAGGAGGCGGCGAAGACGGAGGTGTGAGGGGCTAGGCCGCTGGCGTCTTCTCCCGAGCCCACCAGGCACCCCTGCCTGCAAGGCAATCGCGTGTGAGATACTCCCACCCGTAACCCCTCCCCACAAGGGGGAGGGTGACGACCTCGTCACCGGCTTGGCCAACATGTTCGACGTGGCCTCGGCTGGCAGCGCCGCAAGGTCCCCCTCTCCCTTGTGGGGAGGGGCTAGCTAGGGGTGGGGGTATGAAGCTGCGATGGTTCCTTTTCAGAGAACCCCATGCCTTTCACGGAGCAAGGCGCCAGACGGTGGTGCGCTTGACCTCGGCGTCCTCGAGAGCGCGGGTGACCGGCACCTCGTAGGTGGCGAGCTTCTCCAGGCGGTGCTTGGGCAGGTAGGCGCGGCCGGGGTCGCCGACCAGCACCTCGGCGCCGCGGGCACGCAGCGCCTCGAACCATGGCACCAGGCGGTCGGCGAAGGGCTTTTCGTAGAACACGTCGCCGGCGAGCACGACGTCCCAGCCGCCGTCATGGCCGACGAGGTCGGAACCGTTGAAGCCGACCGGGACATCGTTGGCCTCGGCATTGAGCTGGATGGCTGCCTCGCAGAACGGGTCGATGTCGGCGCCGACGACGGAGGCGGCACCCGCCTTCATCGCTGCGATGGCGACGAGGCCGGAGCCCGAGGCGAAGTCGAGCACGCGCCGGCCGCGCACGGTCTCGGGATGATCAAGCACGTAGCGCGCCAGCCCCTGGCCGCCGGCCCAGGCGAAGGCCCAGAAGGGCGGCGGCAGGCCGATCTCGGAAAGCTCTTCTTCGGTGCGGTGCCAGAGGTCGTGCGCCTCGTCTGCGAGGCGCAGGCAAATCTCCGGCACATGGGGCGGCAACATCAGCGCCGTGTTGGCGAGAATGAAGGTTTCCGCACTCTCGGGCGTCAGGCGTGTCGGGGAGGCGGTGGTCACGGCGCCTTGGCGAGCCCGGCCATGCGGCAGACTTCCTGCCATTCGTCAGGTGTGACCGGCTGGACCGACAGGCGCATCGAGGTGACCAGCGACATCTTCTCGAGCGCCGGATTGGCCTTGACGTCGGCCAGGGTGACCGTCCTGGGGATCTCGCTGTGATAGCGGATGTCGACGCATTCCCAGCGCGGGTCTTCGGTCGTGGTGTCGTGGTGGGCAAGCGCGCAGACCTCGGCGATGCCGACAACCTCAAGGCCCTCGTTGGAATGGTAGAAGAAGCCGAGGTCGCCGATCTGCATGGCGCGCATGTTGTTGCGCGCGAGGTAGTTGCGCACGCCGTCCCACTGCGTGCCGTCCTTGCCCTTGGCCTTCAGCATCTCGAAGGAGAATTTGAACGGCTCGGACTTGAACAGCCAGTAATTCTTCTCGCTCATGTCGTCCCCCTCGCTGTGCCGATCAGGCGCTGGCCGGATTGTTGAACACCCAGTTCCACGGGCGGATGTCGACGCTGTCGAACAGGCCGGCCTTGGCGTAGGGGTCGGCGCTGGCGATCGCCTTGGCCGCCGCCGCATCGGCCGCCTCGATGACAACAAGGCTGCCATCCGGCTTGCCGTCGGCGTCGAGGAAGGGGCCGGCGAACTTCAGCGCGCCTTTGGCGTTGAGGTCGTTGAGGAAGGCGACATGCTCGGGGCGCGTGTCGAGGCGGACCTGGAGATGGCCCGGCTTGTCCTTGCAGATCAGTGCGAAAAGCATGTTGTCCTCTCTGTACGGAAATCAGTCGGCTTCGGCGCGCAGCGGCCGCGACATCAGGCCGGCGACCGCCTCGTTGATGGTGATGGCGTTGTCGAGCAGGGCGGCGACTGCCTCGACGATGGGGGCGTCGATACCGCGCTCGCGGGTCAGGCGTGCGGCGATGTAAGCGGTGGCGACGCCTTCGGCGAGCGGGCGGCCGGACAATTCCTCGCCTTTGCCGAGCGCGACGCCGTAGGCGAAGTTGCGCGACTGGACCGACGAGCAGGTGAGCATGAGGTCGCCGAGGCCGGACAAGCCCATCAGTGTTTCGGGCCGGGCGCCGAAGGCAGCACCGATGCGGCGCAGCTCGACGAAACCGCGGGTGACGAGCGCTGCCTGGGCCGAAGCGCCGAGGCCAGCACCGGTGACAGCACCTGCGGCAATGGCAAAGACGTTCTTCAGCGCGCCGCCGATCTCGACGCCGATCAGGTCGTCCGATGAATAGCAGCGCAGGTTGGCGGCGGAGAAGCGTGTCGCCAGTGCCTGGGCGCGCGCCTCGTCCTCGGAGGCGACGACGACGGCGGTGGGCAGGCCACGCGAGACATCGGTGGCGAAGCTCGGGCCGGACAGGGCGGCGACGGGGTTTCCGGGCAGGATTTCCTTTGAAATGGCCGAGAGCAGGGTGCCGGTGTCGCGCTCGATGCCCTTGGCGCAGAGCACCAGCGGCACATGTGCCGCGACATGCGGCTTGATCTCCGACAGCACTCTGCGCAGCGCCTGCGCCGGGGTGACGACCAGCACGCAGTCGGCACCGGCAAGCGCGGTCGCAAGGTCTGTGGTGGCGACAATGCCGGTTTCGAAGGTGATGCCTGGGAGGTAGCGCGGGTTCTGGCCCTTGGCGATGGCCGCGACGCTGTCGGCGTCGCGGGCCCAAAGCGAGGTGGCATGGCCGGCGCGTAGCATGGCGAGCGCAAGGGCAGTGCCCCAGGCGCCGCCGCCAAGAACCGCGACCTTGTATGCGCTCATGCCTTGGCTCCCCGCCTGCCGGAGCCGACGACCGGCGCGGACACGCTGTCCAGCGGCCAGCGCGAGCGCGGCACGAAATCGAATGCGTCAGGCTCGGCGAGCCCGGCGCGCAGCCGCTCGATGCCCGCCCAGGCGATCATCGCGGCGTTGTCGGTGCACAGCGCCATGGGCGGCGCGATGAAGCTGAAGCCGTTCTTGGCGCACAGCGTTTCGAGCCGAGCGCGGATCTGCTTGTTGGCGGCGACGCCGCCGGCAACGACGAGCGCCGGGGTGGCGACGTCAGGGAATTCGGCGCGGAAGCGGGCGAGGGCGCGCTTGACGCGGTCGCCGAGCGTGTCGGTGACGGCGGCCTGGAACGAGGCGCAGATGTCGGCGACGTCCTGGTCGCTGAGTGGCGCCACGGCGGTCGCTGCCTGGCGCACCGACGTCTTCAGGCCCGAGAAGGAGAAATCGGGCTGCGCCGAGCCCTTCATCGGGCGCGGGAAGACGAAACGGGTGGCGTCGCCCGCGGCCGCCGCCTTCTCGACATTGGGACCGCCCGGATAGGGCAGGCCGAGCATCTTGGCCGTCTTGTCGAAGGCTTCGCCGAGCGCGTCATCGATGGTGGTCGCCCAGCGCTGGTAGTCGCCGACGCCCTTGACCAGCACGATCTGGGTGTGGCCGCCGGAGACGAGCAGCAGCAGGTAGGGGAAGTCGAGCCCGTCGGTCAGCCGCGCGGTCAGCGCATGGCCTTCGAGGTGGTTGATGGCGATCAGCGGCTTGCCGGCGGCGGCGGCGACGGCCTTGGCGGTCATCAATCCGACGATCAGCCCGCCGACGAGGCCGGGTCCGGCGGTGGCCGCAACCGCGTCGATGTCCTGAAGCTCAACGCCCGAATCCTCGAGGGCCGCCTCGACGATGCCGTCGAGCGCCTCGACATGGGCGCGGGCGGCGATCTCGGGCACGACGCCGCCGAAGGCCGCGTGTTCCTCGATCTGGCTGAGCACCGTGCTCGACAGGATCACCGGCTCCTTGCCCGGCTCGAGCGCGACGACGCTCGCCGCGGTTTCGTCGCAGCTCGTCTCGATGCCCAGAACGCGGATCAATTGGTCGCTACCCTGCATGATTGCCCGGTGGTAATTTCCTAGATAGGAGGGACGGGACCGCCCCGCCAGCGCGGGGTTATCACGGACCGGGCGCCATGCAAACCAGAGCCTTGAAAATCGGAACCCGCGGCAGTCCGCTGGCGCTCGCGCAAGCGCACGAGACCCGTGCGCGGCTGATGGCGGCGCACGGCCTGCCCGAGGAAGCCTTCGAGATCGTGGCGATCTCCACCAGCGGCGACCGCATCCAGGACCGCCCTCTCTCGCTGGCCGGCGGCAAGGGGCTGTTCACCAAGGAGCTGGAAGAGGCGATCTATGCCGGCGACGTCGATTTCGCCGTGCATTCGTCCAAGGACATGCCGACACAACTGCCGGACGGGCTGGAGCTTTCGGCCTTCCTGCCGCGCGAGGACGTGCGTGACGCCTTCATCGGCCGTTCGGCGAAGAAGATCGTCGACCTGCCCGAGGGCGCGGTCGTCGGCTCGTCGTCGCTCAGGCGCCAGGCGCTGATCCGCCGCATGCGGCCGGACCTCGACGTGGCGATGTTCCGCGGCAACGTGCAGACCCGCCTGCGCAAGCTCGGCGAGGGCGTGGCCGAGGGCACCATCCTCGCCCATGCCGGCCTGCGCCGGCTGGGGCTGACCGACATCATCACCGACCTGATGCCGGTCGAGGTGTTCCCGCCGGCGCCGGGGCAGGGCGCGATCTGCATCGAAAGCCGCATCGGCGACGACCGTGTGCGCGACATGCTGGCTGCGATCGACCACGAGCCGACCGGCCAGGCGCTGGCCTGCGAACGCGCGTTTCTCGCCGCGCTCGACGGCTCCTGCCGCACACCCATTGCCGGCTATGCCGAGATCGAAGGCGATCGCCTGTCCTTCTCCGGGCTGATCCTGACCCCGGACGGCACCCTGTCGCACGAGGCCAGGGCCGAGGGCAGCGCGACTGAAGCGGCTACGATCGGCCGCAAGGCCGGCGAGGACGTGCGGGCGCGGGCCGGCGAAAAGTTCTTCGAGGGGTGGAGCTAGATGGCGCTGCGCGTGCTGGTGACGAGGCCGGATCCCGGCGCCACCCGCACCGCGCGGCGCCTCGAAATGCTCGGCTTCGAGCCGGTACTGCTGCCGCTTTCCGAAACGCGCGCCTTGCCGGTTGCCCGCGGCCTGGTGCCGCCCGACGCCGTCGCGGTGGCCGTGACCAGCGCCAACGCGCTGCGCCATGCACCGAGCGGGCTCGTCGAGCGCCTCGGCCACCTGCCTTGCCATGCCGTAGGCGCCCGCACGGCCGAAAGCGCCCGCAAGGCCGGCTTCGCCTCGGTCCGCGAGGGGCCGGGCGACGCCGCGGCCCTCGCCGACAGCATCGCCAGGGAAATGGGCAAGGCGACGCTGGCCTATCTCTGCGGCCGAGTGCGCATGCCCGACTTCGAGCGCCGGCTGGGCATGAATGGCACGCGGGTCGTTGCCATCGAGACCTACGACACGGTCGGCCTGTCGCCGAACCCGGCGCTGGTCAGCCAGCGGTTCGGCGGGCAACCGATCGATGCGGTGCTCGTTTACTCGGCGCGGGCGGCGGCGGCGCTCGGCACCCTGATGGAGACGCAGGCGGAGGCCGACAGCCTGCTGCGCAACGCCCGCTGCTGCTGCCTGTCGGGACGGATCGCGGCGGCCATCGGCGGCGGACTGAGCGTCGAGGTGGCGCTCGATCCGAACGAGGACGCGCTGTTCGACCTTCTCGGCGATCCAGACTGACGGCCGCGCCATATCGCGGCCTTTTTTCGAGGGTCGGTGGGTGTTACTGCTTTCCATCTGCGACCCCGCATCGGTCGCGGGACCTGTGCCAACCAAATCGCGGAGCCCCAAGCATGGTCAAGACGCCGAAGACGCGCCACTCGAAGTCGCATCGCGAGCCGATGACGATCGAACTGGAACCCGGTGCGGTTTCGCGCGTCGAGGAGGCGGCCACGACGGAGGCGACCGAGGCTGCGGAGCCTGCCGAGGCCGTCGCCGCGACCACGGGCGACGAGGCGGTCGCAGCTGCCGAGGAGGCAAAGCCGGCCGACGCCGGTGAAACGGCCGCCAGGCCCGGTGACGACTATGTTTCCTACGACTACAGCTTCGACACCGAGCAGCCGAAGGCCGCCGAAACGCCCAAGCCGGCGGCTTCGGAAAGCGTCGACGCCGGACCGGCGCCCAGCGCTGCGGTTCAGCGCGGCGGCATGCCGGCCATCGCCGCCGGCCTCGCGGGCGGCCTGATCGCCCTGCTGGCCGCCGGAGGACTGCAGTTTGCCGGTATCCTCGGCGCGCCTGGCGGTTCGCAGGCGCCGGCGGGCGCGGACCAGATGCAGGCCGAGATCGAATCGCTGAAATCGCGCGTCGCCGATCTCGGGGCATCGAACGCGACCGGAGATGTCGACGGCCGCATCGCCGGGCTGGCTTCGGCGATCGACCAGGCCAAGGCCGAGATCGAAACGATGAGGCAGGCTGCCGGACAGGCCGGTTCGAGCGAGGCCCTTGCCGGCCTCGACGATCGGATCAAGGCGGTGGAGGGGCAGGTGGCGTCGCTCGGCCAGGGCGGCGGCGTGTCGGCCGATATCGCAACGCTGAACGAGCGCGTCGCGGCGCTGGACGCCACGGTGAAGGCGGCGGGCGAGGCCACCAAGTCGGATGCGGGCGACATCGCGGCGCTGGAGCAGTCGATGTCGTCGCTCGCCTCCAAGGTCGAGGCGCAGGCCTCGCAGCCGAAGATCGCGCTGGCGATCGCGGCGTCGGCGCTCAAGGCGGCCGTCGACCGCGGCGGCGGATTTGGCGCGGAGCTGGAGACGTTTGCGGCGATCGCCCCCGGTTCGCCGCAGCTGGCGGCCCTGCGCGACTATGCCGAGAAGGGTGTTGCGACGCGTGCCGACATCGTGGCCGAGACCGGTACCGTAGCCGACGCGATGATCGCCGCGGCCAAGCCGGTCAACCCGGATGCGGGGATCGTCGAACGGCTGGTTTCGAGCGCCGAGCAGCTGGTGAAGGTCCGGCCGATCGGGCAGGTAGAGGGCAGCGGAGTGCCGGAAACCGTGGCGCGCATGGAGGTAGCCGTCAACCAGGGCGACTTCGCCAAGGCTATCGCCGAATACGAGACGCTGCCCGAGGCGGCCAAGGCCGCCGGCGCCGATTTCGCCGCCATGCTCAAGGCGCGGCTCGACGTCGAGAACCAGGTGGACCAACTCGTCGCCAATGCGATGAAGGCCTGAGGCGAGGGGACACGAGATGATCCGCATCCTGTTCTACCTGGCCGTCGTCTTCCTGCTCGGGCTGGGCTTTGCCTGGCTGGCCGACCGGCCCGGCGACATGGTCGTCACCTTCGGGGGATATCAGTACAGGGTCACGCTGATGGTGGCGGCGGTGGCCGTGACCGCCATCGTTGCCGCGGTCATGCTGCTCTGGTGGCTGACCAAGGCGCTGTGGAACAGCCCCTATGCGATCGCCCGCCATTTCCGCGCCCGCAGGCGCGACCGAGGCTACCAGGCGCTGTCGACCGGCATGATCGCCGCGGGCGCCGGCGACGCAGCACTTGCCCGCAAGAAGAACAAGGAAGCGGCCAAGCTGATCCGTTCCGACCAGGAGCCGCTGATCCATCTGCTCGAGGCGCAGGCCTCCCTGCTCGAAGGCGACCACGACGCGGCGCGGCAGAAATTCGAGGCGATGCTCGACGACCCCGAAATGCGCCTGCTCGGGCTGCGCGGGCTCTATCTCGAGGCCGAAAGACTGGGTGACCGGGCGGCGGCCCGCCACTATGCAGGGCGCGCCGCCGGGCTCGCGCCGCAGCTCGGCTGGGCCGCGGAATCGACCATGGAGGAAAAGGCCGAGCGCGGCGACTGGGACGGCGCGCTGGCGCTCGTCGACGCGCAGAAGGCGTCGCGGCTCGTGGAACGCGACGTCGCCAACAACCGCCGCTCGGTGCTTTTGACCGCCAAGGCGATGTCGCTGCTCGACAGCGACTTCAACGCGGCGCGGACCGCGGCACTGGAAGCCAACCGGCTACGGCCGGATTTCGGCCCGGCGGCGGTCGTCGCGGCCAAGGTGCTGTTCCGCCAGAACGACGTGCGCAAGGGCTCGAAGCTCCTGGAGGCGGCATGGAAGGCCGAACCGCTGCCCGACATCGCCGAGCTCTATGTCCACGCCCGGCCGGGCGATGCGGTGCTCGACCGGCTGGCGCGGGCGAAGAAGCTGCAGTCGCTGAAGCAGAACAATCCGGAATCGTCGCTGACGGTGGCGCGCGCGGCGCTCGGGGCGCAGGACTATGCGCTGGCGCGGTCGGAAGCGACGGCTGCGGCGCGGATGCAGCCCCGCGAGGGCGCCTATCTGCTTTTGGCCGACATCGAGGAGGCCGAGACCGGCAACCAGGGCAAGGTGCGGCAGTGGCTTTCCAAGGCGGTGCGGGCGCCGCGCGACCCGGCCTGGGTGGCGGACGGCGTCGTCTCCGAACGCTGGGCGCCGTTCTCGCCGGTCACGGGGCGGCTCGACGCCTTCGAGTGGCGGGCGCCGGAAGAGCGGCTCGGCCATCTCATCGAACAGCAGGACGAAACCGCCGAGCGGGTGCCGATCCCGTCCATTCGCGCGGCGCAGCCGGCCGGCGACGACATCGTCGAGATCGAGCACGAGGTGGCACCGGCCGATGCCGGCGCACGGCCGGCGAAGGGCGGGCAGGATGGGGGCACCGACAGCCCCGAGCCGAAGCCGCGCGACGAAACGATTCTGGACGACGGCGATGCCGAGCCGATCCGCCTGCCCGACGATCCCGGCGTCGATCCGGACGATGACCGGGAGAACGCCCAGCGCCGCTTCAGATTGTTTTGAGCGGCGGCCGTGCCTAAATCCAGGTTTTGCAGCTACAGGAACCGCCGATGTTCGAACGCATGATCTCATTCCTGAGGGACCTTCCCGCAGTGGGCGGCGCTCCGTCGCGCCAGGACGACCTGCGCGTTGCCGTGGCGGCGCTGCTCTATCACGTCATGGACGCGGACGGAGACCGGCAGGACGTCGAGTGGGAGCGGCTGAAGCAACTCCTGGCGCAGAGCTACGGCATTTCCGGCACCGAACTCGATCGCCTGGTCAAGGCGGGCGAACAGGCCGACAACGAGGCGATCGACCTCTACGCCTTTACCAGCGTGCTCAAGCGCAATCTCGACGAGCAGGCGCGCAAGGACTTCATCGGCATGATGTGGGAGGTCGTCTATGCCGACGGCCAGGTGCACGAGATGGAGGACAACACCATCTGGCGCGTCGCCGAGTTGATGGGGGTGGAGCGGCGCGACCGCATCGAAGAGAAGCACAGGGCGGCCGAGAACGCCCGAGTCGCGATTGGATCGGAACCAGACGAATAGACGCTCGATGCGGGGGCAGGCGCGACCGAAAATTCTGGTGGTGCTGCACCAGGAGCATTCCAGTGCAGGCCGCGTCGGCCATATGCTGATCGAGAACGGCTTCGACCTCGACATATGCCGGCCGCCGCTGGGCGATACCCTGCCTGAAACACTGGATGGACATGCGGGCGCGGTGGTGTTCGGCGGGCCGATGAGCGCCAACGACCACGACGAGTTCGTGCGTCGCGAGACCGACTGGCTCGCCGTGCCGCTCAGGGAGAACCGGCCGTTCCTCGGCATCTGCCTGGGCGCGCAGATGCTGGTCAACCATCTCGGCGGCAAGGTCGAGGGTCACGGCGACGGGCTGGTGGAGATCGGCTGGTACCCGATCAAGGCGACCGAGGAAGGCCGCAAGCTCATGCACTGGCCGGAGATGGTCTATCAGTTCCACCGCGAAGGCTTTTCGCTGCCGAAGGACGCGGTGCTGCTCGCCTCGTCGGAGACCTATCCGAACCAGGCGTTCCGCTATGGCGACAACGCCTGGGGCATCCAGTTCCATGCCGAGCTGACCCGGATGATGATGCAGCGCTGGGTGGTGCGCGGGGCGGAGCGCTTCGTGCTGCCGGGCGCGCAGCCGGGCCGCGACCATCTCGGCGGCCGCCTGATCTGGGACATGCATCTCAAGCGCTGGCTCGACGAGTTCCTGGACAAGATCTTCGGACGCCCCGCGCAGGATTGAGACGAACTGCAAGGGGCGGCGAAAGCCGGCCGGCCCGGCACCGCAGCCACCGGACCGCACCGCTCTGCGCAGCATAGATGCCGGTCCCTCCTGAGACGCGCGGGGCTGCAGTCAGGTCCCGCTAGCGCACGAAGACCGTGACGGCGCCGTCGGCCGCGATATTTGCGGCGAGGATGCTGGAGGTGTCGACATTCTCGGCGTCGAGTTTTTCCTTCAGCAGGGCGTTGGCCATGATTGCGGCCTGGACGCCGGTGATGTCGGCCTGGTTATCCTTCTCCGCCTGATCCAGCTTCTGCATTTCGTCCTTGCTGGCGATCTCCGAAACCTTGACGATGTTCACCGACTTGACCGCCGTCAGCGACTGGATGGCCGTGGCCGTGCTGCTGCTCGCCTGGATCGACGACATGACGGTGGCGAAGTCGATGGAGCCGGTGCTGGCGGTCGTGCCCGGATCGATCTGGGCTGGCATCGTCGACGGCGCGATCGCATCCTCGCCGGCTGCCGGCGCGGCCAGCGCGGCACCGCCGAGCAGGATCGCGATGGCGAGAGAATGTCTCATTGATCTTCCTCTTCGAGATTCGGCCCCTCGCGCGGATTAACCCGTTCATGCGCGCATCGGTTCCCCGAGAAATCGGGCGGCGCGACAAAAGGCCGGGCATAATGTTATCCCGCCGACCAGCCGCAACGCCTTGTGTCCCCTGCGTTACAGCCGCTGCCGGCCACGGCGATCATGTTGCATTGCAATATGGTTTGAATTGTCCGGCGCCGCCGCCTGAACAATCCTGCGCTTCATGACAGACAGGCAGGCGAAGGCATGACGACACCCGCTTCGGCGTCGTTCCGTCCCGACATCGAAGGGCTGCGGGCCATCGCCGTCGCCGGCGTGGTCGCATTCCATTTCGGCATGACCAGCCTTCCCGGCGGCTTCATCGGCGTCGACATCTTCTTCGTCATCTCGGGCTACCTGATCACCAGCCACCTGATGCAGGAGATCGGCCGCACGGGGACAGTCGACCTCTGGCGCTTCTACGGCCGCCGCGCCCGCCGCCTGTTGCCGGCTTCGCTGCTGGTGATCGCAGCCACGCTTGCGGCGGGCTATTTGATCCTCGCGCCGTCGGAACAGCAGCTCTATGCCAAGGGCGCGCTGTTCGCCTCCACCTATGTCATCAACATGTGGCTGCTCAGGTGGTCGTTCGACTATTTCGCCACCGACACGGCGAACAACCCGTTCCTGCATTTCTGGTCGCTGTCGGTGGAGGAGCAGTTCTACCTGCTGTGGCCGGCGCTGCTGCTGCTCGTCGCGCGCTTCCGGCCGGGCGAGAGGGGCATGGCCGTGCTCCTGGCGCTGGCGGCCCTCGTTTCGTTCGCCGCCAGTGCCTGGATGACGAAGACGTCGCAGCCCTGGGCCTTCTACTTCTCGCCGCTGCGCGCCTGGGAGTTCGCTGCGGGCGGGCTTGTCTCGCTCCCGGTCGCACGGCGCTGGGCGGCAGGCTACCGCCCGGCACCGGCGATGGGATGGGCCGGCATCGCGCTGATCGGCGCGGCCTATCTGAGCGTCAGGGAAACCGATCCGTTTCCCGGTTTAATCGCGCTGATGCCTGTGGCGGGCACCGCGATGCTGCTCCTGTCCGGCGCCCGCCAGAGCAGGTCTGCGCCTGGCGCCGCGCTCGCGCTCGCGCCGTTCCAGTGGGTCGGCAAGCTGTCCTATTCGCTCTATCTGTGGCACTGGCCGGTCATCGTCTTCGCCACCATCCTGGTTCCGGATCTGTCGCTCGCGGGGCGACTCGCCTGTCTCGCCCTGACCTTCGGCCTGTCGATGCTGAGCTACCACCTGGTCGAGAACCCGGTGCGGCTGAGCGGCTGGCTCGCTGCAAGGTCGGTGCGATCGCTGGGGCTGGCGGCGCTGCTGACCTCGGCCGGGGCGACCTTGTCCTATGCCGCAGCGCAGCTTGCGGCGCAGAGCATCGACCCCAACCAGCGCCTGATCATGGAAAGCGCGGCCCGCGGCTCCTCGGCGCGCCAACTCGACAGCGGATGCGTGCTCGCCCGGGAGGAGACGGTGCCGCGGCGCTGCATCCTCGGGGCCGCGAACTCGGACAGGACGGTGGTGCTGTTCGGCGATTCGCATGCCGACCATTGGTCGACGCCGCTGGCCGAGATCGCCGAAAGCCGAGGCTGGCGGCTGGTCACCTATATGAAGTCGTCATGTCCGGCAGCACAGGTGCAGTCCTGGAATGAGGTGCTGGCGAGGGAATATAGCGAATGCGACGAGTGGCGGCGCCGGGCCCTCGACGAGATCGCAGCACTCAAGCCCGAACTCGTGATCGTCTCGCAATATTCCTACAGCTATGTCGAAAACCGGGTGAACGGCGAGCTCGAGCACCTCGTCGGCCGTGACGCGTGGGCCGAAGGACTGAGGGCGTCGGCCGATCGGCTGCGCAAGGCGGGCGCCGAGGTGGTTCTGATCCGGGACGTTCCGGTCCACAGGTCCTATCTCGACAAATGCGTGGCGCGGTCGCTCTGGCAAGGACGGGGTGCCGAGGCCTGCGATACGCCCCGCGACCAGGCCATCGACGAGCAGGTCTTTGCCGCGGAACAGGCGGCGGTCGCCGGCATGGGCGGCGTGCGCTATGTCGACCTCACCGGCCAGTTCTGCGATGCGCGTAACTGTCCGGCGATGATCGGCGGCAAGCTGACGTTCCGCGACCGCCATCACATCGCCACGCCCTATGCCGCGTCGCTGGCAGCGCCGCTGCAGCGGGCGATCTTCGGCGACCAGGTGGCGCAGAGGGCGCGCTAGCGCAATTCCAGGAAAATTGCGCAGCGGTTTTCCGTCCGGAATTGCGCAAAAACAAAGAGATAGAGCGTTTCCGCGATTCGAAGAAAAGCGGCAACGCTCTAGAGCCGGATGCCGGTCTGGACGAGCCCGCGGGTGATGCTGCCCGTGGTCGGCAACAGCGGGATCAGGCACGCCTGCAGCGCGTGATAGATGTCGGGCTTGCCGTAGAAGGGGCCGGCATTGGGCCTGAGGTCGGCGTCGAGCTGGGCATGCCAGCCGCCATTGGCGCGGTCGATGAAGCGCGCGGCCGAAAAATTCCAGATGCGGCGGTACCACTCTTCGTAGCTTAGATCGCCGTCGATGGCATTGAGGAAGGCGGAGGCACCGATCGCCTCGCAGCATGGCCACCAGTAGCGGTCGCGGATGCGGGCCGAGCCGTCCCATTCGAGCGTGTAGTAGAAGCCGCCCTTGGCCGTGTCCCAGCCGTCTGCGGCCGCCTGGCCGAACAGGTTCCTGGCCGCGTCGGGCAGCCAGGCGAGCTTGCGGCCGCCGAGTTCCCAGAGCTGCAGCAGGAGACGCGCCCATTCGAGCGAATGGCCGGGCGTGGTGCCGAAGGGCCGGAACATCGGGTCGCCGGAATAATCGCGGTCGAGCTTCCAGTCGGTGGTGAAATGCTCGGGCAGGCGCCAGCCGGCGGCAGCGGAATGACGGCGGATGATGAGGTCGGCGATGCGCTCTGCCATGGAGAGGTAGTTGCCGTCGCCGGTCGCCTCGAACGCGGCCATCAGGGCCTCGGTGAGGTGCATGTTGGAATTCTGGCCGCGGTAGCTGTCGTAAGACTTCCAGTCCGCCGTGAATTCCTCCGCGACCGCCCCGTGGGCCTCTTCCCAGAACCTTTCTTCAAGCACGGTCGAGATGTCGGTCAACAGCCGGTCGGCGTCGGGATGGCCGGCGACCTTGGCGCTGGAGGCGGCAAGCATCACGAAGGCGTGGCCGTAGGCCTGCTTGGTGTCGTTGGTCGGCCCCTCGTAGCCGACGCCCCAGAAATAGCCGCCGTTGACCTGGTCGCGGTGACCGTTCCAGAGGAAATCCATGCCGTGGTCTACGAGGGCCGCGGCACCCGGGCGGCCCATCAGGTGGGCGATCGAAAAGCAATGGACCATGCGCGTGGTGACATGGATCTGGCGCCCGGCATGCTTGCCGGGCACGGCGCCGGGAGCGAAGGGGCGGCCCAGGTCGTCGAGCTCGTGGAAGCCGCCGAGCGGGTTGATGCTGTTGCGCTCGAAGAATCCGAATAGCGCTTCGGCCTGCTGCAGCAGCCAGAGGCGGTGGCCAGCCAGCGTCGCCCACTTTGCCGAGCCTGCGGCCGTTTCCAGTGAAGCCATGAACTTCGTCTCCCATTGTTCGGTACGCACATGCCGGCGTCGACCGGGAACTATTACGTTCCTGGCACGGGCCTCAACTGGAAAACGCGCGGAGAGGCGAAGAGGCAATTGGCGTTCGGTGAAGATAAAATGCGCATTTGATCAAATGCGCACACTATGTTATCCGGTCCTCGTTCAATCGCGCCGAGTGGCGACGGCCGGGCTGTGCCGTCGTGACGAAGTGCCGTGCCGCTGCCAATCGCTCAGGAAAATCCCATGCCCCGCTTCGCCAGACGCATCACGCAGACCTCCAGGAAGAGCTACGGCATGTTCGCCAAGGCGGCGGCGCTGGGGAATGACGGGCGCGACCTCATCCATCTCGAACTCGGCCAACCGGTGCACGACACGCCAAGCCACATCAAGGACGCGACCATCAGGGCGCTGCAGGCGGGCGAAGTGCACTACAGCGACCTGCAGGGCATACTGCCGCTGCGCCAGGCCCTGGCGGCGAAGCTCAGGGAGCATAACAAGCTCGATGTCGAAGCCGGAGAAATCCTGATCACCAACGGCCTGACGCAGGCGTCCTTCGCTGCCTTCATGGCGCTGGTCGACGACGGCGACGAGGTGATCCTGCTCGAACCCTACTACCCGCAGCACCTCGGCAAGGTGGAGATGGCGGGCGGGCGGGTCGTCTTCGCGCCTCTCGACAAGGAAGCCGGGTTCCGCATCCGCAAGGAGCTGATCGCGCCGCTGGTGACGCCGCGGACGCGGATGATCGTGCTCGTCAACCCCTCGAACCCGACGGGCAGGGTCTATTGTCGCGAGGAACTGCAGGACGTCGCGGATCTCGCCATCGAACATGACCTCGTCGTCGTTTCCGACGAGGTCTACGAGCAGATCGTCTTCGACCGGTCAGAGCATGTCAGCATCGCCTCGCTGCCCGGCATGAAGGAGCGGACCAT
Organism: Mesorhizobium sp. CC13; assembly: GCF_039907765.1. Taxonomy (NCBI): domain Bacteria; kingdom Pseudomonadati; phylum Pseudomonadota; class Alphaproteobacteria; order Hyphomicrobiales; family Phyllobacteriaceae; genus Mesorhizobium; species Mesorhizobium sp. CC13. The sequence continues at coordinate 34,923 of NZ_JARDJI010000010.1, read as the reverse complement.
CAGCATGTTCGCCTTCACCAAGGCCTATGCCATGGACGGCTGGCGTCTCGGCTACCTCGCCGCCGACAAGGCGATGATGCCGGCGCTGATGAAGGTGACGGCAAGCGAGGTCACCCATGTCAACACCTTCATCCAGCACGGCGCCCTGGCGGCCGTGACCGGCCCGGCCGCGGTCCTCGACGAGATGGTTGAGGACGATCGCCGCAAGCGCGACCTGGTGGTGAGCCGGCTCAACCAGATGCCAGGCGTGAAATGCGCCATGCCGGAAGGCACCATCTATGCCTTCCCCGACATCAGCGGCACCGGTCTCGGCGCGCAGGAGGCGGCCGACGCAATCCTCGACAAGGTCGATGTCGTGGTCGAGGCGGGCAGCTTCTATGGCCCCGCGGGCGAGGGGCACCTGCGCGTCTGCTTCGGATCGCAGAGCCATGAGCGGCTGGAAGAGGCGATGGACAGGCTGGCGCGGTTCTTCAACGGCCTCTGAGCGCGCTCTGGCAGCAGCAAGGCCGTTGCGCTAGAGCCGTTGGCGATAGGGAGGACGGCTTCGTCGACGGAGCCGTTCGCCGCAACAGGAGACCGGAGATGCTGGACGACCAACTGGAGCCCGTTGCCTCGCGCGTCACCATGGGCGACGGCGTCTACCTGCAGCTGCGCAACGCCCTGATCACAGGGCGCTTCGATCCCGGGCAAGCCCTGACGATCTCGGCGCTGGCGTCGTCGTTCCGCACCAGCCACATGCCGGTGCGCGAGGCGTTGCGACGGTTGGCCGCCGAAAATGCGCTCGAGGTGGCGTCGAACGGGTCGGCCAAGGTGCCGCAGGTCTCGGTCGAGCGGCTCGACGACATCTATCGGGCGCGCACCGTGCTCGAGGGCTTGGCCGCGGAACTCGCCGCCGCGCATGTCGACAAGGGCGGGCTTGCCGCGCTGGAAGCGATCGTCGCCGAGCACGAGGCGACCTATGCGTCCGGCAACGTCTACGACATGCTGCTGAAGAACCGGGATTTTCACTTCGCGATCTACCGCGCCTCGGGTTCCGAGGTGCTGGTGCAACTCATCGACACGCTGTGGCTTCGCCACGGGCCCTACATGCGGATGCTGTCCTCCGAGATCTCGCCGCGCCCGGGGAGCGGGTTGCAGGAGCCGTTGTCACAACACCATCGCGCCATCGTCGAGGCGCTGCGCAAGCGCGACGGGGCGGCGGCGCGCGATGCCATGGTCGCCGACATCGGCGCCACCCAGGGCCTGCTCAGGCAGCTTTGCATGGCCGTCGAATCGTCGCGCTGAAAGTGTTCACCGACCGAGAAGGCCGCGAAGGCGGGCGAACAGCCGGTCGACGCCCTCGGGCGTGGTGATCATGCCGGGCGACAAGCGGAGGATCCGCCCGCGGCAATCCGCATGGATGGCGTCCGCGCGCAGCCGGTCGACGATCTCGGCGGTGTCGGCCGAGTTGGGAAGCCTGAGCATGATGCTGCCGCCGCGGCGGGGCTCGTCGCGCGGGCTGGCAAGGGAAAGCCCGAGCTCGTCGGCGCGGGCGATGATCTCGGCGCCGAGCGCCCGGTTGTGCGCGCGCATCGCCGCCAGGTCCTGCGCCGCGTGCCATTCGAGTGCGGGCAGCGAGCCGGCGCAGGCCAGCACCGAAGGCGTGCCGTGATCGAAGCGGCGCGCGTCGGCGGCATAGGCGAAGGCGTCGAGGTTCCAAGAGAAGATGTTCTCCTGGCTGAACCAGCCGCGCAGCTCCGGCCGGCACTGCTTCAGCAGCGGCTCGGCGACATGGATGATGCCGGCCCCGGGCGTGCCGCACAGCCATTTGAGCGTGGTCGAGACGGTGAAGTCCACGGCCGGCGCATCGACCCTGAAGGGCAGCAGGCCTACGCCTTGGGTGATGTCGACGCCGACGAGGCTGCCCATGCGGCGGCCGTGGGCGACGAGCAGCTCCAGGTCGCAGCGATGCGAGGCCGTCGAGGTCACGAAGGTGATCAGCGCAAGTCCGACCTCCTCGGTCCAGGCCGCGATCATGTCCTCGTCGCGGACCCAGGTTTCGCCGCTGCGCAGCGGCACGGTTTCAAGCGTGAAGCCGAGGCGCGGCGCAAGGCCCGCAAGCAGGAAATGCAGGCTCGGGAAACAGTCGGCCGCGACCAGCAGCTTGCGGCCGGCGAGATGACGCGCGGGCAGCGAGCCGATCAGGCTGTAGAGCGCGGTGGTGACGTTCTCGGCCGTCGTCAGCGTCCCCTTGGGCGCGCCGATGAGATTGCTCCAGCGGTCGATGAATTGCTGCCGCTGGCCGAGCGCCCGCATCCATTGGCCGTCGTCGCAGGCGCCCCAACTCGAGGAAAACGCCGAGAACGCCGCGGCCATGTCCTCGGCCTTGCCCGGATACATGCCGATCGAGTGGTAAAGGAAGTAGCCGGAGCCGTCCGCGGCTGGGTTGGGAGCATTCATGCCTGTGATCCTTCGAACGCGGACACTCTAGCGCGCGGCCAGCCGCTGCTTGCCGCGCTCTTCCAGGTAGCTGACCAGACGGACCAGCGGCAGCAGGAAGGCGAGGTAGATGATCGCCGCGCCGATGAGCGGGGTGGGATTGGCCATCAGCGCCTGCGCGTCGGTGGCCTGCTTGAGCAGGTCCGGCATGGCGACGACGGAGGCGAGGGCCGTGTCCTTGAAGATCGACGCGGCGTTGCTGGTCAGTGGCGGAACCACCACGCGCAGCGCCTGCGGCAGGATCACCTTGCGCATGGCCATCCAGAATCCGAGGCCGAGGGCCGAGGCCGCCTCGAACTGGCCCTTGGGCACGTTCTCGATGCCGGCGCGGCAGACCTCGGCGGTGAAGGCGGAGAGGACCAGCGACAAGGCGAGCGTCGCGGAGGTGAAGGACGAGAAGCGGATGCCGACGAAGGGCAGAGCGTAGTAGATCAGGATGAGCAGCACTAGGATCGGCATCGCCCGCAGCACGTCGATATAGGCGATGGCCAAGAGCCGCACCGGCCTGGGGCCATAGAGCCGCATGAGGCACACCAGAAGCCCGGCCACGCCGCCGAAGACGATGCTCGCAGAGCCCAGGAGCAAGGTGTTGCTGACGCCGCGCAGCAGCATCGGGAAGGACCTGACGAGGATTTCCCAGTTGAAGAACGTGTTGATCAGTTCCATGGCAAGGCCCGGTTAGGGGCGCACCGGCCGCGAGGACCGGTGCGTCGTTTGAGTGGCTGTGGGCGCCGCGGGGCGGTCATTCCGCCTTGGGCAGCGGCAGGTCGGTCACCGTGCTGGTGCCCTGGTCGGGATCGACGCCGAACCACTTCTTGTGGATGGCGGCCAGCGTGCCGTCCTTCTTCATCGCCGAGATCGCGTCGTTGGCTTCGCCGACGGCGGGATGGTCCTTGCGCGACATCATGGCGAAGCGCTCGCCGGTCGGGATGCGGACCAGCACCTTCAGGCCCGGCGTCTTGGTCATGGCGTACTGGAAGCCGGCGAGTTCACCCGCGCCGCCGTCGATGCGGCCGTTCTGGACGTCGAGCAGCAGGTCCTGCTGGGCGTTGTAGCTGGTGATGTCGGCGATGCCGAGCTTGTCCTTGTTTTCCTTGGCCCAGGCTTCGCCGGTGGTTCCGGCGACCACGCCGATCACCTTGCCCTCGAGGTCCTCGAGCGACGCAATGGACGTGCCCTCGCGGCCGACGACGGTGCCGTCGCTGTCGTAGTAGGGCTGGGTGAAGGACTGGTTCTTCAGGCGCTCGTTGGTGACCGAGATCGAGGAGATCGCAAAGTCGATGCGGCCGGAACTGGTGGCGGCGAACAGCGCCTGGAAGCCCATGTCCTGGAACTCGACCGGCCGGTTGAGGCGCTTGGCGACCTCAGTGGCGACGTCGATCTCATAGCCCTCGAACGTGCCGGTTTCGGACTTGTATTCCCATGGCGGATTGGCGGGATAGGCGCCGACGACGATCTTCTCCTGGGCGCCGACGGGCGCCGCGATCGCCATCGCGAGAGCCATCGCAAACCCAGCGACTGCGCTGGAAAGCTTCATTTCATACTCCTCCGGTTGTGCCCCTTCGTTCCGTTTCGGCGGATGTCGAGGCGGGTTTTCATGGTCGCCGAGGCGCTGCAGCTTCAGGATCATTAATATGCATTTGCAAGTAAATTTGGCCGAGCGGAGAGCGGGCTGACATGCCGGTGTTTCCCGACATGCGCCGACCTAGTCGCATCGATCCCGTTCGGCCTTGGTACCCCTCCCATCCATGTTCCCAAGCTGCAGGGTTTCCCGCCGGCTGCTTCGCCAGTCATGGAAACAGGCGCGCCACATCCTCGCTTCGGTGGCAGGCCCGGGTCATGTTTTTGCTTGTCCTCGGAAATGATATTTGCATATGCAATTAAATCCGTCTAGTCTCTTGTTCGGGAAGAGCGGCGTGGCCGGCCCGGATGGTGGATCCGGGCCAATGCCAGGCGCCATCAAACGGAGGACTGGAAATGACTGCAGCCGCAGCCACTCTCGACAATCTCGGGGAACTGCTTCTGAGCGGGCGGGTCGAGGTCGTCGATCTGACGGCGCCGCTCGGGCCGGACACGCCCCTGATCAAGCTGCCGCCGGAGCTTGCGGTGGATACACCCAGGATCGAAGTCCACACGATCTCCGAATATGACGACAAGGGGCCGTTCTGGGCATGGAACTGGCTGAAGCTCGGCGAGCATTCGGGCACGCATTTCGATGCGCCGCACCACTGGATCACCGGCAAGGACTATTCCGACGGCTTCACCGACACGATCCCGGTGCGCAACTATGTTGCCCGGGTCAACGTCATCGACTGCTCGGCCCAGTCGGCCGCCGACAACGATTTCCTGCTCAGCGCCGACGGCGTTCGCGCCTGGGAGGCCGAGCATGGCGCGATCGGCAAGGGCGAGTGGGTGCTGATGCGCACCGACTGGGACAAGCGCAACGATTCGGAAGCGGCCTTCCTCAATGTCGATGCGCAGGGGCCGCATTCGCCCGGACCGACCGTCGACTGCATCGAATACATCATCGAGCGCGGCGCCATCGGCTGGGGCACCCAGTGCATCGGCACCGATGCGGGTGCGGCCGGCGGGATGCAGCCGCCGTTTCCGGCGCACAACCTCATGCACAAGGCCAATCGCTATGGGCTGGCGAGCCTGTGCAACCTCGACAAGCTGCCGCCGAAGGGGGCGATCCTCGTCGCCGCGCCGCTGAAGATCGTGCGCGGCACGGGCAGCCCGGTACGCGCGCTGGCGCTGGTGCCCAGAGGCTAGGCGAGGCCGGCTCGGTTCGAGGCGGCGGGCGCCGCCCGTCTCGGGCTGAAAATTGCAGGGTCGGTGGGATTGATCAGGCCGACCGTTGGCGATGACCGGCGGTCGTGCTCTGTATCGCAGATCCGCGGCGAAGGCCCGCCGCAGGGAAGCCGGCTGCGAAGGAAGACCCGATGAACGAGCACATCATTTCGAGCGAAAACGACGAAGGCCCCCGCCTTGGCGAGATCGGCCTCCAGCAGTTTGCGCCCTATCTGATGAACCGCATCATGGGACGCTACAACGCCTCGCTGCGGGAGGACCTGGCGAAACTCGGGCTGACGACGCCGAAGATGCGCACGCTGGCGGTGCTTTCGGTCGTCGACGGGCTGCTCGTCGGCCGTCTCGCGGTCTATGCGGTGGTCGAGCAGTCGACGCTCAGCCGCGCGCTCGACGCGCTCGAGGCCGACGGCATGGTGCGGCGCACGCCCGACCAGGAGGACAGCCGCGCCATCCGCGTCTCGATCACCGAGGCCGGGCGCGCCGCCTTCGAGAGCCTGTGGCCGACCATGCGCCAGAGCTACAACCGGATGTTCGCCGGTATCGACGCGGCCGAGCACGCCGCCTTCGTCGCGACCCTGCAGAAGGTGCTCAACAACATCAAGAAGCATGATTTCTGAGGAGCTCGCCCATGGCTGAACGATCGTTTGCAAAGGAGGTCGAGAAGCTCAAGCTGGGCGATGGCGAGGTGTTCACCGGCGAGGGCATCCTCGCCATCACCAAGGCGCTGCTGCAATGCGGCGTCGGCTATGTCGGCGGCTACCAGGGCGCCCCGATCAGCCATCTGATGGACGTGCTGGCCGACGCGCAGGAAATCCTCGGCGAACTCGGCGTGCATTTCGAGGCGAGCGCGTCCGAGGCGACGGCCACGGCGATGCTGGCGGCATCCGTCCACTATCCGATCCGGGGTGCCGCGACATTCAAGTCGACGGTGGGCACCAACGTCGCGTCCGACGCGTTGGCCAACCTCGCCTCCGGCGGGGTGACCGGCGGCGCGCTGATCATCGTCGGCGAGGACTATGGCGAAGGCTCCTCCATCATGCAGGAGCGCAGCCATGCCTTCGCCATGAAGAGCCAGGTCTGGCTGCTCGATCCGCGGCCGAACCTGCCGTCGATCGTCGCGGCGGTCGAGCACGGCTTCGAGCTGTCCGAGGCCTCCAACACGCCGGTGATGCTGCAGGTGCGCATCCGCTGCTGCCACGTCAACGGCTCCTTCGTGACCAAGGACAACGTGCGTCCGGCGATGACCGTCGCCGAGGCGCTGGAGAACCCGCGCCGCGACACCCGGCGCATCGTGCTGCCGCCGGCGTCCTTCCTGCATGAGAAGGAAAAGATCACCAAGCGCCTGCCCGCCGCGATCGACTACATCAAGCGCCACCGGCTGAACGAGACCTTCGGCGGCAACGGCAAGGTCGGCCTGATCATGCAGGGCGGCATGTACAACGGGGTCATCCGGGCGCTGCAGCGGCTGGGGCTCGCCGACGCCTATGGCGAGACGGAAGTTCCGCTGCACGTGCTGAACGTCACCTACCCGCTGGTCGCCGACGATCTCGTGGCGTTCTGCGCCGACAAGGAGGCCGTGCTCGTCATCGAGGAGGGCCAGCCGGACTACATCGAGCAGGCGCTGGGCGCCATGCTCTACAAGGCCGGCGCGACCGTCAGGCTGGAGGGCAAGGGCATCCTGCCCATGGCTGGCGAATATGCTGGCGATGTGATGCTCGCGGGCATCGGCGCGTTCCTGCGCAAGCATGCCGCGGATTTGCTCGCGCCCGAGGTGAGGGCGCCCAACATGCCGGCTCCGCCGATGTTCGAGGATCTCGCGAAGACCGTGCCGACGCGCCCGCCGGGCTTCTGCGTCGGCTGCCCGGAACGGCCGATCTTCGCGGCGACCAAGCTCGCCGAGCAGGAGCTCGGCAAGCACCACATCGCCTCCGACATCGGCTGCCACCTGTTCTCGATCATGCCGCCGTTCGAACTCGGCGCCACCACCATGGGCTACGGGCTGGGGCCGGCCTCGGCCTCCGCCTTCAACGCGCCCGACGCCAAGCGCCGCTCGATCTCCTTCGTCGGCGACGGCGGCTTCTGGCACAACGGCCTGACGTCGTCGATCGGCAATGCGGTGTTCAACAAGAACGACGGCGTCATCGTCGTGGTCGACAACTACTATTCGGCCGCCACCGGCGGGCAGGACATCCTGTCGTCGCGGGCGAGCAACAGGACCAAGTCGACAAAACACCCGATCACCGACGCGCTCAGGGGCATGGGGGTCAAATGGGTGCGCCATGTCGATCGCACCTACGATGTCGACTTGATGCGCAGCACCCTGAAGGACGCGCTTACCACCGAGGAGAGCGGACCCAAGGTGATCGTCGCCTCGTCGGAATGCATGCTGAACCGGCAGAGGCGCGAAGGCCCGCTGCGCAAGCAGGCGATCGCCGACGGCAAGCGCGTGACCAAGACCAAGTTCGGCGTGGACGAGGATGTCTGCACCGGCGACCATGCCTGCATGCGCCTTTCCGGCTGTCCGTCGCTTTCGGTCAAGCAGCTCGACGATCCGCTGCGCGACGATCCGGTGGCGGCGATCGACGAAAACTGCGTCGGGTGCGGCAATTGCGGGGAGGTGGCGGATGCCGCCGTGCTGTGCCCGTCCTTCTACCAGGCCGACGTCGTCTCCAATCCCACGGCCTGGGACCGGTTCGCGTTCGGCCTGCGCCGGCGCGTCATCACGGCGTTGCAGGCATGGCGCGAGCGCGGCCGGCTGGTGTTCGAAGGAGTATCCGCATGAGGCTCGGGCTCGCCGGGGGCGCGGACACGACGCGCGCCATCATCAAGCTCGCGGTCCTCGCCGTCGGTGGCCAGGGCGGCGGCGTGCTGACCAACTGGATCACCGATCTTGCCCAGCGCTGCGGCTGGCATGTCCAGTCCACCTCCGTCGCCGGCGTCGCGCAGCGCACCGGCGCCACCATCTACTATGTCGAGATGATGCGGAAGGATCCGGCCCGGCCCGAAGCCAGTCCGGTGCTGGCGCTGAGCCCGGCGCCGGGCGACGTCGACATCCTCATTTCGGCGGAGCTCGCCGAAGCAGGGCGGGCGGTGCTGCGCGGCTTCGTCACGCAGGACAGGACCACGCTCATCGCCTCCAGCCACCGCATGCTCGCCGTGTCCGAGAAGATCGTTCCCGGCGACGGCCGCGCCGACAGCGAGATTGTGCTGAAGCGGGCGGAGGAAGCGGCCCGCCGCTTCATCCATTTCGACATGGAGAGTATGGCGCGGCAGGCCGGCAGCGTGATCTCGGCAAGCCTGTTCGGCGCGCTGGCCGGCTCGGGCGAGCTGCCGTTTCCGCGCGAGGCGTTCGAGGCGACGATCAGCAGCGGTGGGCGCGGCGCCAAGGCGAGCCTGGCTGCCTTCGCCCTTGCCTATGACCGAACGCTGGCCGGTCCGCCGCCGGAAGCCGAGCGGACATCGCGGGCCGCGCCGGCGGTAGCGGGCCCCGCCGGACTGCGCGACAAGTGGGCGGCGCTCGAGCACCGCCTGGACCAGCTTCCAGAGCCTGTCCGCGAGATGGCGGGCCATGGCCTGCGCAAGGTCGTCGACTTCCTCGATCCGGCCTACGGCGCCGAATATCTCGATCGGCTCGAAGCGGTGGCGAAGGTCGATTCCTCCGCGCAAAGCTATGCATTGACGCGCGAGGCGGCGAAGTATGTCGCCAACGCCATGGTCTATGACGACATCATCCGTGTCGCCGATCTCAAGACGCGGTCGTCGCGGGCCGAACGGGTGCGCCGCGAGGTGCATCTCGGCGAGGACCAGACGCTGATGACGACCGAATATTTCCATCCACGCATGGAGGAGATCTGCGGTACTTTGCCGGCAAGGCTCGGTGCGGCGATCGAGGCCCGCCCCGGTCTCATGAAGGGGCTCAACCGCTTCGTCGACCGCGGCCGAAGGATCAGGACCGACGGCATGCTCGGCTTCGGCATGCTGTGGCTGGTCGGGGGAATGCGGCGCTGGCGCCGCGCGCTGCTCCGCCATAGGGTGGAGACGGCGCATCTGCAGGCGTGGCTGGACCTGGCGTTGAGCGAGGCCATGGCCGACTACGAACTCGGTGTCGAGGTGCTGAAATGCCGGCGCCTGATCAAGGGCTATGCGGACACCCACGTCCGGGGGCAATCGAAGTTCGACCGGGTGCTGGGCTGCCTCCGGATGCTGCGCGGGCGCGACGATGCCGCGGCGTGGATCGCGAGGCTGCGCGAGGCGGCGCTGAAGGACGCCGAGGGTGCCGCGCTCGACGGCGCGATCATGACGGTGCGCTCCTTCGCCGAGACGCCGAACGGCAAGGCCGCCTGACCGAGATTCGGTGGCTTCTCCCGAAGCAAGGGAGAAGCTTCGGAATGAAAAGCGGGCCGGAAAAATCCGGCCCGCCTGGCTTTTGTCAGGCGCCCGTCATGTAGGGCATGATCTCGAGTGAGCCGCGATAGATCATCTCACCGGCCACGTAGAGGATGATCAGAAGGCCGACATAGGCGATCCACCGGTACTTCTGCAGAAGATTGGCAATGAAGCTCGCGGCGATGCCCATCAACGCGATCGACAGGACCAGGCCGAAGATCAGGACGTTGGGGTGGTCGCGCGCGGCACCGGCAACCGCGAGCACGTTGTCGAGCGACATGGAGACGTCGGCGATGACGATCTGCCAGGCCGCCTGGGCAAAGGTCTTGCGCGGGGCAGTGCCCGCGACCTTGCCGTCACGATCGAGGTCCTCTTCATTGAGCGCCTCGACCGCCTGGGTCTCCGCGGCGTGATTGTGCCGGAGTTCGCGCCACATCTTCCAGCAGACCCAGAGCAGCAGCACGCCGCCGGCAAGCAGCAGTCCGACGATCTGCAAGAGCTGCGTGGTCGCGGCGGCGAAGCCGATGCGCAGCACGGTGGCGGCGATGATCCCGATGAGGATCGCCTTTGCGCGTTGGTCCTTGGGAAGGCCCGCGGCGGCGAGACCGATAACGATGGCATTGTCGCCGGCCAGGACCAGGTCGATCATGATGACCTGGAAGAGAGCGGTCAAAGCTTCGGGAGTGAAGAATTCTGTCATACGGCACCCTTTGCGTTCAGCTGGGGCGGCGTGGCTCGCAGACCTGCTCAGATGCGCCGGGAGGCGCGCATGCCAGAGTGCTGCTGAAGATCGAGAGACGTCAAAGCCAGGCCACCGGATTGCAACTCCAGTCCGACATCGCAGCCGTGAACGACTGCCAGAGGGGCCCGGCCTGGTGGCTGCTACCTAGTTGAGGGGAGCGAGAAACTCAAGCCGAAATTGCGCTCCATCCAGGCACGGGTCGCCGATCGAAGCTGGATTTCCGGCATCCGCTATTGCAAGAGTCCAAAGCGGCGGTCGGCCCGCTGCGCCCACAGACACGCTCGCAAGCACGGAAAGCGGTAGGTCAGGACATGGATACGGCAACGCTTCTGATTGCCCACAAGGTGATGAGCGAACGCAGCATTCGCGGCACCGCACGGGTCATGGGGAAGCCGGTTTCGAGCATAGCCGCGGCGATCGACCGACTGGAAAACCAGATCTCCGTGCCGCTCGTGCAAAAGGCGGGCACGAGCGTCGTGCTCACCCTCGAAGCGGAAAGGCTGTCACCGTCAATCAAGCAGCTCGCCGAACATGTCGAGGAGATCATGGCCATCGGCAGCCGCAGCCGGCCCGACGTGTCGCTGAGCCTCGGCGCGCTGGCCCGTTTTGCCCATGTCGCGGAAGCCGGCAGCATTCGCCGGGCGGCCAAGTCTCTCGGACTGGGCCAGCCCCAGCTCGCCCGCCAGATCGCGCATGTGGAATCCACGCTCGGCTGCCGCCTGCTCAATCGCCATGTCGGCGGCTCGACGATGACCGAGGCGGGAAAGCGGCTGGCCAGGTCGGCCCGCGCGATCGAAGCGGTATGGAACGAACTCGCGCATGCCGCGGCCGGACGTTCGCGCCGCAGCGCCGCGACCATCCGGCTCGGCTCGATCATTCCGATGGGCCATGACAGCTTTGTAGCCACCCTGCTTGCCTCGCTTGTCTCGGCATGGATGAACGACAAGCCCCGCCAGCCCCTCCTGGTCGCCAGCACGACGACCGAAGGGCTCATCGCCGGGCTGAAGAGCGGCACCTACGATGCGGTGTTCCTGAACAGCGTCACCGTCCCGACGGATTTCGACGGCTACCTGATCGCCAGATCGCCGTTGTCGCTCGTCGGTCAATCGAATGTCATCGGACCGGCCGCGGGCAGGGATGACCTGGCCAGGGTCGTCATGGGGTCGCCCATCGCCGTTCCGAGCCCGAGGAGCGGGCTGCGCCAGATCATCAATCGGCTGCTCGCCGAAATCCTCACCGACGCCGAACTGGACCAGCTGAGGGTGATCGAGGTCGATTCGATGCCCGTCATCCTCAACCTCGTCCTCCGACACGGGGCCGTTTCGGTCCTGCCGTCGGATTCGGTCGTCAGAATCCGCGGCGACCTGCGCCAGATCCCGCTGCCGTCCGGGCTTGCACTGCCGTACTGGCTGGTCTGCGGCAAGAACGAAAGCAGCCGCCAGACCGCCCGCGCGGTTCTGAAGGTGCTCGCGGGGCTGGGCTACGGCGAAGCGGCGAAACAGCATCGGCCGGTCGGCCCTGGCCAGTAGACTCCCCTGCAATAGGGGTTCTGTCGGCCGAATCATTCGGAAATGACGATTAGAACGATCTTCCAATCCAATTGGAGGTTTGCGAATATTTTTCCTAATGCTGCGTCGAAATGAAATCACATCCGGATGCAGCGAACGTGACCCATTCCTCCGTTGTCATTGCCCCGCCCAAGACGAGCGCGGTCGCGAGCCACGCTCCGGGTCTCGTGCTCGTCGCCGTCATCACGGCCTCCGCCTATGGGCTGCGGCAACTGCCGTTCTTCTCGGCCCTCAGCCCGATGATCTCGGCCATCTTCGTGGGCATGCTGTTTGCCAACACGGTGGGCTTTTCGAGCGCCGCAAATGCCGGAATTGCGATTGCGGGCAAGCGCCTGCTGCGCCTGGCGGTCGCCCTGCTCGGCCTGCAACTGACATTCGGGCAACTGGCTGGGATCGGGATGCGGGGGCTGGCCTATGCCGCTGCGGCCCTGCTGTTGACCTTCTTCTTCACCATCTGGGCAGGCCGGATGCTGGGTGTCGATCGCAGGCTCGGCCTGCTGCTCGCGGCCGGCACCTCGGTCTGCGGCGCCTCCGCCATCGCAGGCGCCAACGCGGTCACCCGGGCCGACGACGCGGACGTATCCTATGCGGTCGCGTGCATCACGTTGTTCGGCACGATCGCGATGTTCCTCTATCCTTTCATGCAGGCCATCCTCGACCTCGGCCCGCAGTCCTACGGCCTGTGGATCGGCCTTTCGGTTCACGAGGTCGCGCAGGTGGTGGGGGCCGGGTTCCAGGGCGGCGAGGTGGCCGGTCAGACCGCCGTCGTGGCAAAGCTCGCACGCGTGATGATGCTGGCGCCGCTGGTCATCGGCCTCGCCGTTTTCGTGGCGCGGCCCGCAAGCGAACGCTCGAGCCGCCAGGCTGCGGTGCAGATGGTGCCGTTCTTCATCATCGGCTTCCTGCTGCTCGCGCTGCTCAACAGTTCCGGCCTGGTGCCCGAGCAGGTCCGGGCGCCGATCGTGTCGGCCACGCCCGTGCTGCTGACGGCCGCCATGGGCGCGCTCGGGCTGGGCACGAACTTCACCAAGCTCAGACAACGCGGTTTCCGGCCCTTGCTTCTCTCGGCCATTGCCTCTTTGTTCATTGCCGTCGTAGGCCTGCTGCTCGTCAACATGGCGCCGTGATCGAGGCGGCTCGTCGAAGCCGGGCGATGAAACGGCAGGCGAATGGATAGGCAAAGAGGCGCGACGTGACGCTTGACCAGCTTCGGATATTCCTCGCGGTGGCGGAACGGGAACATGTGACGCGCGCGGCGGAAGCGCTGAACCTGACGCAGTCGACGGTGAGCGGGGCGATCAATGCGCTGGAGACCCGGCACGACGTCAAGCTGTTCCATCGGGTCGGCCGCCGGATCGAACTGACCGAGGCGGGCAAGGCACTTGCCGAGGAGGCAAAGGTCATTCTCGCCCGGGTGCGGGCCGCCGAGACGGCGATGGCGGACCTCAGCGGCATCAGGCGCGGCACGCTCACCGTGTTCGCCAGCCAGACGATCGCCAGCTACTGGCTGCCCCGCCTGCTCGTCCGCTTCTACGCCCGCTATCCGCAGATCGACCTGAGGCTGGAGGTCGGCAACACGGCGCAATGCACCAGGGCGGTGATGGCGGGCGCGGCCGATCTCGGCTTCATCGAAGGCACCATCGACGAGCCGTCGGTGTCGGTCGAACTGATCGCGACCGATCGCCTCGTCATCGTCGTCGGGCGCGAACATCCCTGGACGAAGCGACCGCCGGTCCTGCCCCAGGATCTGAGCCAGACCGAGTGGGTGCTGCGCGAACCGGGGTCCGGCACGCGGTCCAGCTTCGAGGGGGCATTGCGGGGCTGCGGGCCGAGCCCCGACGACCTGCGCATCGCCATCGAGCTGCCGTCCAACGAAGCGATCTGCGCGGCGGTCGAGGCCGGGCAGTTCGCTACGGCAGTCTCCGAGACCGTGGCGCAGGCGGGCGTGAGCGCCGGAAGGCTGGTCATCATGCCGCTCGAGCTGCCGTCGCGCGCCTTTAGCCTCATCCGCCATCGTGAAAGACATCGTACGCGGGCGAGCGAAGCGTTTCGCGAACTGATCGTTGCCGACGGGGCGACGAAGCCGGCCACCGGCACCGAAGCGATGCCCCGGCGCTGACAAGGTTGCTTTGCGCAGTACAGATGCGAGAGGCCTCCCGATGTCGGAAGACGAGGCGTCTGTGACACCGGATTGAGCCCGGTCTCATCGCGAAGGTCGGTGGCTTCCTGCCGCACTGTAAAGCGCCCATGCGAGCCGCATAAGGCATTCGAAGCAAGACATCCGATTGCAACGCAGGCTGAAGGTGCGCAACTCGATGCCGTCGATTAAGTTATTGATTTTGCTTCGTAAGCAGAAAAGGCGCAGATCGGGAGGATAGGTATTCTACGCCGAATCGCGGATTTTGGGATATCCCAAAACATATACACATCGACCTTAGGTCATAGGGACTTCTCAAGGGTCGGAACCTGTGCTTGTCTATACATATTAGAAGAATTCCAGGGGAACCGATGCGTATCATAACTGCCCGTGAGGCAGCCGATCGGCTGCGCGACGGGATGACCGTTGCTGTCTCCGGGTTCGGAGGATGCTGCCATCCCGAAGCGATTACCGCCGCGGTCGAGGACAGGTTCCTCGCCGAAGCCGGACCTCGCGACCTGACCCTGCTTTTTGCCGCCAGCACCGGCGACCGCAAGACCCGCGGCATGGGCCATTTCGGTCATGAAGGGCTGGTGAAGCGCGTCATCGCCGGCGGCTGGCGCGGCACGCCGCGGCTCGGCAACCTCGCCCTCGAGGAGAAGATCGAAGCCTATTGCTGGCCCCAGGGTGTCATCGCCCAGCTGTATCGGGCGATTGCCGCGGGCCAGCCGGGCGTCATCACCCATATCGGCCTCGGCTCGTTCATGGACCCGGTCAACGGCGGCGGGCGGATGAACGCCTCGACCGCCGAAGCGATCGTCGAGCGCGTCTCGCTGCGCGGCCGCGACTGGCTGCTCTATCCGACCATGCCGCTCGATTGCGTGCTGCTGCGGGGCACGACGGCCGACGAGGACGGCAACATCACGCTCGAGGACGAAGCCTTTCCGCTCGATGTGCTGGCGATGGCGCAGGCGGGGCGCAACTCCGGCGGCATCGTCATCGTACAGGTCAAGCAACTTGCGCGGCGCGGGTCGCTGGCGCCCGGCGACGTGCGCATTCCCGGCGCCCTGGTCGACTATGTGGTCGTCTGCCAGGATCCCGCCCAGCACGGGATCAGCTTCGGGGAGGCCGACAATGCGTCCTACACCGGCCGGCTGCAAGCCGCCTCAGGCAGCCTCGAACCGCTGCCGCTGTCGGTCGACAAGGTCATCCAGCGCCGCGCGTTCCAGGAACTCCTCGGGCTCGACCGCCCGGTCATCAATCTCGGCATCGGCATCCCGGCCGGCATCGGCCGCATCGCCAGCGAAGAGAGCCTCGACGGCTATACGGTGACGATCGAATCCGGCGTCATCGGGGGCGTTCCCGCCGAGGAGCTGTCATTCGGCGCGGCGATCAACCCTTCGTCGATCATCCCGCAGGCATCGCAGTTCGACTTCTACGACGGCGGCGGCCTCGACATCGCCTTCCTCGGGATGGCCGAGGTGGACGTGCGCGGCGCGGTCAATGTCAGCCGCTTCGGCAGGTCGATCGTCGGCGTCGGCGGCTTCACCAACATCTCCCAGACCGCGCGCCGGATCGTCTATGTCGGGTCGTTCTCGACCGGTGGCGCGGCAATCGACATACGCCACGGCAGGCTCGACATCGCCAGCGACGGGCGGCTGTGCAAGATCGTCGCCCGGGTGGCGCAGGTCAGCTCCGATCCGGCCTTCGCGCCTGCCGGGCAGGACCAGATCGTGGTGACGGAACGGGCCGTGTTCAGGGTGCTGGGCGGCCGGCTCACGCTCACCGAAGTCGCGCCCGGCATCGACGTCCGCAAGCACGTCATCGAACGGCTGCCGGAAGGCGTCGCGATCGCCGATCACCTCGTCACCATGGATGCCCGCCTCTATGCGCCGGGTGCAATGAAGGATTTCGCCGCATGAACATTCGCGAGGCAGCGGTCATCGTCACGGGTTCGGCCACCGGCGTCGGCGCGGCCTGCGTCCGGCAGTTCGCCGAACGGGGCGCGCGCGTCGCGGTCAACTACAATCGCAGCAAGGCGGAAGCCGACGAGACCGCCGATGCCTGCCGGGCGCTGGGCGTCGAGGTCATCGTGGTCCAGGGCGACGTCGCCGACGACGGCGCCTGCCGGGCGATGGTCGGCGCGGTCGTCGATCGCTGGGGCCGCCTCGACGCGCTGGTCAACAACGCCGCCATGACGGTGAAGTCGGATCCGTTCGATCTGGAGACCCTGTCGGCGCGCGATTTCCAGGACGTGTTCTCGGTCAACGTCATCGGCGCCTACCAGATGTGCAGGGCGGCGATTCCGGCGATGCGAACAAACGGCGGCGGCGCCATCGTCAACGTTTCCTCCAACGTGGCCTTCACCGGCGGCGGCAGTTCGCTCGCCTATACGGCGTCGAAGGGAGCGCTCAACGCCCTGACCATGGCGCTGGCGCGCACCTGCGGACCGGACATCCGGGTCAACGCGGTTTGCCCGGGTGTGATCGACACGCGCTGGATGCGCCAGACGCTCGGCACCGATGCCTATGCGGCGCTCGCACAGCGGTTTTCCGACACAGCGCCGCTGGGCCGTGTCGCCACGCCGGAAGATGTCGCCGGCGCGGTGGTCTGGCTGGTCGAGGGCGCCGACTTCATCACCGGCGAACTGCTTTCGGTCGATGGCGGAGTGCGGCTGGGCGGCGGCGTGCGCAAGAAGGCGGCGTGCACGGGAGGCGGTTCGTGAGCCTTCCCGCCACCTCGATCCTGGATTTCTCCATCCCCGAAACCCGCCAGACGGTCGCGGCCAGGGATGCGATCCTCTATGCCCTTTCGGTGGGATACGGCACGGAGCCGCTGGATCCGTCGCACTTGCGGTATCTCTACGAAGCGGACCTCGTGCCTGCGCCGACGCTCGCCAATGTCGTGGCGCATTCGGGCCCGTGGATGAAGCGGGTGGGCGTCGACTGGAGCCGGGTAGTGCATGCGGAGCATCGCCTGACCGTGCATCGCCCGATGCCGCTCGATACGCCGCTGGTGTCGCGTTCGCGCAGCCTGTCGGTCGTCGATCGCGGCGTCGGCAAGGGCATGTTCGCCGCATTCGAACGTGTGGTCTCGGTCGAGGCGACCGGCGAGCCGGTGGCATCGATCGTGCAGACCAACGCCTGCCGTGGCGACGGCGGCTGCGGCTCCGCAGGCAGGCCGCCCGAGCCGCTTCCGCCGGTTCCGAACGGGTCGCCCGATGCCACGCTCCAGCTGGTCCTCGCCGAGGATGCGGCACTGCTCTACCGGCTGAACGGCGATCTCAATCCCCTGCATGTCGATCCGGCGGCGGCCGAAAAAGGCGGGTTCCGCCGACCCATCCTGCACGGGCTGTGCACCTTCGGACATGCCGGCTACGCGATCTCGCGGATGGCGACAACGTCGGGCCTTGCCGGGCTCGGCGGGCTTGCCGCCCGCTTCAGCGCACCGGCGTTTCCGGGGGACACTTTGGAAGTCCAGATGTGGCGCATCGGCCAGGACATCCGCTTCCGGTGCACCGCCCCGGCGCGGGGCGTGACTGTTCTCGACAACGGCGTGGCGAGGCTCGCATGACCAGGCAATTCCCCTATCCGGCCGAGAAGCTTCGCCTCGACGCCCAAGCCAACGAAGACGGACGGCACCGGCGTCCGGCAGAAAGCAATGACAGCATGACCAACGCGCCCGCAACCGTGGTGTTGAAGACCCCTCCGGCGACGATCGAGGACATCGTCGCCATAGCGCGCGCCGATGCACGCATCGAAATCTCGCCGGAAGTCGAGCAGCGCGTCGTCGCGGCCCGCGCGGTCGTCGACCGCTATGCGGAACTCAACCTGCCTGCCTATGGCCTGACGACCGGGCTCGGCGCCGGTGTGGACACGCGGCTCGCGGCCGACGACCTCGTCACCTTCCAGATCAGGGTGCCGCAGGCGCGCGCCGTCGGGGTCGGGGCAGCGCTGCCGCGCGAAGCAGTCAGGGCGATGATGGCAGTCAGGCTCGCCGGCATGGCGGCGGGCGGCTCGGGCGTCTCGCCGCGCATCGTCAAGTCGATGGCCGCTGCGCTGAACGCCGGGTTCCATCCGGTGGTTCCGTCGCTCGGCTCGATCGGCGCCGCCGACCTCGCGCCGCTCGCGCATATGGGGCGGGCGCTTCTCGGCTACGGCGAGGCCGAGTTCGGCGGCGAGGTTATGCCTGCCCTGGAAGCGCTGAAAAGGGCCGGGCTGGAGCCGCTCGATCTCGGGCCGAAGGACGGCCATGCGCTCGTCGTCGCCAATAGCCTCTCAGTGTCGCAGGCCTGCCTGCTCGTCCACGACATCGACCGCCTGTTCGACTGGTCGCTGCTGTCTGTCGCGCTCAACTTCGAAGCCTTCCGTGCCAACACGACCGCCTTCGACGACCGCGCGCTCGCGGCGCGTCCCGCCTTCGGCCAGCGTGCCGTGGCGGCGCGGCTGCGCGAGATCCTGGCGGGAAGCTCGCTTCTCGAAGAGGGCGCCGCGCGGCGCCTGCAGGACCCGCTGAGCTATCGCTGCGCACCGCAGGTGTGGGGCGCGTTTTCGCATGCGGTCGCCGAGGCTCGGGAAGCAACGCTGATCGAGCTGTCCAGCTCGGGCGACAATCCCGTGGTGCTGGCCTCGGAGGGGCTCATCCTGTCGCATGCCAATTTCGACCTGACGGCCTTCGTGCTCGCCTGGGAGCGTCTGGGGCAGGCGCTGGCGCATTGCGCCGCCGCGACGGCCTACCGGACGATGAAGATCATGTCGCCCGGCATGTCGGACCTCCCCCGCTTCCTCACCACGATGGGCCAGAATCGCGCCGGCTTCGCCACCGTCCAGAAGACGGTTTCGGCCCTGGAGGCGGAAATCCGCCACCTCGCCGCACCGGTCTCCCTCACCCCCATACCCGTTGCCGACGGGGTGGAGGACCAGGCTTCGATGGCGCCGCGGGTGCTGGCCAAGACCGCGGAGATCGTCGAGCGGCTGCGCTACCTGGTGGCGATCGAACTCATCGCCTCCGCCCAGGCGATGGATATCAGGGGCCTGCCGGACCAGATGGGGTCAGGGTCGGGCGCCGCCTACCGCTTTGTCCGCAGCCTGGTCGAGCCGCTCGGAGAGGACCGGGCGCAAGGGCCGGACTTCATGCGCCTTGCCGACGCGATCGCGCTTTCCGCCCCGGTGACGAGAGGCTGATCCCGCACTTCCAACCCGTGCCGAACGACGAAGGACCGAACCCAACCAAGCCATCGAACCGATCCGACAGCCATTCAACCGACAATCACTATCAATGGAGGAAATGATAATGAAAACGTGGACCACGAAAGCCATTGCCGCAACCATCGCGATTGCCGCTGCGACGCTTCAGCCGGCTGCGGCGGAACCGATCAAGGTCGGCAGCAAGAACTTCACCGAGCAGTTCATCCTGGCCGAAATGTATGCGGCCCTGCTGGAGAACGCCGGCTTCGAGGTGGAGCGCAAGATCAACCTCGGCGGAACCCTGATCGCTCACCAGGCACTGACGACCGGCCAGATCGATCTCTATCCGGAATACACCGGCACCGCGCTGTCGGCGGTCGTCAAGGGCGAGGCGTCGACCGACGCGCAGAAGGTCTATGACCAGGTCAAGGATTTCTATGCCAAGGAGTTCAAGCTCAACTGGCTGAAGCCCACCGGCATCAACAACGGCTACGTCATCGTGGTGCGGGGCGAAACGGCGCAGGAGAACAACCTCAAGAGCCTTTCCGATCTCGCCAAGGTCTCCGGCGAGATGGTCTTCGGCGGCGGGCCGGAATTCCCCGACCGCAAGGACGGCCTGCCCGGCCTCAAGCGGGTCTATGGCGCGGAATTCAAGGAGTTCAAGCAGTTCGCCAAGCTCGGCCTGCGCTACGATGCGCTTCAGCAGAAGGACATCGATGCGTCGAACGGCTCGGCGACCGACTGGCAGATCGAGCAGCAGAACCTGGTTGCGCTGGAAGACGACAAGGGGCTGTTCCCGCCCTATTACGTCGCCCCGGTCGTGCGCCAGCAGACGCTCGACGCCAATCCCAAGATCGCGGAACTGCTCGAAGCCATCGGCCCGAAACTCGACAACGCCACCATGCGCGCCCTCAACGCCCGCGTCGAGAACGACCGCGAGGAGCCTCGCGACGTCGCCGTGTCCTTCCTGAAGGACAAGGGCCTGCTCGACTAGGCCATGGTCACTCTTCCGGCCGGGACAGGTCCCCGGCCGGAGATGGCGCGCCGCACCGACAAGCGAAAGCCGGGCGATCTCCGGGTCGGGTCGTCCTCGACCGGCCCGGCAACGGCCCTCCCTTGGGCTGCGCCCCGGCATGACGGCAGCATTCCGATCCGCCTTCCCGGCTTCGCCCGGGATGGCATGGAGCCCAAAGTTCCATTCGAACTGAAATGAAGAGACAGGACATGCAGGAAATCTGGATCGACTACATCAACGCCCTGGACACCAAGGCGCTGCAACTGACCAACGACGAAATCCTCGAAGCGGTGTCGGAAGCGCTGGCCGCCCAGGGGCGCGGCGAGACGGTGATCGAGCCCAGGGTTCATCTCGTTCCGGAAAGCTCCGACAAGGGGCATTTCAACGTGCTCAGGGGCTACGTCAAGCCGCTCGACTTCGCCGGCGTGAAGGTGGTCGGCGATTTCGTCGACAACTACAAGGTCGGCCTGCCCTCGGAACTCGCGGTCCTGAACCTGTTCGATCCGCGCACCGGCGTGCCCAAGGCCATCATCGACGCCACGGCCATCACCGACATGCGCACCGGTGCGATCACCGCGCTCGGCGCCAAGCACCTGGCGCGCAAGGACAGCAAGATCCTGGGCCATGTCGGCGCCCGGGGCACCTCCTACTGGAACATCCGCCTGCTCGACCATCTGTTCGACTTCGACGAGATCCGGGTGCATTCGCGCCGCCCCGAGAGCCGCGAGAGCTTCGCTGCCCGCCTGTCGAAGGACCTCGGCAAGAAGATCATCGTGACCGACAACTGGGAAGACTGCCTGAAGGGTGCCGACATCATGGTCGAGGCCAGCCGCCTGCCCGAGCCCGCGCCGCTGTTCAAGACCAGCTGGGTGAAGAAGGGCGCCTTCGTGGTTCCCTACGGGACGATGAGCGCGCTGGAGTTCGATCTCACCGACATCATGGACAAAGTCGTCGTCGATGACTGGGGCCAGTGCCAGCCGGGACGCCCCTTCGGCGCGCTGCGCCGCCATGTCGACGAGGGCAAGGTGACGCTGGAGACTCTGCACGCCGAGATGGGCGAGATCGTCTGCGGCGCCAAGCCGGGCCGCGAGAGTGACGACGAGACGATCCTGTTCTGGCATCGCGGGTTGAGCAGCACGGACGTGGCCCTGGGCGCCGCGATCGTCGCCAAGGCGCAGCGCATGAATGTCGGCCAGAAACTCCGTTTTGCCTGACCCGATCATGAGCGACGCCAAACTCATCGCCTGTTCGCGAATGTACAATGTCTCGGCGGGCGTCCGCGCCCGCTGGGACGACCTGTTCGCGTGGCTGAGCGGCCAAGCGGGCGTGCCGCTCGACATCGTCGCCCACGCCTCGCCCGCGCCGCTGTCCGAACTTTGGGAACGGGCCGACATGGGGGCCGTGTTCATGTGCGGCTATCCGCTGTCGCGCTGGTGGGATGCGGAGCGCCCCACGATCCTGGCAGCACCCGTGGCGCAGGCGTCCTGGGCCGGCGGCCGGCCCTACTATGCCAGCCATATCGTGGTGGCCGCCGACAGTCCGATAAAGTCGGCCTCGGGGCTGGCGGATGCGACCTGGGGCTGGACGGTGCGGGATTCCCAATCCGGCTACAACGCGCCGCGCGGCTTCCTTGCCGATCTCCTGTCCGGAAAGGCGCCCGTGCGGCGCACCGTCGGACCGTTGCTCAACCCCACCGGCGTCGTGGACGCGCTGCGCAGCGGGCGCATCGAGGTCGGCGCCATCGACGCCTACGCCTACGAGCTCATGGCCATGTACGAGCCGGATGCGGTCGCGGGACTGCGGGTCGTGGCCACGACGGAACCGACGCCCTGTCCGCCGCTGGTCGCGTCGCCCGGGACGCCGGCCGAAATGGTGTCCGCCCTGCGGCAGGCGCTGCTGTGGGCCCATGAGCGCGAGGACGGGCGGGCGCTGCTGCATCAACTCGGGCTGGCGCGGTTCGCGCTTCCCGACGTAGCCGACTACGGGATCCTTGCCGAGCGGGCGGAAGCGGTCGACCGGAGGCTTGCGGCATGGTGACGCCAGGAGCATGCGGCACGGGCCGTGATAGTGATACGGCAGAGGTAACGGGCGGGTCTACCCAGACGCCCGACAGGTAGGAGCAACGTTTTGACTTGGGTTCCAAAGAACATCCCCCGGCTCTTCGAAGCATTGATGGAGCATTTGTATCTGGTCTTCTCCTCGGTGGGGATCGCTTTGGTGATTTCGCTTGCCGTCGGCATCTGGGCAGCCAGGCGTCCGAAGTCCTTCACCACCATCATTCTCGTGACGAGCATCCTTTTCGCCATTCCCAGCCTCGCCTTGTTCGCGCTGCTCATCCCCATGATGGGCATCGGGGCGGCACCGGCGATCCTGGGTCTCGCCGCCTATTCGCTGATGATCCTGGTCCGCAACATCGGAACGGGCTTCCAGTCGATCCCGCATGAAATCCTCGAGGCGGCGCACGGCATGGGCTACGGGACCGCGCGCCGGATCTGGGAGGTCGAGTTGCCGCTGGCGATGCCGTACATCGTCGGCGGAATCCGCATCGCCGTGGTGACGGTCATCGGCATCGCCACGGTCGCCGCCTACATCAATGCCGGCGGCCTCGGCGTCATCATCTTCCAGGGTATCGACCAGCGCTTCCCCGAGAAGATCATCGCCGGCGGCCTCATGACCTCGGTCCTGGCGCTGTCCGCGGATTTTCTCCTGACTTCGCTGGAAAAGGCGCTTCGCCGCCGCAACGGGAGGCAAGCCTGATGATCGTCGTCGAAGCCTTTCAGTGGATCGCCGCAAATCTCGGCACATTCACCAGTGCCTTCAACCGGCACATGGTGATGAGCCTGATTTCGCTTGGCATCGCGCTGGCCATCGCCCTTCCCGTGGGGATTGCCGTGGCGCGGTCGCCCCGGTCGGCGTTCGTGACGATCAACGTCGCCGGCGCCGCGCGCTCGATCCCGAGTCTTGCCATCCTGGCGGCGGCCATGCCGATCATGGGCATCGGGCTCTGGCCATCGGTGATCGCGCTCGTCGTGCTGGCCGTCCCGCCATTGCTGCTCAACACCATTATCGGCATACGCGAAGTCGACCCGGCCGTCCTCGACGCCGCCAACGGCATGGGCATGGGACGGGCGGAGATCCTCTGGCAGATCGAGTTGCCGCTGGCCGTCCCCTCGATCCTCTCCGGCGTCCGCACGGCGGCCATCCAGGTCATCGGCGGTGCCGCCCTTGCATCCTTCATCGGCGGAGGCGGTCTCGGCGACTTCATCAACGCCGGCATTGCCATCATGGACATGCCGCGTCTCCTCGTGGGGGCCATTCCGATCGCGTTTCTCGCGATCTTTGCGGAGCTGGCGTTCGCCTGGCTCGAACGCAGCGTTTCCTACCGGCGCTGACAGCGGATTACGGATATTTGAGATGATACGAATTGAACGTGTGACCAAGAACTTTGCCGGCAGCAATCGCCCGGCAGTGGACAATCTCGACCTTCACATCGAAGAGGGCACGACCGTCGCCATGATCGGCCCGTCGGGCTGCGGCAAGACGACCACCATGCGGATGATCAACTGCCTGGAAACCCCGACCCGCGGACGGGTTGTCGTGAACGGCAACGACGTTGCCAATGCCGACCCCAAGCAGCTGCGCCGGACCATCGGCTACGTCATCCAGCAGGTCGGCCTGTTCCCGCACATGACGATCGCCCGCAACATCGCCACGGTGCCGCGCCTGCTGGGCTGGGACAAGGCGAAGACCGATCGCCGCATCGACGAGCTGCTCGAACTCGTCAGCCTCGATCCGGCCGTTATGCGCAACCGCCTGCCGCACGAGCTCTCGGGCGGCCAGCGGCAGCGCGTCGGCTTCGCCCGGGCCCTGGCGGCCGATCCGGCGATCATGCTGATGGACGAACCGTTCGGCGCCATCGACCCGATCACCCGCGTCCGCCTGCAGGACGAGTTCCGGCAGATCCTGAAGAAGGTCAGCAAGACCGTCGTGATCGTGACGCACGACATCGACGAGGCGATCAAGATGGGCGACCGGGTCGCGATCATGCGCGACGGCCAGTTGCTGCAATACGACAGCCCCGAGGCGATCCTTGCCAATCCGGCCAACGAGTTCGTCAAGAACTTCCTCGGGCCGGACCGGACGATCAAGCGGCTCAGCCTGATCAATGTCGCCAGCGTGATGACGGCGCCGCGCTCAAGTGCCGAGGGGACCCCGATCGCGCCGGACGCCAACCTGCATGTCGCGCTGGCGTGCATCCTCGATAGCAATCTCCCGGGCCTGGACGTCAGGGCGCCGGACGGTACCGTGATCGGCTATCTCGACCGCGATGCCATCCTGGCCTGCCACACGCGCTGACCGAAAGCCTTATGAGCGCGTCGTAGATACAACGGCCGGGCATTGCCCGGCCGCTTTTCGTTGCCTGGTGGCTCCTGGTCTCACGTCGCAGGCCGGAACGGCTTTGCCAGCGAGGCCGGGAAGTGCAGCGCCAGCATCTGGCGGTTCTGCGAGATGATGACCAGCACGACAATGGTGGCGAGGTACGGCAGGGCGGAGAGCAGTTCGGAGGGAACCGCCAGCCCCAGCGCCTGGCCCTGCAGCTGCAGGATGGTCATGCCGCCGAACAGCCAGGCGCCGAGCAGCACGCGCAGCGGCCGCCAGGTGGCGAAGACCACCAGGGCCAGCGAGATCCAGCCCTTGCCGGCGGTCATGTTCTCGACCCACAGCGGCGTGTAGGCGACCGACAGATAGGCACCGGCCAGCCCCGCCATCAGCCCGCCGAACATCACGGCGAGGTAGCGGATGCGGATCACCGGATAGCCGATGGCGTGCGAGGTCTCGGGCGACTCGCCGATGGTGCGCAGGATCAGCCCGCCCTTGGTGCGGTACAGGAACCAGCTGATGACGACAAACATCAGGATGGCGAAATAGACCATCGGGTCGAAGCGGAAGAACATAGGTCCGATGACCGGAATGTCCGACAGGACCGGGATGCTGACCCGGTCCAGCGCGTCGATCGGGGCCGAGCCGAAGCCGCGGCCGAGGAAGGCCGAAACGCCCGAGCCGAAGATGGCGAGCGCGAGGCCCGCCGCGTACTGGTTGGTCAGGAAGGTGAGCGCCAGCACGCCGAAGAGCAGCGAGGCGGCGGCCCCGCCGAGCGCGCCGGCGAGGATGGCGACCGGCATCGGCAGGCCGGCGATGACGGCCCAGAAGGCGAATGCGGCGCCCATCAGCATCATGCCCTCGATGCCGAGGTTGAGGACGCCGGACTTTTCGACGACGAGCTCGCCGAGGGCGGCGAAGATCAGCGGCGTTGCTGCGATGATCGTGCCGGTGAAGATGGCGATGAAGAGATCCATCAGGCGTGCTCCGGAATGCGGCGAAGCCGGTAGAAGATGAAGAAGTCGGCGGCGAGCAGGAAGAACAGCAGGATGCCCTGGAAGATGCGGGTCAGCGACGACGACAGGCCGAGGTTCATCTGAACCGCCTCGCCGCCGAGAAACAGGAGCGACATCAGCAGCCCGCCGAGCACGATGCCGAAGGCATTGAGCCGGCCGATGAAGGCGACGATGATCGCGGCAAAGCCATAGCCGGGCGAGATCTGCGGCGACAGCTGCCCGAGCGGGCCGGCGACCTCGGCCATGCCGGCGATGCCGGCGGCGGCTCCACCTGCAAGCAGGCCGGTCCACACCGCCGAGCTCTCGCGGAAGCCGGCATAGCGGGCGGCGAGCGGGGCAGCGCCCGAAACCTTCATCTTGTAGCCGAGGAAGCTGCGGTCGGTGAACAGCCACATCAGCACGACGGCCGCCACGGTGATGAACACCGAGCCGTTGATGCGGTAGGCATAGTCGAAAGGCTCGAACATGGCGGCCGCCGGCAGCAGCGCCGTTTGCGGATAGTTGAAGCCCGCGGGGTCGCGCCATGGCCCGTGCACCAGCCACGACAGGAAGAGTGTGGCGATGTAGGTCAGCATCAGCGTGACCAGGATCTCGTTGGTGTTCATCCGCGCCCTGAGGAAGGCGGGGATGGCGGCCCAGGCCATGCCGGCGGCGGCACCCGCCAGGAACATCAGCGGCAGAAGGATCGGGCTTTCCGGATTGGGATAGAACAGGCCGACGCCGCAGGCGGCGATGGCGCCGATGACGAGCTGGCCCTCGGCGCCGATGTTCCAGACATTGGCGCGGAAGCCGACGGCAAGGCCGCAGGCAATGAGGATCAGCGGCGAGGCCTTGAGCAGAAGCTCCGACAGGCCGTTGATCGAATTGACCGGGGTGATGAAGAACGCCTGCAGCGTCGTCGCCGGGTCATAGCCCAATCCGGCGAACATCAGCGAGCCGACGAACAGCGTGAGTATCGTGGCGATCACCGGGGCGGCGATGCGCATCGAGGCGGATGGTTCCGGCCTCTGTTCAATCCTGTACCGCAACTTCGCCTCTCCCGTTCGTTCCGTTGCCGCGGTCGACCCTGGTCATCAGCAGGCCGATTTCCTCGCGGTTGGTGTTTGTCCTGATCAGCGGTGGCGACACCTGGCCCTGGCAGATGACGAGCAGCCGGTCGCAGATCTCGAACAGCTCGTCGAGTTCCTCCGATACCACCAGGACGGCGGCGCCGGCGCGGCTGAGATCGACGATGGTCTGGCGGATGAAGGCGGCAGCGCCGACGTCGACGCCCCAGGTCGGTTGCGCCACGAGGAACAGCTTGGGCTGCAGCGCGATCTCGCGGCCGACGATGAACTTCTGAAGGTTGCCGCCGGACAGGCTCTGGGCACTCGCTTGCGGACCGTTGGCCTTGACCTTGAAGCGCTCGATGATGCCGCGGGCGAAGCCGGTCGCCTTGGTGCGGTCGACCATGCCGTGGCGCACGAGCCCGCCATGGCGATTGGCGGTCAGCACCGCATTCTCCCACAGGGCATGCGGCGGCACGGCGCCGCGGCCGAGCCGTTCCTCCGGCACGAAGGCCATGCCGAGCTTGCGCCGTTCGCTGGCGTTGAGATGGGCGGCCGCCTTGCCGCCGATATGGACTGCCAGGGCATTGGAATGCGTGCGCTCGCCGCTGAGCAGCGCGATCAGCTCGGCCTGGCCGTTGCCGGAGACGCCGGCGAGGCCGACGATCTCGCCGCCGCGAACCTCGAACGACACGTTCTTGAGCTCGACGCCGTATTTGTCGCGGGCGGGGGCACTCAGCCCGCGCACCGCGAGCACAGGCTTGTCGCTCGGCACAGACGCGCTGACATGCATTTCGGGCAGCTTGGAGCCGACCATCATGCGGGCGAGTTCGAGCGAGGTGCTCTCCTTGGGTTTTGCCGTGCCGGTCACCTTGCCGTTGCGCAGCACGGTGGCCGAGTCGCAGAGTTCCTGCACCTCGTCGAGCTTGTGGCTGATATAGACGATCGAGCAGCCCTCGGCAGCGAGCTGTCGCAGCGTCTCGAACAGCTTCACCACCGCCTGCGGCGTCAGCACGGAGGTCGGCTCGTCGAGGATCAGCAGCTTCGGCGCCTGCAGCAGGCAGCGCACGATCTCGACGCGCTGGCGTTCGCCGACCGACAGGTCGTGGACGCGGCGGTGCGGGTCGATCGGCATGCCGTAGCGGTTGGACAGCTCGGTGATCTGGCGGGCGAGGGTGTCGAGGTCGAAGGTGCTCGATACGGACAGTGCGATGTTCTCGACCACGGTGACGGACTCGAACAGCGCGAAATGCTGGTAGACCATCTCGATGCCGAGCGCCCGCGAGCTTGCGGGATTGTGCGCCTCGATCGGCTTGCCGTCGCACCAGATTTCGCCGGAATCGGCCTGGGCGGCGCCGTAGATGATTTTCATCAGCGTCGATTTGCCGGCGCCGTTCTCGCCGAGCACGGCGTGGATTTCCCCGGGCATGATCGACATGGAGATGTCGTCATTCGCAACGATGCCGGGATAGCTCTTGGTGATGTTGCGCAGTTCTAGGCGCGGGGTCATAGCCGGTCCTGCCGTTTGGGTTGGACGGAGCGCAGCCGCAGTCCGCCGGGACGGATTTCCGCCCCGGCGGGTACGATTGCAGGGCGATCGGTCAGCCGAGCTTGCCGATCATGCCCTTGACGAACCAGTTCATGCCGCGGATGTCGGCATCCGCGAGCACCGTTCCGGAGGCCACCTTGACGTTGCCGTCCTGGTCCTTCAACTCGCCGGAATAGGGGTGGACCTTGCCTGCGCCGATGTCGGCCTCGAGCTGCTTGAGCTTGGCGACCACATCGGCGGGGATCGCCTCGTTGTAGGGCGCCATCTTGACCACGCCGCCGGCGAGACCGTCCCAGCGCGCCTCGGGCTTCCAGGTGCCATCGGCAACACCCTTGGCGGCGCGCAGATAGTCGCTCGACCAGTCGAGGGTGAAGGCGGTGAGCTGCTTGCCCGAGCCGAACTTGGCCATGTCGCTGGCATAGCCGATCGACCAGGCGCCGCCCTCGCCCGCGACCTGCACGCCGGTGGCGGTGTCGGTCATCGAACAGATGACGTCGCAGCCCTGCGACAGCAACGTGTTGGCCGCCTCCTTTTCCTTGCCCGGGTCGAACCAGGAATTGAGGAAGATGGCGTTGCAGGTAATGTCGGGCTTGACGCTCTGGGCGCCGAGCAGGAGCGCATTGGCCGGGCCGACGATATCGGGGATCGGGAAGCCGCCGATGAAGCCGATCTTGCCCGACTTGCTCATATGCGCGCCGGCGGCGCCGGCGACGAAGGTGCCTTCGTAATACTTGGCCTCGAAGGTGCCGAGATTGGCGAGGTGCACGATGCCGGAGCAGTGCTCGAAGGCGACCTTGGGGAAGCGCGGTGCGACCTTCTGCATCGGCGTGCCATGCGAGAACGAGGTGCCGAAGATCAGCTGGTTGCCCGAGGCCGCGAGCTCGCGGAACACGCGCTCGGCGTCCTGCGGCATGAAGATATTGTCGATGACCGTGATGGCGACCTTGTCGCCGAACTCCTGCTTGATGGCGTCGACGCCAAGGCTGTGTTGTTTGGTCCAGCCGATCTCGGCGATGGGGGAAACGTAGACGACCCCGATCTTGAGCGGTTCCTGGGCGCGGGCGGCGCCGGTCAGGCCGCCGGTGGCGAGAGCGGCACCTGCCGCCCCCGAATAATGTAGAAACTTGCGTCTGGTGAGATTGAGCATGGTGGTAACCCTCTGTTGGTAGATGCGGCGCCCGGCTTGTCTGCCGGGTCTATTTAGCGGCGTGGTCGTGGGCGTGCGCCCTCGCCTTGCCGTTGTCTCCCGTCTTTTTTCTTGGCGCAGGCTGCGGAGCCTCGCCGGCCTTGGTGTCCAGATAGGGCTCGAGCGCCTCGCGCGGCGTCAGCTCCGGAAACACCTGCCTGTCCATGATATAGCCGCGCACGACGCTCCGGTGATGCGCGTCGATCAGCTCCATGGCCTGCTTCAGCCGGCCCTTCTCGAGCAGTTCGATCACCCGCGCATGGTCGTCGAGCAGGTTGCAATAGTCGAAGTCGGCGGTGATCAGCGAGCGCAACAGCGTCGTGCGGCGCACGAGCTGGGCGTGGATCTCCTGCATCACCTTGTTGCGGCTGAGCCGCACGAAGACGGTGTGGAATTCCTGGCCGAGCACGTCGGCGAGCGCGTCGTTGCCGGAGGCCACGGCCTGGCGCTGGCGCTCGACATGCTGGCGCAGCTCGGCCCAGCCGGCGGGGCCGAGACGGTCGCTGAGCTGGGCCGCCACGCCCTGTTCGACCAGGGTGAGGGCGTCGTAGATCTCCATCGCATCCTGCATGCTCGGACGCGCGACGAAGGCGCCGCGATTGCGCTCGATCTGGGCGAGGCCATCGTCGGCGAGGCGGATCAGCGACTGGCGGATGACGATGCGGCTGACGTCGAATATCTCCGACAGCTCGCGCTCGCCGAGCTTGCAGCCGGGCACGAGCCGGTGATCGAGGATCGCCCGGGTCAACATGTCGGCAATCGCCTGCGAGCGGCTGCTCATGACAACTTCCTCCCCCGCCAGCGCCTTTGGCCTGCTTGGCGGTCAGCCTCGGCTTGCATGGGGCCGGCGGCACCATTTGTCCCGGGTTACGAATTCCATATCGGTATTCAATCAATTCCGCCTGTCAATCAAAATTCTCGTCTGGGTATGCAATTTCTTATTGATTGATATCCAATCCTGTGGTTCCAATAAGGCCATAACAGAGCTAGGTTCATGGGGAAGTGCTAGCCAGGGAGGTTGCAATGAGCAAAGCAGCCCTTTGTAGCGACAGAGTCCTTCTTAACGATTGGCATGTGGTCGCGGACCTGACGAACCTGTCGTCGGCCGCGCCGTTCCAGACCCGGCTTCTCGGGGTCGATCTCACCATTCACTGCCGCGGCCGCTACAACAAGGAAGTGGTTCGCAACGACACCGGCGAAGTGGTCAATTCGACCAAGCGCTACGGGTTCCTCTGGGCCTGCCTCGGTAAGCCGGAGCGCGACATCGTCTTCGTGCCCGAAGCCGAGGAGGGCGACCGCTACCTGGTCACCGGCGGGTCGATCGCCGTCAGGGTTTCGGGCCTGCGGGCGGTCGAGAACTTCCTGGACATGGGGCATTTCCCCTTCGTCCACACCGGCTGGCTGGGCGACGAGCCGCATACCGAGGTCGCGCCCTACAAGGTCGAACTGACGGCCGCCGACGAGCTGGTGGCGACCGAGTGCAAGTTCTACCAGCCCGTCGCATCGCCGACGGCCAAGGAAGGCTTCGTCGTCGATTACGTCTACAAGGTGATCCGGCCCTATACGGTGGCGCTCTACAAGAGCAATCCCGTGCAGAAGCACCGGCTCGACGTCATCACCCTGTTCGTCCAGCCGGTCGACGAGGACAATTGCGTTGCCCATCCTTTCCTTACCTACCTCAAGGACGGCATCGACGAGGCGGGGATCCGCAGCTTCATGCAGTTGATCTTCGCCCAGGACAAGCCGATCCTCGAAAATCAGGTGCCGAAGCGCCTGCCGCTCGATCCGCGTGCCGAAACGCCGATCCGGGCCGATGCCGTCGCCGTGCTCTACCGGCGCTGGCTGCGCGACAAGTCGGTCACCTACGGCGCGATACCGGCGCGGATGTGAGCCGCGCCCTCAACAAGGAACCGCACATGACCAAGACGCGATGCACGGATCAGGTGATCCTCGACCTCTGGCACCCGCTGGCGGCCCTGGCCGAAGTGCGGGCAGGGGTCGTCGCCGACACGGTGCTGCTCGAGGAGCGCCTCAGCTACGCAGTCGATGGCAAGGGCAATGCCGCCGTCTGGCGCGACCGCGCCGACCTTGCCGAGGGCAGCCCGGTAGACGTTGCAACGGTAGCCGAAAAGCTGCCGCTGAAGCTTGCCTATGGCTACATCTGGACGTCGCTCGGCAATCCACCGGCCGACCTGTTCCCGATCCCGGAATTCGACGAGGCCGACCGCCGCAAGCTCAACGCCGCGACCGTCGGCGTCAACGTGTCGGCGCCGCGGGCGATCGAGAACTTCCTCGACATGGGGCATTTCCCCTATGTCCACACCGACATCCTCGGCGCCGAACCGCATACGGAGGTGAAGGAGTACGACGTCGAGATCTCGGTCGACCGCGACGAGATCCTGGCGACGCGCTGCCGCTTCTACCAGCCGATGGCCTCGACCACCTCGGACGGCGGCGCCGACGTCGACTACATCTACCGCGTGCCGCATCCCTATTGCTCGGTGCTCTACAAATCGAGCCCGATGGACGAGAGCCGCCGCGATGTGATCGCCGTGTTCCTGCAGCCTGTCGACCAGGAGCATGTGCGGGCGCACATGATGCTGTGCATCCTCGACGAGGACAATGAGGACAAGGTCATCAAGCGCTTCCAGCAGACGATCTTCGGGCAGGACAAGCCGATCCTGGAGAACCAGTTCCCGAAGCGGCTGCCGCTCGATCCGCGCGCCGAAACGCCCATCCGTGCCGACAAGTCGGCCATCGCATACCGCCGCTGGCTCAGTCAGAAGGGCGTGACCTACGGGGTCATTCCCGCCGCTACCTGAGCGTGAGCCGCGCGAAACCCAATTCTGGAGACAACAATGCTCGATACCGCCAAGACCAGATGGCATCCCATCGCCGCGTCTTACGACCTGCCGCACCGCCATGTCTTCCATGGCCAGCTTCTCGGCCGCGAGTTCGCCGTCTGGCGCGCCGACGACGGCTACATCAACGTCTGGGAGAACCGCTGCCTGCATCGCGGCGTGCGCCTCTCCATCGGCATCAATGACGGCCGCGAACTGAAGTGCCAGTACCATGGCTGGCGCTATTCGAACCGCACCGCCGGCTGCACCTACATACCCGCCCACCCGGCCGACGCGCCGGCGCGCACCATCACCAACCGCACCTTCGCGGCGGTCGAGCGCTACGGCCTGGTCTGGTCGGCCGAGGAGCCGCAGGGCGAAGTGCCCGAAGTGCCGGGTCTCGCCGAGGGCGAACTGCTCACCCTGCGCGGCATCCCGGTCAACGCGCCGGCCGACGTGGTCGCGGGCAGGCTCAAGGGCTACCGCTTCCAGCCGAACGGCCGGATCGACGGCAGCGACGCCAAGGTCTCGGTCGAGGCATCGAAGGAGTTCTCGGTCGCGCTGCGTGCCACGGATGACGATGCCGCGACGCTCGCCATCTTCTTCGTCCAGCCGGTCGATTCCAACCGCTCGGTGATCCGCGGCGTGCTCGACGGCAAGGTCGAGGGCAAGGCCCGGCTGGCAGTCCTCCATCACCACAACGCCCTTCTGTCGAAGCTGCGCGACATCGTCGAGCGCGAGGCCGCGCTTGAGCCGGCGCCGGCGCCGCTGGAACCGGTCATCGAACGCGTCTCGGCCGAACTCGCCGAGATGCCCGAAGAGACCAAGCACGGCCGCAAGGCAACGATGCGGGTCGAGGTGGCGAGGAAGTGGCAGGCAGCCGACGGCATCGCCGGCTTCGAGCTCAGGCCCATCAAGGGACTGTTGCCGACGTTCCAGCCGGGCGCCCATATCGACGTGCACATGCCGAACGGGCTGATCCGGCAATATTCGATCACAAACGGTCCGGGCGAGAGCGACAGCTACGTCATCGGCGTCAAGCTCGAGCGCGACTCCAAGGGCGGCTCGACCTGCATGCACGAGACGGTGCGCCAGGGCGACGTGCTGGCGATCTCGGAGCCGCGCAACAATTTCCCGCTGCGCCGCGACGCGGTGAAGACCGTGTTCGTCGCCGGCGGCATCGGCATCACGCCGCTCCTGGCGATGGCCCAGGCGCTCAAAAACCAGAACCTCAATTTCGACCTGCATTATTTCGCCCAGAACCAGGCTCAGCTGGCTTTCCCCGAGAAGACCGCAGGCTTCGGCGCATCGCTCAAGCCGCATCTGGGGCTCACGCCGGAACAGACCGGCGCGCAGTTGCGCGAGATCCTCGCCGGTTACCGGCCCGACACGCATCTCTATCTCTGCGGTCCGGGACCGATGCTGGAGGCGGCGCGCCATCTGGCGGCCGAGGCCGGCTGGCCGGAAGCGGCGGTGCATTTCGAATACTTCAAGAACACCAACGTCATCGACGACAGCTCGAGCTTCGAGGTGGCGCTGGCCCGTTCCTGCGTGACCCTCAAGGTGCCCTCGGGCAAGACCATCCTCGAGGTGATGCGCGAAGCCGGCATCGACATGCCGTCGTCCTGCGAGCAGGGCGCCTGCGGCACGTGTCTCGCGACCGTCATCGAAGGCGAGCCCGACCACCAGGACGTCTACCTCAACGATGCCGAGCGCAAGTCCGGCACCAAGATCATGACTTGCGTGTCGCGTGCCAAGTCGGCGCGGCTGGTGCTGGACCTTTAGGAGTTTCCCCCGATGATCACGCTTTACGACTACGAACTGTCGGGCAACTGCTACAAGCTGCGCCTTTTTATGAGCATGCTCGGCATCGACTGGAAGACGGTGCCGATCGACTTCTACCCCGGCCGCGAGCACAAGTCGGAATCGTTCCTCAAGATCAATCCGCTCGGGCAATTGCCCGTGATTGAAGACGATGGCACGGTGTTGCGCGACGCCCAGGCGATCCTCGTCTACCTCGCTTCGAAATACGACACGTCTGGCACCTGGTATCCGCGTGATAATCCCGCACTGTTAGGCGAGATCAGCCAGTGGCTGGCGTTTGCCGACGGAATCACCGGCACGGCCTCGGCGGCGCGCCTTCACGACGCGCTGTTCTACGAGCTCGACGTCGAGGCAGCGCGAGCCGGCGCCCATCGCCTGTTCCGCATCCTCGACGAGCATCTCTGGTTCGGCGAGCAGGAGGGGCGGGAGTGGATCTGCTCGGCCGCCCATCCGACCATCGCCGACATCGCCTGCTTCCCCTACATCATGCTGTCCGAAGAGGGCGGCATACCCAGGCAGGACTATCCGGCGATCCGCCGCTGGTGCGACCGCGTCAAGCGCCTGAAGGGCTTCACCGTGATGTCGGGCGTGTTCCCGGCCGGCCCGGCCAAGGCTGCCTGATCCAGTTCAATACACATCCGTCGGGCATAGGTCCGGCATTCGAGACATTGGGAGTGAGACGATGAAAACCCGCGCCGCCGTCGCCGTTGGAGCAGGCAAGCCGCTCGAGATCATGGAGGTGGACCTCGAGGGCCCGCG